>NZ_JAYKTV010000003.1:178991-417053 GCF_036913575.1 Companilactobacillus sp. HBUAS59699 | reverse complement strand
GTATCCAAATTACAAAAGTCAGTCATGAATCAACGTTCAAACTTTTTAAACAATCTTTCAACTACACTTATCAAGAACCACGATTTGGTAGCTACAGAAGATTTATCAAGTAAGAACATGTTGAAGAATCACGCTTTAGCTATGAGTATTTCCGATGTTGGTTGGAGAACATTCCTACAACAACTGGAGTATAAAGCTGAGCTATATGGCAAAACTTTTGTAAAAATCAATCCTTATAATACAACGCAGACGTGCTCTGATTGCGGTTATTGGATGAGAGATGAGGAACACCTCACTTTAAATGATAGAGAGTGGACTTGTCCAAACTGTAATACATTCCACATCAGAGATCACAACGCTGCTAAGAACATCTTGGCAAAAGGATTGAAAGAAATAGCTTAAATAAACAGTCCGTTCGGCAACTTGTGGACTATAAAAACCTTGGTAATTACCATGTAAGACCTAATCTGATTAGGCAACGGCGTATCTAGGTAAATTGTAATGTACGATTCTTAGGATTGCGTATTCTTACAAGCTCGTTACTTTAGTGACGAGTAGTTGACGATAATTTGATCCCTAATGCCATACCCATACCGCCACCGATACAGATCGATGCGATACCAGTTTTTTGGTCAGTACTTTGCAATGCATTGATCAAGGACACAATCAACTTGGCACCGGTAGCCCCTAAGGGATGACCGATGGCAATTGCTCCACCATGAATATTGACTTTGTCAGCTGGCAAATTAAGATCACGGGTAACAGCTACTGCTTGAGAAGCAAAAGCTTCATTTATCTCAAATAAATCAACATTATCCAAGTCAGTATCATACTTGTCGATGTACTTTTTGATAGCATAATATGGTGCGTATCCCATAAAGTTAGGATTAACTCCCACTTCCGTATATCCGGTGATCTCAGCCACATAATCTAGTCCTAATTCTTCTGCCTTAGTCTTAGTCATCATGATCAAAGCAGCTGCGCCGTCATTCAATGGTGATGAATTACCGGCAGTGACCGTTCCGCCTTCTTCAAAAGCTGGCTTCAAAGTTTCCATTTTTTCAAGTGTAGTATTGGCACGGATCGACTCATCTTTAGTTATTTCTTCACCATTAACTTCGATCGGAATAATCTCGTTTTGCAATTTATCAATTGAATTAGCCGCTTTTTGTTGTGAAGCAAAGGCAAATTGATCTTGTTGTTGTCTAGTTACAGCATATTTCTGGGCCACATTCTCAGCCGTGATACCCATATGTTTGTTATTAAAAGCATCCCATAAGCCGTCACGAAAAAGAGTGTCTCCTTGTTCATCACTTGCTTCCAATTTACCAACACGTTTGGCGTAAAAGGCCGCATTCGACATGCTTTCGATTCCTCCAGCAACTATAATATCTGCATCGCCTAGTAATAAGGCATTAGTTGCTTCATGTACTGCTTTCATCCCTGAACCGCAGACTTGATTCAAAGTCATTGCTGTTGATTCAACTGCAGCTCCAGAATTAATAGCAATTTGTCTGGCAGGATTTTGACCCGCACCAGCTTGATAAACATTTCCAAAAATGAATTGATCGACCGATTTAGGATCGACCTTATTCATCTTAAGAAGTTTTTTAACTAACTGCGTACCCAGCTCAACTGCTGATACATCAGCAAATTCTCCACGGAATTTACCAATAGCAGTGCGCTTAGCATCTATAATTACAACTGAATCCATAAATTTGTATCCTCTCATTTGGTAGAATTACTCTAAGCTTTAATAATAATTTATCTGATGAAATAAAACAATGAAAACGATGGTGTTTATCTTATGAGAATCATTGATTTAATCTTATTGCTAAATGATTTTAATCGTAATAATCGTATCTACACGGAAATAAACAAAGAAAAGTCAGCGGTCGTTGACTTATCTATTGAAGACGACGGCATTTATTTGAAAACTTCCAATAAGCTCAAGGGTATTAAAAATTGGGAATTCCTACTCTTGTTGAACAAAAAAACTTATTATGAATTACCACTTTATTACGGCAACAAAAAAAATCACCACCAACTCTTTGGATTCAGAGTCGCTGATGATTGTATTTTATTAGGCTAATTATTTAGATTTCTTACCCTTATTGTCTTCAGCTTCAAGTTTCTTGCTCAAGTCTAAGATGTACTTTCTCAATTCATCCTTAACTTCGGGATGAGTCAATCCGTATTCGATATTTGTCTTAACGTAACCAAACTTGTTACCGACATCGAATCTTTCACCTTTGAACTCATGAGCAAAGACTCTTTGAACCTTGTTCATACGATCAATTGCATCTGTTAATTGAATTTCATTACCAGCACCAGGTTTTTGAGTCTTCAATAAGTCAAAAATCTCAGGTGTTAATAAGTAACGTCCAATAATGGCTAAGTTGCTAGGAGCCTCTTCAACCTTTGGCTTCTCAACAAAGTTCTTAACGTTATAAAGACCGGGAGCATGTTCTCCTTCAGGGTCGATCACTCCGTATTTTGAAACATCCTTATCAGGAACTTGCATAACGGCGATCGTTGAAGCGTGTGTCTTCTCATAATCATTGATCAATTGCTTAGTCAATGGAATTTTATCAGTCATCAAATCATCACCCAGCATAACTACGAATGGTTCACCTGAAATAAATGATTGTGCTTGAGCAACCGCGTCACCTAACCCATTTGGATGGGCTTGACGGCTGTAATACAAGTTGACACCAAGATCAGTTGTTGATTGAACGACCTTCAATAGGTCTGTCTTATTCTTTGATTCCAAATTTTGTTCCAACTCAGGAGCAGCATCGAAGTGATCTTCGATGGAACGCTTATTCTTACCAGTGATGATCAAGATATCTTCAATACCTGAAGCCTTAGCTTCCTCAACGATAAATTGGATAGTTGGTTTATCAACGATTGGCAACATTTCCTTAGCCAATGCTTTGGTTGCTGGCAAGAATCTTGTTCCTAATCCTGCAGCTGGGATGATAGCTTTTCTTACTTTCATTACTTATCTCCTTATTTGTTATTCTCATGCATCTTCAAATATGTACTTAAACGACCAGTATTCTTACGCAAATATGGACCTTTACTTGCTTCCGCAAAGCCGACATTAACTGCATTTCCAAACAGAAAAATAGTTACTGACATATTGATCCACAACAAGAAAATAATAATTGCACCAATCGTTCCATAATTATCCCAAGCTGATCCAAAATACTTCAGATAATAAGAAAACAATTGCGACAGCGTCAATATTCCCGCCGTTGCGATGACTGATCCTAATAAGACATAGTGAAGCTTTAGTTGAACATTAGGTAAAAAATAAAATAAAGCAAAAACGATCAAGAACATTATAACAATAGCTAACGGCCATTTCCATCTCATAAATTCGTCTAATGCAGTTTGTAGAGCCTGAACTTCAATTAAACTGATCAACCAATTAAGAATCGTTTGCCCGAAGGTAAAGACTATAATTACCGCTACAGCAACGATTATCAAGAAAAATGTCATGATAAACGCCAAACCACGTCTAATTATATAATTCAAAAATGTTTGATTAACGAACAAACTGTTAATATCCAAACCATAAGCTTGATTCATCGACAGTTGCGCCGTATTCAATCCTCTCGATATCGCCCATAACGCAAGAACAATACCAACTGACAAGATACCAGTATTTGAACTAGTAATAACTTTTTCAATTACTGGAATGAAAGTATCATGAAGGTTTTCCGGCAAAATGAATTCTACATAAGAAACAACCGTTGGCCTGTCTAAATGCAATAATGGTATCAAGTTACCAACAATAATAAAGGCCGGAAATAAAGATAATAGTAAATAATACGTAACAGCCTTCGAGGCCATTGGTATATTGGCATCCCCTACTGCCTGCACAACAAATTTCACAAATTCAATGAATTTTTTATGTCGCGGAATATCTTGAGCAAACACAGGTATCGGCTCATTTTTATTTTCGTCCATTTACCCCACCATTATTTCAATAGATATTTAGCATCAAATTCAGGATCTTGAGATGTCAAAATCTTAGGACCGTCTTTTGTGATAGCAATTGTGTGTTCGAATTGTGCTGAATCTGAACCATCAGCTGAGACAAAGTATTCCCAACCATCAGCCTTAACGAACTTATCTTTGATCTCCCAAGTTCCTAAGTTGACCATTGGTTCAATCGTAATAGTCATACCTTCACGTAGGCGAAGTCCTTGACCAGGTTCACCATAGTGAGGAACGTTTGGAGCTTCGTGCATTGTAGGCTGGATACCATGACCGATCAAATCACGAACATCACCCATATGTTGCTCGTCTTCAACATAGTGTTGAATTGCATAGCCGATATCGCCTAAACGATTACCAACCACAGCTTGATCGATACCTAAGTATAGAGCCTTGTGAGTAACATCCATCAAGTGTTGATCCTCAGCTGACAATGTTCCAACAGCATATGTCCAGCAAGAGTCACTTTCGTAGCCATTCAAGTTAACAGTCATATCAACTTTGAGAATGTCCCCATCCTTTAGAATCAAGTTCTTACGAGGGATCCCGTGGGCAACTTCATCGTTAACACAAACACAAGTTGCGTATTTGTAGCCTTCAAAACCTTTTTCAGATGGTCTCCCACCATGATCAGTTATATATTTATCAGCAAAATTCTCAATTTCCATTGAAGAAATTCCTGGTTTGATAATATCTCTTAATCCGATATGAACATTGGCAAGTAGTTCGCCAGACTTTCTCATACCTTCTATTTCACGTGCAGATTTTAATGTAATCAACTTTTGCATTTCCCTTCAAAAAAAAATAAAGTCGCTTTTATTATAACATTGTCCGGTATTTTCATTTAGATAGTTGTTTATTTTTGCTATAATATCCCAAGAATGTAAATTGAGAGGCATTGATATGACAAAAGTAAAAATCGTTTATGCTAGTATCACTGGTAACGATGAAGATATCGCATACGTCCTAACTGAAAAGTTTGAAGAATTGGGTATGGACGTTGATATGAGCGAAGTTTCACAGACTGATGCTTCAGACTTCGAAGACGCTGACATCTGTGTTATCGCAAGTTACACTTATGACGACGGAGTTGTTCCTGACGAAGCTCTGGACTTTTTCGACGACATGAAGGATCTTGATTTAACGGGAAAAGTCTACGGTGCATGTGGATCAGGTGACCATTTTTATGAAGATTTCTGTCGAGCTGTTGATGAGTTTGCTGACGTCTTCGAAGAAGTTGGTGCAACCAAAGGATCAGATCCCGTTTACGTTGAACTAGCACCAGAACAAGCGGACATCGACGACTTAGATAAATTCGCAGAAAATATCGTAGCAAAAGCTAAAGAAATGGATGAATAGAAAATGAATTTCATTAGAAAACACCGCGACTTCGCGGTGTATTGTCTATTTGGATTCCTTGCATCTATTATCAATATCGTTATTTTTGATCTATCACACAATAGTTTTGGCATTCCTCTGTGGCTTGCTAACACAATTGCCTGGTTCATCTCAAATGTTTTCTCATTCTTTGTCACGAAGATATACGTCTTCAAAACACCAATGGGAAGCTACAAAAAAATGTTTAATGAAGGAATTTATTTTATCGTTTCAAGATTATTCTCGCTACTGTTCGATGATATATTCATGATCGTAGCGGTGTTGATCTTCCCATTAAATAACATCCTCATTAAGGCAATCGACCAATTGGTAGTTGGGTTATTCAACTACTATTCATCCAAATGGATCTTTAATTACAACAATCGAAATATTATTGAAAAAATAAAGCAATTCAGGGTTTCGCAAAAAAGCAACCCAAAAAAAGAAAGTGAAGCTAAGGAAATTTAGCCCACTTTCTTTTTTGTTAGAAACTGCCGCTTCCGGCCAGAAGTAATTACATCTGTAGCAGGACCAGCCTGAGCCAAAAAGCGGTCTCAGCCTTCGCTTTCTTGCTTTGCACAAACCGCAAATCAAGAAAGTCGTCCAGTGCTGTAAATGTGGGGAAACCACCCGCATTAACACCACTTTTGCTACTGATTCCATTACTTCTGGCCTCCAGCTGATTTTTATCGGATATAGTTAAAATGGTTATTTATCAGAATTTCCTGGTAAATAACCATTTTTTATTTTTCTTAATTAACGGTTAGGTTAGTTTTATATCCAAACAAAAAAAATCCCTTCACATACTGTTAAATGAATTCACTCTGTTTCATCCAACAAACGTAAAGAGATTACAATTTTATTTTTTAAAATAAAGAAATCAACTACTATGCCACCATTCAACAGGTAACACAAACCTAGCTGCTGGCGGGCAACAACGGAATCCGCCGTAATAGTTTACTTAGCGATTTATCGCTTAGTAAACTGGACGACTTTGAAGACTACAGGCTTCAAAGCGAGGTTGAAAACGAAGTTTGAAACCGGTCCTACGGCAGATGGAGTTGTTGCCCACCAGCAGCGGCAGCAAACTACCAGACAAATTTATTCAAACTCATCCGGCTTAACATCAGTCTGACCAAAATGATAGCTAATAGCATCCATAATTCTGTCAGATGCCTTACCATCCCCATAAGGATTCTTAGCATTTGCCATACGATCATATTCAGCCTTGTCTTCGATCAAACGACTCATCTCACGTTCAACAACTTCTGAGTCAGTTCCAACTAACTTCAAAGTACCAGCAGTCACACCTTCAGGACGTTCAGTCGTATCACGTAGAACTAACACTGGCTTACCTAGTGAAGGTGCTTCTTCTTGAACACCACCAGAATCAGTCATGATGAAGTAGCTCTTCGATGCTAGATTGTGGAAATCAACAACATCTAGTGGATCGATCAAATGAACTCGGTCTACATCACCAAGGATATCCTTAGCAGTCTTTTGAACGACTGGATTCAAATGAACTGGGTAGATCAACTCAATATCATCGTGCTTTTCAACCACACGCTTCATGGCACGGAAAACTTGTTTCATTGGTTCGCCTTGATTCTCACGACGATGCATCGTAATGAGAATCATCTTCTTATTAGGATCAATAATGTCCAAGATATCATGATGGTAATCTTGATGAACCGTGCTACGCAATGCATCAATAGCTGTATTACCAGTAATGAAGACATTTTCGCCATTGTGATTTTCCTTGAGCAAGTTAGCCTTACTTTCACTAGTTGGTGCGAAGTATAGATCGGACAAATCATCAGTCATTTGACGATTCATCTCTTCTGGCCATGGTGAATACTTGTTCCAAGTTCTTAATCCAGCTTCAACGTGTCCAATACTTGTTTGGTGATAGAAAGCCGACAAAGCAGCACTGAAGGTTGTTGTTGTATCACCGTGAACGAGAACAATGTCAGGTTCTTCTTTCTCAATGATGCTATCCAACTCTTTTAAGACCAATCCTGTAATGCCACTTAGAGTTTGGCGTTCTTTCATAATATTCAAATCATAATCAGGTTTGATTTTAAATATTTCCAAAACTGAATCTAACATTTCACGATGTTGAGCTGTCACAACAGTAACAGTTTCAAATCGATCACTATTTTGTTTTAATTTCAAAACTAATGGTGCCATTTTAATTGCCTCTGGACGTGTTCCAAAGACTGTCATAACTTTGATTTTTTTCAAATTAATCACCTCAATAACCTTCTCAAAGTATATCAGAATAACCCGGCTTTATGTAGTGGTCGAAACATTAGGACAATAATTAGATATTTTCTGAAAAAACTTGCTATAATTAATTTCATGATGATAAATATTCCGATGCTTATAATACTCAGCACACTCACGACATTACTTGCCTTTTTCCTTGTCATGGCAATTTACAATACATTTATGAAATCAAACGGAAAAAAATACTGGTGGTTTATTTTATTAGGGCTCATAATCCTTTATATCATAGCATTTATCGCCTATTTTCATTTCAGAGGTACACCTTTACTGTAAATACTTTTACAAAAAACATATGAATTCGTTAAGTTTTGAGTTAAAATATCAATTGTATTCAAAGATGAATTTATTGGAGGATTATCGATGGTTTTAACAAACGGTAACGAAATTTTCAACAACGCCCGTAAAGGCAAATATGCTGTTGGTGCTTTTAACATCAACGACTTGGAATGGACTCGCGGTATTTTAGCTGCAGCCCAAGAAACAAACACACCTATCTTGGTTCAAACATCAATGGGTGCTGCTAAGTACATGGGTGGTTATGAACTTTGCCTACACCTAGTACAAGACACAATCAAATCAATGGGTATCACAGTTCCAGTTGTTATGCACTTGGATCATGGTAACTATGAAGCTGCTAAAGAATGTATCGAAGTTGGTTACAACTCAGTTATGTTCGATGGCCATGACTTACCATTCGACGAAAACCTTGAAAAGACAAAGGAAATCGTTAAATTAGCTCATGCTAAAGGTATGTCTGTTGAAGCAGAAGTTGGTTCAATTGGTGGTACAGAAGATGGTATTACTGGTCTTGGTGAATTAGCTGATGTTGAAGAAGCTAAGACACTTGCTGCTACTGGTGTTGATTACCTTGCTGTTGGTATTGGTAACATTCACGGTGTTTACCCTGACAACTGGAAAGGTTTGAGCTTTGACCGTCTACAAGAATTAGCTGCTGAAATCTCAACACCACTTGTTCTTCATGGTGGTTCAGGTATCCCTAAGGAACAAATCGTTAAGGCTATCTCAATGGGTATCTCAAAGGTTAACGTTAATACTGAATTACAATTAGCATTTGCTAAAGCAACTCGCGAATACATCGAAGCTGGCCACGACCAAGATATCGATGCTAAGGGTTATGACCCACGTAAGTTACTTGCACCTGGTACAAAGGCTATTACTGAAACAACTAAGGAACGTATCGAATGGTTCGGTACACCTTCACTATAATAGTTGGTTATTAAGAGAGATGTTTATCATCTCTCTTTTTTTATGCTTATTTTCAAATTGGTATAGTTGCGATATACATTATTTACAGAAACTTTCCTCTTGTGAATTCATTTTAAGAAATCATCATCACAATATCGTTGATATGTCAGTGCTACAAGCTTGAATTGTTGTGAAGCCAAAATGTAAGATTGCATATATATTGTGAATTATAATTATTCCTGCTATACTGTGCATATAAATAAGAGAGAGATCTCTTAAGTAAGGAGGTCCTGCGATAATATTGGTATACTCAACAATTTTATCCACGCCTACTCTACTTCCTAATATAGCCTCCCTGGAATAATGCGTGGATAAGTTTTCGTAATAGATATATCCCCCACAGTTTTAGAAGTACAAACCCCTAATGAAAAAAGTAACCTAAGATATTTGCCGTCTTAGGTTACTTTTTTTGTTATTCTAAATTCATTGCTATTTTAGCGACACGACTCATCTTATCCATCGTCCACTTTGGTTCCCAAACTAACTTAATGTTGCACTTATCAATGCCCTCAACTGAAACAGCTGCATTATGAATCATCACCTTCAGATAGTCACTGGCTGGACACCACATATGAGTCAAAGTCATAGTTATTTCACACGTATCATCGATGATCTCAACATTATAAATAATCCCCAAGTTAACCACATCGACCCCTAATTCAGGATCTACTACATTCTCTAAAGCACACATTACATCTCCGGCACACTGATTTACATCTTCCACTTGCTTATCCATCTTTACGACTCCTCTCGGAATACGAAATGTATTTGCTTTCACATTCACACTTAATATATCATCTTTTTTGTTTTTTTGCACAAAAAAGGACAATTTTATTTATAAAAATTGTCCTAAATTTGTTTAAATCAATTATTCTTTATTTACGATACCATAATCCAACTTATCAATAGCTAACTGTGCTACTAAGTTTAAATAATTCCATGGATTATCATAATTTGGTTGGAACAACATATCAACAAATGCTAAATCATCGATCGTATTGTTGTTTTGAATGGCAATTGAGACAGCATTTGCGGATTGGGCCACTTCATGTTTACTGAATAACTGTGCTCCTAAAATTTTACGTGTGTCTTTATCGTAAACTAAGAAGATCGACAGCATTTCATTAGTTGGCATAAAGTCAGGACGATAGTTGGCATGGTATTCTACTCTATCAGCGTTGATTCCTGCAGCCAAAGCATTGTGTAATGTGATACCAGTCGAAGCCAAGGTATGCTCAAATAGTTCCATACCAGTTGATCCTTGAGTACCCATGTATTTTTGAACATTGCCAAAGACATTTTTACCAGCTAGAACACCTTGGCGAACAGCGTTCGAAGCCAATGGAATATATAGTGGTTTCTTTGTAGGATTGAAATTGACAGCACAAGCATCACCGGCTGAATAAATATCAGGATCTGATGTTTGAACGTATTCATTAATGATCAAGGCATTACGCGAATCCATATCCACTTGACCTTTTAGTAATCCCGTATTAGCGTCAAATCCAGTACACATAATAACTAGATCAGCCTTATGAGTGTCCTTATCAGTCTTGATAGTAATTTCCTTACCATCTTCAAAACCTTGGACACGCTCATTTAAATAAACGTGAACGTAATGATCTTTTAATAATCCGATTATCTTATCAGACAGAGGCTTATCAATATAATTCTTAAGGATTTGACCACCTGATTGAATCAAAGTTACCTCATGAACTGTATTAGCGTAACTTTCAGCAAGTTCGACACCAACGTATCCACCACCAACGATGGCGATACTTTGATAATTTTTAGCAGATTCATAAATACGCTTAGCTTGCTCATAATTCTTGCAATACAAAATACGAGGGCTATCAATTCCCTTAATATTAGGAGTACTTACAACTGAACCAGTTGTCATGATCAATTTATCATAAGTATCTTCAAATTCTTTACCAGTTTCAAGATCCTTAACGATCATTGATTTATTTTTAGCGTTGATTTTTTCAACACTGTGCTTCATCTTAACGGTTGCACCGAGACTTTCAAGTGTACCAGGGTCTGCATAGAACATGTCCTCTAGTCGATCAACGATTCGACCTAAGTACAATGCAATTCCACATGATAAAAATGAGATGTTGTCCTCACGCTCATATACGGTAACATCTGTTTCAGGGTGATCCTTCAAAATCTGTTCAACTGCAGCTGTACCAGCGTGTGTACAACCGACAATAATAACCTTCAATATGTGCCTCCCCATGGGACGTTTTTAATAGTTCTTTTTCATCTAGTAAATCAAAAGTCTTTAATATTAAAAGTACCACACTTATACTTTTTATTTTACTAAATTGTCCTAAAATATGTGAACCTTTTCTAACCGAATTATAGTTTAATTCTACACCTTGTAACTACCAGTTTCGACAAATTCATTTATCGAAAATTGAATGTACAAATGGAATATTTATAATATTCTAATATTATGTTGTGAATTATCATATTACACTACAAACTTTTTTATAATTAGAGTAAAATAATTTAAATTCGACAACTGAAAGTGAGCTTATCATGCAAGAAATTAATTACTCTAAAGATTTATCATCAAAAACTTATCAAGACGCCCTAAACATTCGTAAAGAGGTCTTCATCAAAGAACAAAATGTAGATCCGGACATTGAAATTGACGGCGAAGATAAATGTACTCACGTAACTATCTATGTTGACAATAAACCAGCTGGAACAGCTCGTTACTATCCGACAGCCGATAATGGAATCCACATTCAACGTGTCGCAGTTCTCAAAGAATTTCGTCATCAAGGCTTAGCTTCAATACTACTAAAAGATATAATCGCTAAGGCCAAAGAATCAGGCTATGACTACATTATATTAGGAGCGCAGGACCACGCTCAAGCATTTTACACTCAATTAGGATTTAAAGTTATTGGAGAACAATATCAAGAAGCAGGAATCTTGCATCATGATATGAAATACTCAATCTAAGAATATTGTTTTTGTTTATTGTATAATGATATCAATAAGCAATCAGTTATAGGGGGAAGTTTATGTACAGATATTTTATTCAGCCGCAATTAAACAAGTACACCAATACTTTGATTGGCTATGAACTACTAATGAAAAAGAAGACCGCCGACGGTTGGCGTCCACCACTGCATTTTTCAGATATTCCATCGCACACCATGGCTGAAGTACTGATTGCTACAACCAAACGTTTATCTCTAAAAATTGGCTCAGTATCAGTTAATATCAATCGAACACAACTCATGAATCCTGAAGTTAGGGAAGCTATTATCAAGTCACAACTGCAACTACGACCACTCAAATTAGTTGTGGAGTTGACTGAAGAACCTGGTGACGAAAAATGGACAAATGAAGAAATGATTCCCTTGATCAAACAATTCATCGACTATGGAATGGACTTCAGTTTGGATGATGTTGGTACCGGCGAGAATAAGTTGGAACATATCAAGCCACTGATACCGATGGCTTCTGAAATCAAATTTGCCCTTCAAAACTTCAAAGAGAAGTTTAGAGATCCACATATCGAAGATAAAGTTATTTTTTGGCGCGACTATACTAACAAACACAATCTTCGTTTGATACTTGAAGGTATTGAAAATGAAAATGATGATAAGCTTGCTGATTCATTACAGATCGATCTACGCCAAGGTTATTATTATGGAAAACCTCATCTGCTTAAATTAAAAGATGATGATGATGTTTTTGATAAGTAGTTCTTGGATGCCGCTGGCAGTGGTCAACAATTCCATCTGCCGTGGGACCGGCCTCAGTCTTCGTCTTCGGCCTCGCTTGGAAGCCTGTAGTCTTCCAAGTCGTCCAGCGTACTAAGCGATAAATCGCTTAGTACGCTATCACGGCTGATTCCATTGTTGACCACCGCCAGCTAGTTTTGTACTACTTCTATTATTAATATATATACTTGGTAGCAAATACTTAAAAATACATAAAAAATAAAGCAGCATACCATGACAAACTGGATACATTACCTATCCAATTGTAGTGATATGCTGCTTTTTTGTAATAAATATATTGAGCTGGAGGTCAGCAGTAATGGAATCCGTGGCAAAAGTGGTGTTAATGTGGTGGTTTCCCCACATTTACAGCACTGGACGTCTTTCTTGATTTGCGGTTTATGCAAAGCAAGAAAGCGAAGTCCTAGACCGCTTTTTGGCTAGGACTGGTCCCGCCACAGATGGAATTACTGCTGACCGGAAGCGGTAAGCGACAAACAATACACGAAACATTTCCTACTTTCCAAACTTCCGCTGTACAAATTTTACAATCTCCACAAATGGAATAACCGCAAATGATGATCCTAAGACTATCAACCATTGGTGAAGATCTAAATTTGCCACCTTGAATGCGTCATTCAGACCAGGAATCAAAATAACTGCCATCATCATTATCAGTGATAACAAAATAGCTCCGTTGAATGCCTTGTTCTTAAATAAGCCTACTTTGAAGATCGATTGATGCACAGACTTAACATTGAAAGCATGGAACAATTGAATCAACCCCAATGTAGCAAATGACATGGTCAAAGCGTCAGCGTGAATTGCTGAATATCCGCTATGAACTGGCCAAATAATTGCCGTTGCATAAACCATTAGCACCATCGCTGCTTCAAAAATACCCTGATAGATAACACTACTCAATACTCCACCAGAGAAGAAATTTGAATTTCTTCCTCGAGGCTTGTGATTCATTAAATTGGCTTCGGCAGGTTCCATCCCCAAAGCAATCGCTGGAAAGGTATCAGTTACCAAATTGATCCACAACAAGTGAATCGGCAACATTGTATCCCAAGCTAGCAAGGTTGCCACAAACAGCGTCAGCACTTCTCCTAAGTTAGCTGCTAGTAAATATTGAATGGCCTTTTGAATGTTTGAAAAGACCTTCCGACCTTCCTCAACTGCAACTACGATAGTCGCAAAATTATCGTCAGCTAAAACCATATCTGAAGCACCTTTAGATACCTCAGTACCAGTGATTCCCATACCAATACCGATATCAGCTTGCTTCAATGCTGGAGCATCGTTGACACCATCACCGGTCATAGCAACGACTTTGCCTAATTTTTGCCAAGCTTTAACGATTCTGACTTTGTGTTCTGGAGACACACGTGCATAGACTGAATAATTTTTGACTTGGCGATTAAATTCTTCAGTCGACATCTGGTCTAATTCAGCACCAGTAAGAACAGCTTCATCGTCACCCTGCGAAATGATTCCCAATCTGGCAGCAATTGCCTCGGCCGTATCACGATGATCACCAGTTATCATCAATGGTCTAACTCCCGCCTCTTTAGCAACGCGCACTGCCTCAGCGGCTTCTTCACGTTCCGGATCGATCATCCCTACTAATCCAGCAAAAATCAAATCGTGTTCAATATTTTCCGAATCCACCTTATCAGGGATTTCATCAACATATTTATATGCCATTTCCAAGACACGCAACGCTTGTTGCGCCATATCTTTATTATTGTGAAGGATCGTTTGCTTATCCTCATCAGTAATATCTCTAATACCATCTGGTGTCTCGATCTTGGTTACACGTTCCAACAAAATATCGGGAGCACCTTTCACGGCTACTAAGTATTTTCCATTCATTTCATGAATCGTTGACATCAACTTACGTTCGGAATCGAATGGTAATTCTTCCACACGAGGAGATTTCTTTAATTCTTCATCTAAATCAAAGCCATGTTTTTTACCAAATGTAATTAATGCTGTTTCAGTCGGATCACCAATCATCGAACCATCCTGAGAGATCTTCGTATCATTGGCGAAGTTCATGATTTTTAGAGCCATATTATCTGTGGATAATTCTTGATCGGCTGATATTTGTTGATCAAAAGTATAGAGCTTTTCCACAGTCATCTGATTCAAAGTCAAAGTTCCCGTTTTGTCGGAAGCAATAATTTCCGTTGATCCTAAGGTTTCCACAGCTGGCAACTTTCTAATAACGGCGTTACGCTTAGCCATTACTTGTGTTCCCAATGCTAGAATGATCGTTACGATTGCTGGCAATCCTTCTGGAATAGCCGCAACTGCTAGTGAGATCGATGTCAGCATCATCTTGATTGGATCCATTCCGTTGAAGAAGGTTCCAACTACATACATCAACACTGCGATCACGACGATTGCAATCGTTAAGAATTTACCCAAGTGATTGAGGTTTTGCTTAAGGGGTGTGGTAGTTTCATCTGCCCGCTCCAACATGCCCGCAATCTTACCGACCTCCGTTGCCATTCCGGTATTTACAACTACACCTTTACCACGTCCATAGGTCACATTGCTATTTGAGAAAGCCATATTCGTACGATCACCGATTCCAGCTTGCTCATCATCAATGACACCGACCGATTTCTCAACCGAAACTGACTCTCCGGTCAAGGCCGATTCTTCGATCTTCAAAGAATTGGCTTCAAGTAATCGTAAATCCGCTGGTACAACATCACCAGCTTCTAATAAGACAATATCACCAGGAACCAATTCCGTACTTTTAATGGTGATCGTATCCCCGTTTCGCAATACA
This sequence comes from Companilactobacillus sp. HBUAS59699, assembly GCF_036913575.1. NCBI lineage: Bacteria > Bacillati > Bacillota > Bacilli > Lactobacillales > Lactobacillaceae > Companilactobacillus > Companilactobacillus sp. HBUAS59699. Next base: position 401,561 of record NZ_JAYKTV010000003.1, on the reverse strand, counting down.
TTAGCGTGAGGCGTTGACATTTTTTTGAGTGCATCGATTGCCGCCTCAGCTTTGGATTCTTGAAATACACCTAAGATAGCGTTGATGATTACAACTGCCAAAATAATTACTGAATCGATCACATCATGCGATACTACTGCTGATATAATTGCCGCAGCTAACAAAACTAATATCATCAGATCCTTAAACTGTTCCAAAAACTTTTGGACGAGGGATTTTTTCTTACCATCATTCAGTTTATTGGATCCGTACTTATCCATCCTTTGAGCAACCTGCTTGCTATCAAGCCCTGCAACAGTCGTGTCTAGTTCAGTTAAAACTTCTGACTCACTCTGTGCATAAAAAGCATTAGATAACTGTGATTGTTTTTGTTCTGACAATGTGATTCCTCCTTTTATTTGCGAGGTCTCCATTCAAACAAAAAGAGACCTACGCGTGTCAAAAACACACATAAGTCTCACTATTTATAGCAATACCAGAAAAATCCCTTCGGGTTGGTGATATTGCTACAGCAAACGCTGCTAGTTACTCCCTCATGAAAAACATTTCTATGTTAACCAAAGTATATCTAATTGATTATCGAAGAGCAACTATCTTTATTTTTTCTTTTCGTCACGTTCTTTGGCAACTGCCATTTGACCGACCAAATTCAAATAATTGAATGGATTATCATAATTTGGCTGGAACAACATATCAATAAAGGCTAAATCATCAATCGTGTTGTTGTTTTGAATCATTACAGAAATAGTATTAGCTGACTGAGCTACTTCGTGCTTACTGAACAATTGGGCACCTAGTATCTTGCGATTGTCCTTATCATAGACCAAGCGAATCGTTAACATTTCAGTTGTAGGCATATATGAAGGACGGTAGTAATCATGATAGACAACTGCATCAGCATTGAAGCCCCACTCTAATGCATTCTTCAACGTCAATCCTGTTGAGGCCAAAGTATAACCGAACAGCTCCATTCCTGAAGTGGCTTGTGTTCCCATATACTTTTGAACATTTCCAAAGACATTCATCCCTGCCAATGCCCCTTGGCGAATGGCGTTAGTTGCTAGCGGCATATAGGCTGGCTTGCCAGTCGGATTGAAGTTGACGGTACATGCGTCACCAGCAGCATAAATATCAGGATCAGAAGTCTGTACGTATTCATTAATTATGATGGCGCCACGACGGTCCATATCAACTTGACCACGTAATAATTCAGTATTGGCGATGAAACCTGTACATACGATAACCAAATCAGCCTTGTGATCTTCTTTGTTAGTTTCAATAACTACTTGATCATCTCCAGAAAACCCACTCACACGTTCATTTAAGAAGACGTTGACACCGTGGTCTCTTAATAACTTAGTAATATTCTCTGACATTGACTTATCAATGTAATGATTCAATAATTGGTCTCCAGCTTGAACTAGAGTCACTTCGTGATCTGTATTGGCATAGCTCTCAGCTAATTCAACACCAATGTAGCCACCACCAACGATTGCAATGCGTTTGTGATCTTTGGCAGTCTCATAGATTTCACGAGCTTGTGCATAACTCTTACACATCAAGATCTTGGAATTATCGATTCCCATAATTGGTGGAACTTGAACGTAAGAACCAGTTGTCATAATCAACTTATCATAGGTATCTTCAAAAACTTCACTAGTTTTAATATTTTCAATCATAAGTTTTTTATTTTTAGCATCTATTTTTAAAACATCGTGTTTCATGAATACCTTCGCACCAAGTTTTTCCAACTCAGAAGGATCTGAATAAAACATATCTTCAAGACGTTTTACTTTGTGACCCAAATATAAAGCAATCCCACAAGACAAAAAGGAAATATTATCGTCTCGTTCATATACAGTCACTTCTGTACCAGGATGATCTTGCAAAATTTGATCAATGGCGGCAGTTCCTGCATGTGTACATCCAACTACAACAACTTTCATTTAAATTCCTCCATTTTGAAATTATTATCATATTAATAATACAGCAAACATAAATATTTTTAGTAATTTTCACAATAAAAAATTATTTATTACAGAAATTTATTAAAGATTTTAGAATAATTGACAATTTATGAACCAATAAAGGTATAAATAGCCATTTTTTGATAATTATTTTATATAATTTGCTTTATTTGTTTTTGTTACAAATATAACTAAAATATTTTTAATTTTATAATCTAACAATATATTAAACTTCATGTTAATATCTATATTAGTTACTATGCTGTTCACATAAGGTTATAAACCCACTACGTTATGGCAAATAATTTAATATTTTGGGGGGTGAAGGATGTCAACTGATTATAATTTTGATAGTATCCAGTCACTTTTGAGTGTAGATGGTAATATAAATGCAATTATCATCGCTCTAATAACAGTCGGTTTAATAACTATTATCACGATCATGGCGTATTCATTTGAAAGCATACTGCGTGGTAATAATAGTGCCAGCTATCGACTGCTTTTGGAACTTGTCGAAGGGGTCGTCCTTGTAATTGGGATGATCTTAGTTCAGCACATATTCAAAGCATTGAACTCCGGCGATATGCGGAGCTGGTTTTATGCGACTACTCAATTGACATTGCTTCTGTACAGCTTATATACACTGCAAAATCGTGTCATTGAAGTAGTAAACATCATTGCCCCTATTTATGTTTTCGGTCAACGTGCGATAACTGGATATAGTAATTACATTGTTCTATTCACCGTTTCGACCGTGATGCTGGCACTAACCGTTATCTATATTTACCGGCACACTGATTTGATCTTATCATCACAGTGGCGATTCATAGTGCTGCAAGCTATGTACGGAGCATTCTGGTGGGCAATTATTTGGCCGTTCCACAAGTTTACTCCCTACTATACGATCAACATGGTTGTCGGATTCGTTGCTTATATGTATTTGATCCGCTTTCTAGCAAGGTGGATCCGTAATTCCTTCAAGAATTACAATAACTTATCAAAAAAAGTTAATTACGATGAACTTACTGGCATTAGAAATCGGGCTAGCTTCGATGAGGTATCTCAAGAAGTATTCAAAGTCTACAAAAAGAATCCAGAAGTACCCCTAACCATCGCTATGTTCGACATCGACCATTTCAAGAAGTTCAATGATACTTATGGTCACTTAGCTGGCGATAAAGTCTTACACCACGTGGCAACTCACTTCGAACGTGAATTGTTCAATAAGACGACTCGTGGACAGATCTTTCGTTATGGCGGTGAAGAGTTTGTTATTATCTTTCGTGGCTTGAGTGCTGATGAGAGTGCAACGATAATTCAGGAGATCAGAAACGACTTGATCAACGATCCTTTGACTTACAATAATCAAGAGTTGAATATCCATGTCTCCTTTGGAGTGACTGAACTTCAACCATCTGATAAGGTATTCAAAGATCTATTCAGCCGTGTCGACCACTACTTATATGAATCAAAAGATTCCGGTAGAAATCGCATGACTGTTGAAAATGAAGTTTTTGCTTTTGATAAAACTATCTAAAAGAAGCTGAAAAACAATTGTATCAGCTTCTTTTTCCATATTATAGATATAAATTTATTAATATAGTGTAGTATACTTACATATGGACATAGTTGTTTACTAAACGCAACTATTAAAAATAAAAAATAGAGGTACGGAATGTCAATAAAGTTAGAGGCTGGGGTATTTCCGAAGCTTTTAAACGTGGATGCAAACATCAATGCAATAATCATTGGTCTAATTACAGTCGGTCTCATAACTATCCTCACCATCATGTCATACAGTTTTGAGGATATTTCTAGACGACATAAAAGTCGACTGTACGACGTTGTTTTGGGACTGTCAGAAGGCGCAGTCGTCGTTATAAGTATGATTCTAGTCCAGCACATTTTTAAGGCTCTGAACGCTGGTAGTTCGGCCAATTGGTTCTATGCTACGACTCAAATGACGATTCTTTTGTATTCGTTGTATACGATGCAAAACGCCGTTATAGAGTTCGTCAATATCATTGCTCCGCTTTATATCTTCGGTCATCACCTGTTTGAGGGAAATACCGGCTACAATATAATTTTTATGGGTGCCTTGATTGCCATGGCAATCACAGTTATCTATATTGCTAGAAACAAAAATAATCTATTGAACGATGAATGGAAGTACATTGCGTTACAAATCATTTACGGCGGTATTTGGTGGCTGATCATTTGGCCAATCTATCGCTTCTCACCTATCAGAACGATTTATATTATGATCGGATTCATCATCTACATGTGGATCATCAGATTTGTGGCAACGTGGATCCGCAATTCATTCAATGATTACAACAATCTATCCAAAAAGGTTAATTATGATGAATTAACACGTGTTAGAAATCGGGCCAACTTCGATGAAGTATCAGCTGAAATATTTAAAGTTTACAGCAAAAACAAAGAAATCCCGTTGACTATGGCGATGTTTGATATTGATCATTTCAAATTATTCAATGATAATTACGGACATATGGCTGGTGACAAGGTGCTCCAACACGTTGCCAGTGAGTTTGAACATCAATTGTTCCAACAAACTACCAGAGGTCAGTTGTTCCGTTACGGCGGCGAAGAATTCGTAATAATCTTTCGTGGATTAACAACCGATGACGCCACCAAGGTCATTAAATACATTCGCCAAAAACTCATCAACGAGCCTTTGGAATACAACGGTAATGAATTGAATGTTCGCATTTCCTTTGGAATATCTCAACTTCATCCGTCTGATAGAAACTTCAACGACTTATTCAAACGTGTCGATCATTATTTGTACATGTCTAAGGAAGCCGGACGCAATCGTCTGACAGTTGAAGATCGAACTTTTACTTTTGGATAATTAAAAAATTCTCGTATTTGTAAATAAATACGAGAATTTTTTTGGTTTGAAAACAATAAAAAAAGATGAAACCTTACGGCTCCACCTTCGGGAAGGAATCAGTTGTTTTGTATCTGGTAGTCCCTAAAAGTCATAGTACAACATATGAGGTGGGTTCGCAATAGTATTCAAACAAATTATTTTAACTCTTTTCAAATTTTATGGTTGCATTTTTATACTCTTTTAACGTTATTTTAATATGAACTTAAAGAACGTAATGATGTTTTAACGAAGGTACTACGATCTTATCTGAGATGCCAATAATTATTCCTTGAATAAACACTGCTAAGAGCGTGCCAATTCCAACTGATAGTAATTTACCAGTACTAAAAAAACAAATCAGCATAATCGTCACAGGAGGCGTATAACTCAATAATTGACCCCAACCTGCTGATCCATGTAAGTATTTGAATCTTAACAGATATGCCAATTCGTCATTAGGGTGTTGGATCAAGTTGCAACGTTGATAAATCGAAGTTCCCACTGAAACGCCGATCAATCCTAAAATATCGATCGTCACTCGAACAAACAAATTAAGTTGATCAAAATGCAATGGTAAATACAAACTAGAAAAGAATCCTACTAAGTAACTGAACGGCAATGAAAACAATAAATTAGAAATAAAAATATGACCATCGAACTTGCCGATCAGAATTTGATTAGCCACGGTTACCAAGACGGCATATACGAACAAGGTCGTTCCGTAAGGAACATTGATCAGATGAGATATATTTACCCCTGAAGCCATCCAAACGGCACTACCGACGTTGCTGTCGATCATCAGAGCATTTGCAGCAGCATCCAAGATTATCGCAAATATCAAATATCCCATTCTTTTTTTGAAACTATTATCTTTCATGCAAAGTCCACCTCAATACAGTTAATAAGATTATGTTATTACTTTTTAGACCAAACAAAAAGAATGATCTTATGTGTGTAGGGGGATATGCCGCTAACGATGGTCAACAACTCCATCTGCCGTTGTTGACCATCATTAGATAGGTTTGCATTACTCTTAGATTAAATAGTTACTACTTGGAAGTGGTGTAATAATAAATTTTATATTTTTTAAATATTATCAATAAAACCATTGTAAATTATATTGTACTGAGCACCCGCTAAGCCGTACAGATAAATCTTTTCATTCATGGTCAAATTATACGGACTTAAACTAATGAGATGTTTATTCAGTTCTTCCAGATACAAATAAGATAAACCTGATTTGTAAATACTTTTAATTTGATTCCGATATTTATCAACGTAATTTCGGACCTCATTCATGTATGTATCCTCAAAACGTTCCTCGATTGTTTTAGGAGCATATTTTTTGTCAAAATTTATTAAAGCATCATGAATCAGAAATCTAACTAAGTCAATTTTATTCGGAAAATGGCGATAGAAGGTTGAACGACCAACGCCAGCTTTTGTAACTATTTCTTTAACTGTAATTCTTGAAAAATCCTTTTTATCCATTAGTTGTAAAAGTGCTATTTTTAAAGAATCAAAAATAATTTGTTTTTCTTCATCTCGTCTATTCATGGACAGACCTCCCTATTTGTCCCGGCTATTAGAAATCATACCTGTTATATTCTAATCATGAAACGAAAGGAAGAACGAATATGAATAAAATTTTATTAAAAAAATTAAATATAAACGGCTGGGAATTCAATGTTCGAGTGGCTGGACTTGAAAATAAAGGTGATCTAATCATATTTTTGCACGGTTTTCCAGAAACATCATTAATGTGGAATAACACGATGTTATATTTTGCTAATAAGGGATATCTGGTTTTAGCACCTGATCAACGAGGATATTCGGAAGGTGCCCGTCCTACTGATATTAAGGAATATCGAATGAAAGCTTTAGCCCAAGATGTGGTGAAACTCGCTGAAAAGTTTGGATATGATAAATTTCATCTAGTGGGACATGATATTGGATCAGTTGTTGGCTGGACCGTTGCTGCAAAGTATCCCGAAAAAGTAAAAACTTGGAGTTCACTATCAGTTCCAGATTGGCCTGCATACAAATGGGCTTTAGAAAATGATCCAACTCAAAAAGAAAAAGGTGCTTATGTCAGTCGTTTTCAAATTCCCGGAGAATCAGAAAAATTAATTGCTTCCAATGATTATGCAATTTTAAAAAAATTATGGTCAGGATTTGATCAAAATCAGATTTCTGATTACTTAAAATTGTTTTCTGAAGCAGGAGCTTTAACTAGCGTTATAAATTGGTATCGAGCACTTTTTCAATTTGAAAATAAAATTAATTATGACAATATTACTTCTGATACTATTTTGATTTGGGGAAATAAAGATTTAGCAATTAGTCGTGCAGGAATTGAAGAAAACAGTAAGTATATGAAGGGAAAATATAAATTTATTGAACTCAATGCCACACATTGGTTGACAGAATTCAACAATAATCAAATCAATGCATTACTAGACAAACATATTTCAAGAAAATAAATCAAAATCGCACATCATAGTAAATGGATAAAAATATCCAAATTACTATAACATGCGATTTTTTTGTAATCGATAAATTTAGCAATAATGGAATCTGCGGCGATTGTGCAAAGCAAGAAAGCGAAGTACGAGACCGCTTTTTGGCTCGGACTGGTCTCGCTACAGATGGAATTACTGCTGACCGGAAGCGACATCCAAAACTAAAACCTACTTAGAAGGATGTTGCATCTCATCCATCGAAATCAAATGGAATTTGTGCTCATGATTTGGATCGTAAGCTTCGATTTGTGCCATCATACCGGTATCCTCATGTTCCAAAATATGGCAGTGATACATGTAAACACCAAACTTAGTGAATCTAACAGCCAATCTAACTGTCTCACCAGCATTTACACCAACGACATCTTTCCAACCATGCTCATTTGGATAGACGTCTTTACCATTTCTACTCAATACTCGGAATTGGTTACCATGCATGTGGAATGGGTGAATCATTCCTTGTGCCATGTCATTTGTATTAGTTACATCCCAAATGACAGTATCACCGATCTTTTGTTTACGATCGATTCTTTGCATATCGAACAACTTACCATCAAGTCTAACTTGATCATCCATACCTGACATAACCGTATGAACGATTTCTGTTCCAGGTGTTGGTACTGGATCTGGAATCGTTGTTAGGTGTTCTGGTAATTCAACATCTTCACGTTTATACTCGCCAATCTTGAACTTCATGATTGGAACATCATCCGTCATTAGAGTAACGACATCGCCTGGCTTCTTGTCGCCAAAGTCAACGATAACTTCAGCACGTTCGGCACATGTCAGCATTAATTTAGTAAAGTGAACTGGTTCAGGCAAAGTACCACCGTCTGAGGCAATTTGTGTGAACTCATGCTCATCATCAAAGTGCAATCTCCATTCACGACGATCAGAACCGTTAAGAATACGGAGACGAACACGTTGTGTTGTTACATCGAATACACCATTGATCGTACCGTTGACTAAGGCATACTTACCCAATGTACCATCAACATCATAATCAGCCTTGTAATCTAGTTGGTTATCGTGATAAGTTCTGTCTTGCAAAATAACTGGAATATCATCGACACCATAATTTCTTGGGAATGGTAATTTAGCTTCTTCGTCATCTGTTACCACTACCGCTGCGGCAAGTCCATTCCAAACTTGACGAGCAGTATTTGGACATGGATGAGCGTGGAGCCAATCTGTTTGTGCTTGTTGATCCAATGTGAAGTCGATATCACGGCTGCCACCTGGATAGACTGGAGCATGTGGGCCACCATCAACGATAGGTCCGGTAACGTTCAATCCGTGCCAGTGGAAGGTTGTAACTTCTGGCAATTTGTTAACTAAGTGTACGTGATAATGTACACCTTGTTTGTAGACGATCGTCTTACCTAAGATACTTGCGCTGTAACCCCAAGTCTTAGTCTTCTTACCTGGTAAGATCTGTGTCTCACCTTCTTGAGCTGTCAAAGTGTAATAAACATCATTACCTTCAACTTTGTCAGGTTTCAATAGTTCCGGAACGTTCAATGGTTTCTCCGGTACATCTGGAACTTCTAGTGGAATATATCCACCGTCATGTAAGTCAAATATTGGCTCATCAAAAAAATAATCATTGTAAACTTTTGTTTTTCCCAATGTCTTCGCCTTCTATTCAAATTTTATCTTACTTCTTGAAAACCCCAAAAGCATTCACAACTGCTTCTAAAAACATCCCTATCGCCATCATATACATGGCTAGCATATTCTTATTAGCAATCACGAGAAAAAGCAGTATGGCATAAAAGATAACCATGAATACTGAAAATATTTTCGATCCACCCATCAAAATATCACCACCTAACTTTTTACATTTATATTTTAATACAGTTTCAATAAGTATAATAATAGATATCTAAATATTAATGACGTAAAAAAAGAGCGTGCCCATGCACGCTCCTAAATCATATTTAAAGTTTCCCATTTAAAAATTGTGCTTCACCATTACCAAAACTCCAGTCAGCCTTAGTATTAGCCGTTATACTGATCATCTGATTTCTTTCTTATCGCGACCTTTAATCACATTAATGGAATATTATTTCCTCTTAGTCTTTAACAATTTTACCAACGGCAATTGGCAAAGTAACGTGTTGATCATAATGACCCACTGCTCCAGCAATTGTATCTGGTAAGTCTAGATCATCTGGAACGCCATGAACGTAAATAACACGTTTATCTAATTCCAAATCATCGGTACCGAATACTTCTTTGAATTTAGCTTGTAATTTATTCAAAGGAACTTCTTTTTCGTATTCAAAACTTCCCTTATCATTTGATACTGGATATGTATCGTTAGGAACATTCATATCGTGTGGAGCAGCATCAAAAGGAACCATTGTTGTTCCAGATACGGGTTCTGTTTCTGGTAAATCAACGAAACCATCGCCATTTACATCTTGTGCTTTGGTGGCAATTTGTGCTTCTTTACCATCTGGGAAGCCATGGAAATGTTCCCAGTGTTGAGTATTTTTAGGAGTATCCTTCATTGAAATATGAATCTTCATTACATCATTTTCGATTTCGAATGTGGCAGTTCCATGTGCAGCTGTACCAATCTTATCTTCATTTAATGGAACGATTTTTGCGCTATATTTTTCTGTCATAGTAACTCCTCCAGTTATCACTTCTTTGATTACAGAAGTAATTGTATACTGAACTAGACAAAATAGAATTGACATATGTCAAGAAAGGAAAAATTATTTTATGGCACACGATCCTATCAAATGTGTTGAACAAGTTTCTATCTTCAAAGGTGCACCCAGAAATGTCATTGAGGCCCTAGCACGCGTTTCCGTTCATCAAAAAAAGATTCCCGCTGGTCAAATGATTTATTCACCTGGGGAACCTAACGACAGATTAATGATCGTTGACTCGGGAAGAGTTAGAGTTTTCAGTTATGCTGATGACGACCGCGAGCGAACCTTGTATATGCTACGTTCCCGAGAGGTTGACCTAACTGGTGCACTGTTTACCAACCATGAACATCATAATTTTGCCCAGGCATCTGAGCCCACTGAAATATGCTATCTAAAACAAAGTGCTTTCAAAAAGGTTCTGAAATCATATCCTGAAATGGCTCTTTCGCTGGTCGATGTTCTCGGTGAGCGCCTATCATCCCTAGAACGCAGAGACGTCACTGACACATTGCTAACTTCCAAAGAGCGGCTCTACAATTACCTATTAGAATTACAAGACCAATTCAATAGTTCCACTTACAAACTGCCCGTTACTAAAAAGGAACTGGCACTGTATTTGGGGATCACTCCTGAAACTCTAAGCCGCCAATTGAAATTACTCGTTGCTGAAAACAAAATCAAATTGAATCGACGAGAATTCACGATTCTTTAATACGTATAAGCGACGATCTTACCGTTGATATAGTTGGCCAAGTAAATATCCGCAATATCAAGATCTTGTTCCTTTATTCGAGCCTCGACCCATTCGGGATCACGGCCGATCATCTCTAATTCATCTGTATTGATCTTGCCGTCCAAGACAACTGGATACTTGATATTCTCTTCATCGTTCATAATGATCGTCAATTGTCCATTCTGTTCGAAAACTGCCCGCTTAACATTACTGATGTCAGTTACACCTGCTGTCCGTAATTTGAATGACAGATCCGCTGCAGATAGACCATTTCTCAATGCCAGATCAACATCGATCTTGCCATTTTTGATAATCATCTTAGGTGAACCGATGATCATCCTTCTGAAGTAAACATTATGGTTGGATAAGAACTTGGCGATAAAAACAATCAACGTCCAAATAATCAACACTAATGTGAATTGAAAGGTCGTTATGCTGGAATTGTAAATCATACCACCAACGATTCCACCTAGAACATAATTTTGTAATTGATCGATTGCACTAGTTGGCGCAATGTTACTCTTCCCAAATAAATTGATTTGAATAACCATGAAGAGAAATCCAATCGTCAATTTTAAAGCTAAATTTCCATATGATAATTCCATAATTTCTCTCCTACTTTACCAAATTAATTTGACTAGTATCGACGATACTGGCCTTATTTAAAGTATAGCTATTGACATTATTATCAAAACTAACACGATAGTAATCCTTGCCAGCCTTGATCAGCATCCCCTCAGTCAAACTAGAACTGTTAGAATATAACTTCTTCTTCGAAATTTTCTTCTCATTGGAGATCGAACGCATCAAGGTCAGCGTCTGGTTGGTCTGATTGTTGATATCGATCTGCTTCTCATAGTTGTTGTAATTGATTCCAAAGAATAAGGCAATCGCAAAGACAAAAATCACTGCCAGATCACGATATTTATTATCCTTACGATTTTTAAAGTACAAAAATCCTGTAACGATCAATGCCGCTGACAATGCCGTTAGGACAAAAATAAACCAAAAGTTTGGTTCTTGATTCTGTGTATATAAATGCTCATATGAGTAAAAAGTCATAACCATTCCCTCTCAAACTTTTAAGACTTCATGATTATTATAATATATTAAAAAAGTTGACCCTCATCAAAAGGAGTCAACTTTTTAATTTAAAGAATTTTATCATGGGAACCTGTGCGGACAAGAACAAGTATTAAATTTTCTTTTTTTATTTTGTATATTAAAAGCCAATCATTTTGAACGTGAAGTTCTCTGTATCCTTGCCAATTTCCATTTAAAGAATGATCTTGAAACTTGGTTCTTAGAAACTCTGTGTCTTCATTGATTAGATGAACAATAACTTCTTTTAATTTGTCCATATCATAATGCTTCTTTTTTAACCTTTTATAATCCTTTTTGAATATTGATGTACGTTCTATGCTAATCATTTAAATCATTCCACAAAGCTTCAATGGTATTAAATTTTTTTAAATTACCATCTTCTACTTCCTTCTTAGCTTTAATATTCTCAAAATTATCTGCTCGAGGTTTAAATGGCAATGCATTGTCTGTTAGTGATTGTTTTAAAAATATCGTAATTGCCGTAGATAGATCCATTCCCATTGATTTAAATAATTCTTGAGATTCCTCTTTTAATTCCGGATCCACTCTAATACTGATTCTTTTATCCTTATCATTATTTTTATTTACGCGTTGCATTAATATCACCCCTGTCAAATATTAATCTATTTACGTAATAGTATCATTTTGACACACATTGTGCACCAATTAAGGATTATTCATCAAACAATCATATATTAGATCTACATATCTATGACCAACTGTTATAGTAAAAAAGCGTTAACGTCCTTCTCAAGACATCAACACTTTTACTTATTCCAAGGAAACTTCAAACTAATATTATTATTAAAATCACGTTGTTGCTTGAGTTTTTTCATCCGCTCCGCTTGCCGTTGTTCATAACCCTGACAGACAAACTTATACTCTTCAGTATCCGGAATGATTTGTGGCAATTCGATTCCCCGCTCAACAACTACAAAGGATGAAAAACAAGTCAAACCTAAGAAACGTTCACCAGTCTTAAGATGTTCGCCGATTATCTTCGTAAAAACTTCAATCGAGCGCGTACCTACACCTGATACGTAGGATTCCGTGCACATGGAGTCTTGCAATTTGAATGGCAAAATAAAATTAACTTGATCAACTGAAGCAGTTACCGTTTCAATTCTGGCGACACGCGATGCTGGTATTGAAGAATTATCATCGATTGTGGCTAAGATTTTTCCACCAAAGACAGTATCATGTTCATTCAGATCTGATGAAAACACACGATGATTACTGATAGATAAGGTTTGCGACACATTAATAGTATTCATAGTTGAACTTCCTCTCTGTAAGTATCCATTAAAATTATTATACTAGAAAAAGTCCTTAATTAATTGAGCGATTACCTCAGCGTGTGTCTCCAAAGCAAAGTGACCACTGTCTACAAGGTCAACTTCAACATTCTCATCATCTTGTTTGAATGCTTCAGCACCAGGATAGATGAATGACGGGTCATTCTTACCCCAAACAGCTAACAGCTTCGGTTGATTGTCACGTAAGTATTTTTGGAAATTAGGATAGTCCTTAATATTATTTTGGTAATCATAGATCAAATCTAATTGTCTTTGGGCATAGCCTTCACCGTGAGTATAGGCAATATCCAGCATATACCCATCTGGAGAAACAGCCTTCGGACGGGTCCCAAACTTATATTGACCGATGATCGTCTTCGGTTCAAATGCACTTCTGTAAGAATTACGCTTCTCTTCAGTCGGATTATCCCAGAAATCTTGACGAGTGGCCCATTTGGAGCCCAAGCCTGCTTGATAGACATTGCCATTTTGGCTGATAATTCCTTGAATCCAATCAGGATGCCTGACTGCAATCTTGAAGCCAATTGGTGCACCGTAATCGAACACATACATATAAAATTTTTCAATAGAAAATAAAAAGACCGCATCTCTGCGATCTTAAATATTCACACGGTATCCTCAAACACCCACGTAAGTGTTGAACTATAAACACCTGTTTTCAAAAAAGCATCATCAAGATAGAGTAACAGTCCATCTTTTTTATTCCAGCCAATGGAATCGAACGACTCACCATTCTGAGTTTCTTTTAGGAAGGTTTTATTATTCAAAACACTGACATACTTACCATTCTCATAATATCTCATACTTGAAGCCAATTGGTCACCGGATTCACTTTGAAATGGTGTTTCCTGAGTAACATAAGCTTTTTTGGCTCGTTTATCACGACGTCGATCATTTATTTCAACGACGTTGCCCTGAGGCAAGTTGTGCTGGTCTTCTCGATACTGCAAGCTATTAGTATCTAAGGGATTGATCTTGCCATAATTCAGATTATTCGCTGAAACACTGAAGCCATCTAGAGTATAGTTGATCTGTTCTTCGATCCCCTTAGACATGTAGACTTCATTTGTGTTGGAGTTACCATACAAATATGGTGTATATGATAACGATTCAGAACCAGTGATACCGACAACTTTCGTTTCCACTTCGATAGAATGTTTTTTAACATCGACACCATCAAAATCGATTCCACTAATGACCAGGTCGTCAGTTTTGTTTTCGGAATTATTAATGACCGAATACTTGCTGGAATCTAACTCCGTATCATCTAGTTTCACACTCAAAATTTTTGTATCTTGGTGCATCGGAATAACATAATAACCGTCTTTTAAGACACCTCGGTCGCTATTCTCGATCAAATCTGCTTTGTAAGTTATCAAATCATCATTGCTGACATCATTCAGATGATGGCTATCATCGCCTTCACCGGTATAAGTAGTATTTATCACTGAGTTATCCACCGTAATATCAGGTTTATTGATTACGGTTAAATTGGCTTGATTAGTCGTCATCGTCTTGCTCTGCAAATTCAAAGAACCGTACTTAAAGGTTATCTTAGCTTCATACTTAGTCCCATCATCGTCCATCGTCGTAGCTGGTGTTGTGTAGGAGATGTAATCTTTGTAGTTCGAACTGGTACTTTTGGCAACAGAAGTTTTTTTACCGTTTTTGTCATATTTGAACCACTCGATCGTAATTTTTCCTTTGTTCTCAGAATCATCATCCCCGACAGTATCACCATGCATCGTATAAGTCGCCGTATCTCCAATATCAACAGTTTGATCATCCAAACCACCGCCTACTCTGACAGTCGTTGTATCATGAACCTTGCTGCCGTTAGGATTTGTCAGTGTTCCGGTAATCGTCACAGTCCCAACAGCTCCATTCTTAGCAATCAGCTGAGTTGTTTTACCACCATTTTCAGAGTCATCTGCAAAATCAGCAATCTCCGGCTTATCAACCGAATAAGTGACGGGACCGTTAGCGTCAGATGGAGTTGGATATGCATGAACATAAGTATTATTATTCGCTAAAATATTATCTCCAAGATTATATAAATAATTATCATCAGTCGTGATCTTCAACGATTCAGCGTTAACTGGATCTTTAGCATGTACCGCCGTTACTTGTGAATAAATGTGAGTTTTCAACAGCCAACCTGTCGCATAATTCCAGTATTGCGTATCCAATTGATACCAAGTCGTGCCGGTTTCTTTTGGTGTAACGGGAAAATTCATACGATAGCCACCATCTGTCTCGGAAACTGCTGACCAAGTCTCACCAGCATCAGTGGTCTTGTACCAACGATAATGCGGACTATCTAATAACCCGGTTAGAACCGACCAGACCGATCTACCGGCACTGGTTCTGATTATGACTGTTTGCCCGACCTGTGTATAATAATCACTTTCAGGCTGCAATGAATAACCGTTAGTCAGCCAAATCCCTAAGAACTTCACGACATCTCGATTAGGTTTTTCCATCGGTTTGACTACAACCTCTTCATCAGCCAAAGCCTCATTAGTAATCTTTTTGTTAGTTATCAAAAATAAAGCTGACATAAATAAAATAAGACAAGACCATCCTAGCAGCATCTTCTTTACTCGATGTTGTTTCATGATAAGCTCTCCTTGTTTATTAACTGATAAATTATCTTATAGTCATTATCTCAAATAGTTATATCCAAAAGATGTCATTAAAGAATATATTTTTTTATATAAAATGATATTCATAAAAAGATATATAAAAAGACTATTGGAATCACGTTTCTGTAATAATGATGACTTTTTTAGTCATATACATCCCGTATTGATTTTAGTCAGTAACTCTCTGCAAGGTATAATTATATTATTTGATGATTTATTTTAAATCACAAAGTAGCTTCGATATAATACCTTCAGGAGGGAGATCATGCATATTTCTGTTCATATTAAATGGTCACTTAAATTATTCAGCCTAATTTTGATTTACGCTGTCCTTGCAACTACTATGGCATTGACATTAAATTCCAAAGGTATCGTCTGGGCTGGAGATGACGCTTCATTTCACATAGGAAGATTAGTTACTTTGAATTATTCATTCCAGCATGGCAATCTGCTGCCAAGTATTTCCAATTCAAATTTTCAACAAATCGGCTATGGGATCAATCTCTTCTATCCGTGGGTAACTCTCGCACCACTTGCCCTGCTGTTTTCTTTATTTAATGATCCAGTAACAGCCTTTTACACTGGAATTGGTATTTATTTTTTCATTTCTTTTTGTATCAGTCACTTCGTAATGACTAGATTTTCCAATTCATTTTGGAGTGGTATTATCTTTTCGTTATTTTATAATTTATCCACATACTTATTAATAGAAGTATTGCCAAGGTCAGATATTGCCGAATTCATTGCCACAATCTTCCTACCACTCTGTTTCTTAGGATTTTACGAAGTTTTTTTCAGAGATTATCACAAGTGGTATATCTTGGCGATCGGCATGTCGGGACTTCTGTTGAGTCACATACTATCAACCATTATTGTTTCATTCTTCTTCATACTGATCTTGGTACTCTATATCATCAAATCCAATCGTTATTGGTCTAGGACCAAAGCCCTGATAAAGGCAATATTCACAACCATCTGTGCCAGTGCCATTTTTCTAATTCCTTTTTTGAATGAAATCAGTTTTCAGCCTTACGATCAGCCTTCTCCATATACACTTAAAGGAAAAGTTCTCGAAAAAATGCTTCAAGCAAGCCTTCTCAATAACAGTGCGCAGAGTATCGACGGCAACACTTATAATGTTGGGGTCGTCTTGCTAATTGCACTGACTCTGGGATTGATCTTTTTCTACAAGTTCTCATCCCTTTATAAAAAAATCTACGTCCTAGCCTTCCTAGCATTCTTTATGACGACTGACGTTTTTCCATGGCAATTTTTCCAAGGGACACCACTCAAAGTTATCCAATTCCCATTTAGATTTTTGATGATTGCTACACTATTGGCGGCGGTCATCGCCACAAAACTGACATTAATGGCAATTGATGAACTCAACTTAGTTAAGTTCAAACTTCCAATAGTAATCTTATTGGCAGCGGGGCTCTGCGGACTTTGGATCTTATCAGCTAATAATGCGCAAAGGCAGCCGTTTATTTCTAATGAAAAGCACGTTATCACTAGTAAGCAGATCAAGCACAAAAAATTTTACGAAGATTATTATGAACAATACTCTCCTGCCGCCGCTGGTAAGTTCATTAACTCAACGATTTGGCACGTGGGTAAGATCGATCATAAACAAGTTACCTTCCATCCAAAAACTCAGGGTGAATCAATTGTCTTCAAATTGGCGGGAATATCTAAGAACACCGTGATCGAATTGCCGATCATTCGGTACAAAAATACCGAGTTGACTATCAATAATAAGAAGGCTAAAATTTCTACCAGCAAAAATGGTACTGTCAAAACCAAAATAACCAAAAAAATAAGCCTCCTCAAATTGAGAACGACTTATAAAACCACTAATTTGACAATTTTCAGTGCTGCATTATCGTTGATAACTTGGGTTGCTCTATTATTCGGCCATCTTAAGAGAAACAAATATAATTGGACCGATATGGAAGAGTTCTTAAAAAATTTCGAATATTAAAATATATACGGTATAATTGAAACCTATTAAATATAAGTATCGTCATGGGGGATTTATTAATGCATGCAAACTTAGTCAACAAAAATACCAATGAGGTCAAAGACGTCAAAGTCGGCTTTTCATGGACCGAATTCTTCTTCGGCTTCTGGCCCGCAGTTTTCCGAGGCGATTGGAAATGGCTGCTAATTATGTTACTAGTCGACGTTGGTTTAGGCGTCTTCACTTGGGGTGGCGGATCATTACTTTTTAACTTCATCTTTGCCTTCTTCTACAACAAGTTCTATGTGAAAGATTTGATTGAAAAAGGATTCCAACCATCAGATGAAGGTGATTACCACACATTAGTATCTGAGGGTTATATCCAACCTAATCAACGTTTCAATAATCCTACTGCTAGACCTACTAATGATTCTTCACTTGAAGAATTGGACAAACTCAAAAAACTTCTTGATAACGGAACTATCACCCAAGAAGAATTTGATGCTAAAAAGAAGCAAATTTTAGGATTGTAGTGTTTTAAAAAGCAAAGAAATTATTGTAAGAACTTCTAAAATTATTATTTTGAGGTTCGGTTTTAAGGTTCGATTTTGATTTTCGCAAAGTGTGTGAATTTAAAAATATATCTTATGCTATATGAACGAAAGATTCACTTTTTCAACACCATTACCACTATAATTTTTTATTTTTTCTCCGACTAAAAACAGCTATTTTCATTCAAAATTTAGTGCCATTCTGATGTGCCAAAATAAAAATGTGCCATCAAATGTGCCATAATTTTAGGCTATTCATATCACTTTTTAAGCATATCAAAAACGCCGTATCCCTTGTATACCAAGGGATACGGCGTTTCACAAACTTTTTCAGGATAAACCCTGAATATGGTACAAATGATCCCTCCCGGAATCGAACCGGGGACCTACTGCTTAGGAGGCAGTTGCTCTATCCAACTGGGCCAAGGGACCATTGTGGTGCCACTAATAATAGTGCCACCAAATTATTTATATTTCAAGCTAATTCACAATTACTTATCTGACTTAGGAGTGCGGCGTTTTCCTTTATTCTTTTGATCACGCAGACGTTTCTTCGGTTTAGATTTTGACTGTGTTTTTTGTGCATGGCGTTTTTCTTTACGATAAGTTTCCTTATCTGAGAAAGTTCCATCACGATTCAAAAAGACTTTTTTAACTTCAACATCGGTGAAGTCTTGTAAGTTACGGAAATCGTGACTATTACCAAAAGTCAGAACGTTTCCAGCTTTACCCATTCTTCCGGTACGACCGCCACGGTGAACATACTCGCTGTTATCACGGGGAACCATATAATTAATAACTGTTGTAATGTCATCAATATCCATCCCACGGGCGGCGACATCAGTCGTTAACATCAAGTTGACCTTTTTACTAGAGAATAATTGTAAGGCTGACTTACGTTGTTGTGATGACATCTTGCTATCTAAGGCAACGAAGTTGGTCTTGTTGTAATGCAAGTCACTAATGATCTTGTGCAAAGAACGAGAATTGTTAAAGAAGACTATTCCCTTGAACTTCTTATTGTGAGCTAATTCTCTAATCAGTGCATCCTTAGTATTGTCCGTTGCCGCATTGATGAAGTAATGCTTGATTCCAGCAGTATATGAACTGTCATCTCTTTGGTCGATCATTAAGAAGTCTTGACCGAACCACTTATGCATCTCCTTGAAGATCTCATTACCAGTGGCAGAGAAGAATGTCATTTGAACATCAGCTGGCATTTGGTCGATTGTTTCACGAACTGATTCTAATTTTGATTCGTTCAACATTTCATCGGCCTCATCAACGATAACAGTTTGAATGTTGCCTAGCTTAACTTTGCGCATCTCAGTCAATTCCTTAAGACGTCCTAAAGTTGCGACTAAAATCTCTGGTTTTTCTTTTAACTTCTTGAGTTGTCTTTGAGGATTAGCCCCACCAGTTACTGATTGAACACTGCACCCCACTAATTTGGCTAATGGCTGGATAACAGTCCTAACTTGAATCGCTAGTTCTTGCGATGGTTCTAAGATCAATACTTGTAATCCATCCCCAGGAACTAATGTTTCGAGCATCGGCATCGCAAACGCCAATGTCTTACCAGATCCAGTCGGTGCCATGGCAACTAATCCTTTGCCTTCTTTAAATGGCAAATAGACTGATTCTTGGATCTTCGTTAATGACTCAAATTTATTCTCTTTAAAATAATCTTGATATAATTTTGGTATTTCCACTTTATTTTTCCTTATCTGCTTCAAATACAAGTCCAGCGCTGGTTCTGGCTTGTTCTAGTACACGATTTACTTTTCGTGCGTAACTACGTAACTTATCATAAGTTGCTGTATCATTTTCATTCATAATTCTGGCAAACTCAACGGCTTCTGAATCCATTGGATTGTCGCTCTTAGTTGTTGGGATCTCTGATAACTTCTTATCAGCACTGGCTTCTGTAAGTCTAGTAATATCACCAGCACTATCCATCAATAACGTCTTCTTGCCAAAGTAGATTTCAGATGGCATGTATGAATTCTTAGTCTTACCGACAATAATATTGACGTCAAACTTATCATACTTCAACGTTAAGCTGCCTGATCCATCGATACCTGAGCTAAGGATCTCTGGTTCATAGTCAACTTTGTTCGGTGCACCGAATAATACAATGGCATCATAAACGGCGTAGACACCTAAGTCATATAGTGCTCCGCCAGAAAACTTCGGATTAAAGATATTAGGATTCTTCCCGGCTAAGAAACTATCCATTTTACTTGAATATTTCATATATGACAAGGTGGCACCAGATAATTGTTCACGATTATCGTCAACATAAGCTTGGATCTTCTTAAAGATCGGTTCATGAATATGACGAGCAGCTTCGAAGAAGTATACGCCCTTTTCATGTGCTAATGTATCCAAAATCGTATATTCACGAATTATTGAAGTACTTGGTTTCTCAACAATTACATTCTTCCCATTCTCAATTGCCAACTGAGCTTGTTTAAAATGCAAAGCATTTGGTGATGCAATATAAACTGTATCAAAATCTTCACTCGCAAAAAACTTTTCTAAATCAGTGCTGATTTTAACATTTGAACCATCCAAAATACTCAAACCGTCAACAAATGCTTGAGCTTTCTCTTCTGTTCTCGAATAAACTCGAGTTAGTTTGAATGACTCTGTTTCCTCCGCAGCTTCAATGAATTGCTTAGTAATCCAACTAGTTCCGATTATTGCTAAATTTATCATAAAATCACCTCTATATTGATTTTACTTATATCTAGAGTTAATTACCACTAAAAACGTTACAGTCCTTACCTATAAGGTGTATTATAATATTTTACACTTTCACTTAGGGGTTGAAAATCATGGATAAGGAAATAGATAAGTTCAGTTTGAAACGCGATCTTGGATTCTTTTCTGCTCTATCCACAGTCATGGGACTGGTAATCGGTGGCGGAGTATTCTTCAAGATCTCAAGTGTCACGGCAGCGACTGGATCACCTAGCTTGACCATCTTCGTCTGGTTACTGGCGGGCTTCATTACTATCAATGCTGGACTGACAGTGGCGGAACTAGCGGCCGCATTACCAGTTGCTGGAGGCATCTACAAGTACATCGAATACATCTACGGCAAGGTTCCGGCTTTTTTGCTTGCCTGGGCACAATCAGTCATTTATTATCCCGCTGGTATCTCTGCGTTGTCGATAATCTTTGCGACGCAAGTGATCAACTTGTGCAATCTACCGGCCAACTGGCAAATTCCAATTGCGATCGCCCTAGCTGTCTTTTTATTTGCGGTTAATTTATTGGGAGCCAAAGTTGGAGGATCGATCCAATCGATCTCTTTGATCGCCAAACTGATCCCCATCGTTTTGATAGTTGCGGTCGGTTTATTCACTAAATCAAGCAATAACATTTCACTATTTCCTATTACTTCTGGAACCCATCCTGACTTCTGGTCTTCGATGGGTGGCGGATTATTAGCAACAATGTTTGCCTTTGACGGCTGGATGAATGTCGGTAATTTAGCTGGTGAAATGAAAAAGCCCGAAAAAGATCTATCACGTTCGATTATCTTAGGACTATTCTTGATCACAGTGATCTACGTCTCTATTAGTTTTATTTTTATCAAGGAATTGCCTTTCCACCTGATACCCGGTAATCAAAACGCTGCATCAGAAGCTGCCATCAGAATCTTTGGCAATATCGGCGGCAAGATCGTCACGATTGGAATTCTGATCTCCGTCTTCGGTGCCGTTAATGGCTACACTATGACTGGTCCCCGTGTTAGTTATGTACTTGGTGCTGATGACGATATTGTCTTCAGCAAGTTCTTCGCTAAACTGACGACCAATAGTCGTGTCCCATTAAATGCTGGTATTGTACAAACTGTCATTGCCATAATAATGATCTTCATGGGTAGTTTTGACTTTCTTACTGATATGTTGGTCTTTGTAATGTGGATCTTTTCAATGATGATGTTCATCGGAGTCTTCATTTTGCGCCGTACAGAGCCAGATTTGAAACGTCCCTATAAGATAAACTTCTATCCTATCCCTCCAATAATCGCCCTACTCGGTGGTGGATATATTATTATTTCCACTCTACTTAGACAGCCGACACTTGCCTTTACTGGTATCGCAATCACCCTATTAGGTTTGCCGCTATATTATATTCATCAATTTAACAAAAAAAACAAGTCGCTATAATGGCAGCTTGTTTTTTTTTAACGTTATAATCTAAATGAATTTATAAACCCCTAAATGTCGCAGGTGTTGAATATGGAAAATTTATTTAAAAATAAATTTGAACAAAAATTAGCTCAATTAACTTTAAAATTACAAAAATTATTATTTTACCGTATAATTCAACGAACTGTCTTAATGATTTTTCCCTTTGTTCTATTCGGAAGTTTCATAAAAATAATTCAAATTACCATTTTAGGTAAAGATAGCTTCTTAACCGCTATTATCCCTAAGCTAAATAATGACTTTATTTTTAATCATGTCAACGATATTGCGACAGCGTTATATAGTCTGACCCTAGGATGGGTCGCAGTTATGGCTACATTCGGTGCAGCTAAGTATACTGCCAAACACTTCAATCGTGATGATCAACTTGCTGGACTAACTAGCATTAGTTCACTCTTGATCATCACTTTTACGTATTCTAAGGTTCAGCCATTGTCCTTCCATGGCGAAGTACTGGGAATGCGTGGCTTGCTATTCGCTATTTTGTTAGGGATGTTTATCGGGTGGATCTTCAAAGTAACTAGTCATCCCACACCAGATCATTTAGCAAAGCATCTATCTAGCAACATTCTCGAGCGGACTTTTATTTCACTCAAACCGATTTCGATCATTTTGATTCTTTCGGTTATCTTTAGTTTTTTGGTCAACATCACTTACTATTCAGATCTGCCAAACAGCATCGTCTACTCACTGGCAACCAACTATCATAGTTCCAATCCCTTTATCCAATTATTAAGTGTGTTGGGTTTTTCGATCTATACAATTGTTGCTTCATTCTTGGGATGGTCGGGTATTTATTCACCGATCGAAGTGGAAAAGTCGGATCCTACTGTTCTAGAGAACTTGAACTACGCTCTAAATCACCATACAGCTTGGGGGGCTCCTAACCTCTTTACAAGCAACACTCTGTACCATGCATTTGCCACATTAGGTGGTACTGGTTCAGTGCTTGCTTTGATCATTGCCATCTTCATCGTATCTAAGGATCCTGACTTTCAAACTGTCGCTAGATGGACGATGGTTCCTAGTATCTTCAATCTCGGTAGCAGTGTAATGTCAGGAATCCCCGTTCTCTTCAATATTATCTTTATTATTCCCTTCATCTTAGCACCACTAATATGCATGCTGATGGCTTCAATTGCCCTACTGTTGCATTTAATGCCGCCGAGCGTATATCCGATACCAATTGGAACTCCCGGTCTCCTATCGGCGTTTATTGGCACAGATGGCAGCTGGCAAGCCTTGATATTCTCAATAATAAGTTTGATTGTTTCAGTTTATATTTATATTCCTTTTGTAAGGATTGCTGAAAAACTCAAGACGATCGATAACCTAGCAATTGACGAAGGAGGTATATCAAACGATGAGAACCTTCAAAAATAAATCAAACAAATCTTTTAAGTATTTAATAATTCTAGCTTCTATCCTCGTGATACTAGGTATACCATCATACATTTGGACGAAGAAAAATGTTTCTACCTTAGCTGGTCGTTATAACTCACCAATGTCACCAATAATTATGATTCCTGGTAGTAGCGCTTCTGCTGATAGATTCGATGATTTAGTCAAAACTATCAACAATCAATACGGCGAAAAACACAGCTTGTTGAAACTTACCGTCAATACCAACGGCAAGATCACTTACAAAGGCACTATCAGAGCCAACGACGAACGTCCCTTTATTGTTGTCGGATTCATTAACAACAAGGACGGCTACGACAATATCAAGAAACAAGCTAAGTGGTTCAATATCGCCTTTGATCAATTGAAAAACCGATATCGCTTCAGCAGCTTTGACGCCTTCGGACATTCAAATGGTGGTTTGATCTGGACTTATTTCTTAGAACATTACTTCGATGATAACTCCATCAACATCGATTCTATGTTGACAGTAGGGACACCTTATAACTTTGAAGAAAAAAATAGTTCCAACCGCACACAGATGTTAAACGATTTCATCAAAGATAAGGACAAATTGCCAAGTGACTTGACTTATTACTCCATTGCGGGTACACAATTGTATACTGATGATGGTATCGTACCGATTGGGAGTGTTGATGCTGGTAAGTATATCTATGAAGGCAATATCCAACACTATACCCTCATAACCCTTACAGGTAGTAAGGCTCAGCATTCAGATATGATTGCTAATAATCAATTTATTTCCATCTTCCACCAATATATTATTGGTAATAAGTTGAATAATCCTAACGGTGGAATCAATAAAAAGAACGGTGGTCCCACTAAATAAATCCTGATCTCTAACAAAAAATCGTTATTTTTATTAAAATAAACGATTTTTTATTTTTACCCATTTTCTCACAACTTGTTTTTACAGCAATGCTTCAATACAATTATCTTAATAATGTAGGAGGGTGCCAGAATGTTACCGATCTATTTGTTGGAAGACGATGATGTCCAACGTAAAAATTACATTGAATTTATAAATAACAGCATAATGATCAATGATGCTCATATGAAATTAGTACTGGCCACCGCTACAACTGAAGAATTGTTCAGCTCCTGTGTTGCCCCCGAAAAGGGAATCTTTTTCTTAGATATGGAAATCGGAGATAACAATACCGCTGGACTAGAAGCTGCTGAGAGAATCAAAAAAGAAGTTCCTTTGGCTCAAATAGTATTTATAACGACCCATGATGAACTGTCATTAGTTACACTCGAACGACGTATCGCCCCACTAGACTTTATTTTGAAAAACAAAGGTATCGATTCTATCAAAAAGAGTATCAACAACGATATTGCACTGGCTCAAAATTACTATGACAATTTTGCTCATCATTCACAGAACCTATTCAACTATCGCATCGGCAGTCGTTTCTTCAACGTACTAATGAACGATGTTATTATGCTCTTCACCGAAACCACTGCTCCAGGGCAAGTAACTCTAATAACCAAAAATCAACGCAGTTCCTTCTCAGGATCGCTCAGTTCTATTGAATCAGTTTATCAAAACCTCTTCAGATGCGATCGCAGCTATCTCGTCAACCTCGAGAATGCTGTCACTTATGACAGTCACAGTCGTATTTTAACTTTTATCGATAACTCTACTTGTAAAGTTTCATTTCGAAAAGGTCGCGAACTATTAGAAAAATTTGAAGACAGAAATGTCAAAAAACAAAAAACAGGACCCCACAATAAGTGAGTCCTGTTTTAATATTTTAATTGATCCTCAATCAGGTTCTTAAGAAAATCTAGGCTTCAGATTCTCTTTCCTCGTATTCTCTGTCTTCTCGCCCTACTAATGTATCTAAACTTACATTGTAGACATCAGCGAACTTAATCATCGTGTATATATCAGGTGTTCTAGTATTATGCTCATACTTTGAAATAGTAGTTATATCCACATGAAGTAGATTAGAAACTTCACGCTCAGAAAGATTACGCTCTTTACGAAGAATCCTCAAATTATCTCCCAATTGTAGGCTTCCACCAAAATGAATATTTTTATTCATGATAAAATACCCCAATTCTCATATCCTTTTTTATACGTAATAATATTATTATTTCATAATAATTTTTATCTGAACAAAAAAATTATAAACGTAAAAAAAGCGCATATAAACGTAAGAAAATAAAAGTAATTATTAATATCTTGTCATTCCAACAAAATATCTCTACAATTATTTAGTTATCAATGCTCATTAAAATATAGACTCGAAAGGAGGCAAAACACCTGTCATGATATATATTAAAACCAATCTTAGTCCATTAGGAAATATTTTTATCCTATTCGCCACACTGCAATTAGTTCATTTTTTCATGCATGAATTCAAATATTATTACTGGATCAATGATTTGGTTTTATCGACTGCCTTTGGGGTATTGGGTCTATACACAAACAATTCCTTCATTCTCTTCTTCGTTCTGGCCTTATTAGGAGTCCATATTCTCCGCAGCCATCCACACAGAATAAATTATAATAATGGTATTTCTATCATATTAGCAGCTAATATTCAGTTGACCCTTTTTAGTTTAAGTACCTTTTTGGCGAGTTTTATTATTTACTTCATGAGTAACCGTTGGACTACGGCAGCAATGAAGGAATATCAGAACATCTTTGCCCCAATCACACTACTGATAAACTTTGTTTTGCTCTGTATCTGTGTCTCGATCATCTATCACTATGAATTAAAGATTCAACAAGTTCGCAATAATATCATCCGCTATAAATTAGGTAAGCGAGTGTTTGTAATGCTCTTCGCACTACTGTTAGCCTTCATGGTCATCCTAGTCATCAGTGATATTGAACAAGTCAGTCCCCTAACACAGATGGGAATATTATTGATATTTACAATTTTAACTATTTCTACCTACTGGCAAACTATTATTTTTATCCAATCATTCACTATGCGAAAGGAAGCCAGCGAAGCCACTTTGCGTTTCAAGCAAATGGACGATTATCTAATCAGTTCACAGCAACAAAATGAGGATCTTCGCAAGTTCAAGCATGATTTTCAAAATATTATGCTCTCACTTGGACAAGTCGTGGACGATCAAAGTTCTGAAGAAATAAAACGATATTATCATGAATTGATGCATCAGCAAAATAGTTTTGAAAACATGCAAACACACAGTTTAGTGGAGCTGCAAGCTATAAAAAGCAAACCTATTCAGAGTTTACTAACCCAAAAATATTTCATGGCAAAGTCAAAAGGAATCAAACTGAACTTTGAGCTAACTGATCAGGATTATGAAATAAAAAAGAATGATCTTTCGATCATTCGCATCATTGGGATTTTATTAGATAACTCCATTGAGTATGTACAAAATATAGAAAACAAAGTAATTACCTGTGCATTTATCAAATCAGCGGACACACTTGAGATCACAGTCGATAATGCTATCGATGGTAATATTGATATCAATCAGATTTTCAAAAGTGGTTATTCGACTAAGAAGAATCATCAAGGTTACGGCTTAGCCAACATAAAAAATATCACTGATTCTTCCAATGATCTGTTTACTGATACCCAAATAAGCCATCATCATTTGATGATAACTTTGATAGCTTTGCAAAAATAAATTTTTTCTTTCTATTGCCGCAGGAGATGGCCAACAATTCCATCTGCCTTGGGACCTTCTTAAGTCTTCGTCTTAAGACTCGCTTGGAAGCCTGTAGTCTTCCAAGTCGTCCAGTTTACTAAGCGATAAATCGCTAAGTAAACTATCACGGCGGATTCCATTGTTGGCCATCTCCTGCTAATTTTTATTACTTTCGATATTTAACCTACTTGACTAAAGTAATTTAATGAATAAAAGCCAGAATAGAGCATCACGATTTTTTTAGTGATACTCTATTTTTTTATACAACTGATTATTCAGCTTACAGTCAGCAGTAATGGAATCCGTGGCGAAAGTGGTGTTAATGCGGTGGTTCTCCTCATTTACATCACTGGACGTCTTGATTGATTTGCGGTTTTTGCAAAGCAAGAAAGCGAGATCTGAGACCACCTTTTGGCTCAGATCGGTCCCGCCCACAGATGGAATTACTGCTGACTGGAAGCAGCATCCCAACCACAGGCTTTAGCTAAAGCGCTTACATAAATTTGTAAGTTAAAAGACTTCTAAAAGCATCAAAATGGCGCCGACGAACATTGATCCGCCGACAAAACCATACCAAGATGCTAATAAATCAAATATAAATATTTTTTTGGATACGCTCTCATTAGGTATAGTAAAGTATCCAATTGAAGCAAATAATCTCCAGAATGCAATAACTAACATTGCAACTGCAACAAATATACGTCCCAAGATAATCCCCCTCAGAATTACTTTCTAACTATATTTTGAAGTAAAAAAATAGTGAGGTCAAGGCTAAATAGCCTTAATCTCACTTTTGATCATTTTCTAGTTAATTTTGTTACAGATTCTATATGATTTGTCATTGGGAACATATCAACTGGTGTTGCGTCACCAATTTCGTATGTATCACTCAATAACTTCAAGTCTCGAGCTAATGTTGCTGGGTTACAACTGATATAGACGATACTCTTCGGTTTGATGTTATTGATCGACTCAATCAATGAATTAGCCAATCCCTTGCGAGGAGGATCGACCATCAATACATCAACCTTCTTCTTGTCCTTGGCCCAGTCATTCAAAACTGCTTCAGTCTTACCAACAATGAAGTCCGCATTTTCGATTCCATTGATCTCGGCGTTTTGCTTAGCATCATTAACAGCATCCTCGACCATTTCGATACCAGTAACGTGCTTAGCCTTGTCAGCCAATGATAATCCGATCGTACCAATACCTGAATAAGCATCGACAACATTCTCTTTGCCTGTTAACTCAGCTTTATCAACAGCTAGTTTGTACAAACGTTGTGTCTGTGTAGGATTAACTTGGTAGAAAGAACGTGGTGAAATTCTGTAAGTATGTCCCAAAATCTCATCATCAATATAAGGACTACCTGCTAGTAACATCATTTCCTTACCCAAAATGACATTCGTTACCTTGGAATTGATATTTAGATAAAGTGACTTAACTTCTTCGTTAGCCATAATTTCCTCTGAAATAGCCTTGTAATGTGAAATATCACGAACACGTGATACTAGCACTACCATCATTTCACCAGTGTAATAAGCACGGCGAACCATAATTGTTCGAATTTGGCCTTTGTTCTTAGCTTCATCGAAGCCACGGACATTATACTTACGTAAGATATCACGAACACGCTTGATTTCAGCATCGATCTTAGGATCTTGAATCAAGTAATCTTCCATTGGAATCAATTCATGTGAATGTCTGCGATAGAAACCTGAAGTTAACTTGCCATTGATTTGGCGTACAGGTACCTGGGCCTTATTACGATAATGGAATGGATCATCCATACCAAGAGTTTCATTTACGTCAATATCCAAGCCCGCTTTTTGAAAATCAATTTGAATTTGTTTTTGTTTGAATTTCAATTGTTCTGAGTATTTCAAGTGACTTAAGGGAGCAATTCCGGTTCTGACATAGACATTATCAATGTCTTCAACACGATATGGCGACTTCTTGATGATATCTAGAGCTTTGGCGAAGCCATAACTCTTACCAACCTTTAAGATCACTGCATTAACTACTTCGCCAGGCAGAGCGTTGTCTACAAATAATGTAAAGTCATCAACTTTAGCAACACCCTTACCTTCGTATGATAAATCTTCAATCGTTAATTCTAACTTGTCGTTCTTTTTTATATTTGGTTTTTCCATATTTCATCCTTTGCATAGAAAAAGGGTAGCTGGTACTCATTTCTCAGCTTCCCTTTTATTCATAGTTCTATATTCTAATCTAATTTCTTCTCTTCTTCAATGATCTTTTCTCCAGCATCCTTTTCATCCATCGATGAAGTGTCGATTGCCTTGAGAGGAATTGAGTCTACATTAGCGTAAATATTGAGGTGTGCATGCAAGTTGGTGAATTCCATCGGAGCATCCCCACCATACTCTCCATCAAGGTTGACCATGATGCGATTATCATCATTAGCCTTAACGCTCAACTTCTTGGTCTTAGTATAGATGATCTTAGGATTATAAACATGACGTCCACCATTCAAGACCAAGGCAATCAAATGAACTAAATCTCGAAGATTAGTTTCTTTGACAATGATCAATGAGAAAGTGCCATCACCAATAACTGAATTAGGAGCAATTTGTTCCATTCCACCGATTGAATTAGTTAGACCAATTAAGAACATTGTGGCCTTTCCATCGAATACACCATCATCGTATTCGATATGCATGTCGATCGGATTGATTCTAGGCAACATTTCTGCACCCTTAACTAAGTATGCCAAGTAACCAAGAATTGACTTATACGCTGAAGGTACTTCATAGGTGAGCTCTGTCATGGAGCCACCACCAGCAATATTGATAAAGTAATTATCGCCAGCTTTTCCGATATCAACTGGTAACTTTTGCTTCTTCAAAATAACCTTTGCGGCCTCAACTACATCATCACGAGGTATTTTTAAGGCACGGGCATAGTCATTAGTTGTTCCTGCTGGAATAATGGCCAATTCTGGTCGTTTATCCAAACCGGCAATACCATTGACTACTTCATTGATAGTTCCGTCACCACCGGCAGCAACTACTAAATCGAAGCCTTCTTTTGCTACACGATTAGCTTCAGTCTGAGCTGAATTCTTAGTTGGAGTCGTACGAAAGGCACTGGCTTCATAGCCAGCTTTTTCTAAAACATTTAAGATGTCTCCCACATTGTTTCTCAGTGTTTCGTGACCTGATGTAGGATTATAAATCAACCTTGCTCGCATATACTTCTCCTCACTAACGACTATTTAGCTCGGCCATTAGGATTTTGTTAACAACTTTAGGATTGGCTTGTCCATGTGTTTGCTTCATAATTTGTCCAACTAAGAAACCAACGGCACGATCTTTACCATTCTTAAAGTCATCAATTGATTGTTGATTGTTGTCCAAGATCTCCATGATCATTGGCTTCAATACAGCAGGATCTGATTCTTGAACAAGACCCTTATCTTTAACCCATCCTTCTGGCTCTGTTCCATTACTGATGGTTTCTTTGAAGACTTTCTTAGCAATCTTAGAAGAAATAGTTCCATCAGAAATCAACTTAATCATCGTTGATAAATGTTCTGGTGTCAATTTAGTATCTAATAAGCCAACTTTCTTTTCGTTCAAGAAGGCATTAACTTCACCCATCAACCAGTTAGAAACAAGTTTTGGATTAGCACCATAACTTACAGCTTCATCAAAGAAGTCTGACATTTCCTTAGTATCAGTAAGAACTCCTGCATCATATTCAGGAATTCCCAATTCATTGATATATCTAGCACGACGTTTGTCGGCTGGTTCTGGTAATTGTGCTTTGATTTCATCGATCCATTCTGGCTTGATCTCAAAGTCAGGAAGATCTGGTTCTGGGAAGTAACGATAATCGTCAGCACCGGACTTAACACGCATCAATGCAGTTTCGCCAGTCTTCTCATCAAAACGTCTTGTTTCTTGTTCGATCTTACCGCCGTTCTTTAAGATAGCAGCTTGACGCTTCTCTTCATAGGCAAGACCTAATCTGACGTAGTTGAATGAGTTAAGGTTCTTTAATTCGACCTTTGTACCATAAGTATCTGATCCAACTGGTGTGATAGAGATATTAGTATCAACACGCATTGAACCTTCTTCCATCTTAACGTCTGAAGCACCAGTAAATTGAACGATTTGACGAAGTTTTTCTAGATATTGATATGCTTCTTCAGGAGAATGCATGTCAGCCTTTGAAACAATTTCGATAAGTGGTGTACCTTGACGGTTCAAATCAACGTATGAATATCCGTTGTTACCGTGGGTATTCTTACCAGCATCTTCTTCGACGTGAAGTTCAGCGATACCGATCTTTTTCTTCTTGCCATCAACTTCGATTTCAATATAACCATCGTGAGCCAGTGGCTTGTCGCTTTGTGTTAATTGATAAGCCTTAGGATTATCTGGATAGAAATAGTTTTTACGATCAAAGTGAGTATGGTTTTCAATTTGTGCATTCAATGCTAGTGCCACCATAACACCTAGACGATATCCTTCTTTATTAACAGTTGGTAATGTTCCTGGAAAACCAAAATCAATAACATTGGTATTGATATTTGGTTCAGCACCATAGGCAACTGGTGAAGGACTAAACATTTTTGACTTTGTCTTTAATTCAACGTGAACTTCTAGACCAATAGTTGTTTCAAAATTCATTAGTCTTCCCCCTTCAATGCAGTTGGTATTTTTTCATAGAATTTGTTTTCTTCTTGTAATGCGTATGCAGCATTAAAGATTGCTTGTTCATTAAACGGTTTTGCCATGATTTGTAGACCAACTGGCATACCATCGGCTAAACCTGCAGGAACAGATGCAGCTGGAAGTCCAGCTAAGTTAGCAGGGATAGTCAAAATATCATTCATATACATTGCTAGAGGATCGTCAATCTTATCACCGATCTTGAAGGCTGTTGTAGTTGTTGAAGGTCCCATGATCAAATCATGATCTTCCAGAACTTTGCCCATTTCTTCAATGAACAAGGTTCTAACTTGTGCAGCTTTCTTGAAGTAAGCATCATAAGCACCAGCAGATAGGGCAAATGTACCTAACATGATACGACGCTTAACTTCATTACCGAATCCTTCGGATCTTGAATTTACAAATAAGTCTTTGATGTTCTTAACGTCTTTAGCACGGAATCCATAACGAACACCATCGTATCTTTGTAAGTTAGATGATGCTTCACTGGAAGCAAGTACATAATAAACTTCAACCGCGTGCTTCAATGCAGGAAGACTGACTTCGTCAACTGTAGCACCGAGCTTCTTGTAAGTTTCGATTGCAGCGTTGATTTGCTTAATAACTTCAGGATTAGTACCTTCATGCCAGAATTCCTTAGGAACGGCGATTCTTACACCTGTCATATCCTTATTCAAATTGGCACGATAATCGGGAACTTCCTTCTCCGAACTAGTACTGTCATGATCATCATGACCAGCAATTGTTGAAAGAACAGTAGCTGAATCTTCAACACGTTTTGACATTACACCAACTTGATCAAGACTTGAGGCAAAGGCGATAACACCCCAACGAGATACACGACCATAAGTTGGTTTGATTCCAAAAATACCATTGAATGCAGCGGGTTGACGAATTGAACCACCAGTATCAGTACCTAATGCAGCAACAACTTCACCAGAAGCAACGGCTGCGGCCGAACCACCAGAAGATCCACCAGGAACTTTATCGAAGTCCCAAGGATTGTGAGTGTCACCAAAGAAAGATGTCTCAGTTGATGAACCCATAGCAAATTCATCCATGTTTGTCTTACCAACGTTGATAGCACCAGCAGCTTCTAATTTTTCCAAAACTGTCGCACTGTAAACTGGCATAAAGTTGTAGAGGATCTTACTTGCAGCAGTAGTCTTGATGCCATTGCTTACAATATTGTCCTTGATTGCGATCGGAATACCTGATAATGGACCATTGATACCCTCTTGGTCAACTTTTTCAGCATCTTTTGTTGCATCATCATTAACAGTAATAAAAGCAGAAATATCTTTTTCTTTATCTTTCATCCCGTTCAATGTTTTTTCAGTTAGTTCTTTTGAAGTTAGTTCCTTATCAGACAACTTCTTGTGTAATGAATCGATAGTTTCGTTTAAGTAATTCACTATTCGTCGTCCTCCTTATCAACAATTGTTGGTACTTTGATCAAATTGTTTTCAGAATCAGGAACATTCTCAAACATTTGCTCTCTAGTTTGAGTATGGATGCCCTTATCTTCACGGAAGGTAGTACTTGTATCACCCATGTTATATGTTGGTTCTACACCATCAGTATCAACACTAGCCAAATTACTTTCCATATCAACGATCTTACCTAGTTGACTTACAAAGTTATCGACTTCATCATCTTTTAATTTTAGATTTGCTAATTCAGCAACATGTAAAATTTCGTCTTTTGAAATCATCAAATTTCTCCTTTTAATTTGCATTATAAACGTGTGAGAAGAACTTGCCATTCGTTCTCGTAACGACAGATTGTTGTTCATCTACAGTCTGAATATTAATATCTAGATCAGCATCGGACGGTAGATACTTCGATGCACTCTGTTGAACAAATTGGGTAAAGCTTGAAACTTGAGCTAAACCATCGAACTGTGTATTAACGGTAATATCCATTGACTTCAAGCTTGTCCCATCATAATGTGCCTGTGCAGTTACACCGGAAATATTAGGGAAGTAATCTTGAATATTATCTTTGAAGTTAGAGAAGGCATCCGAGTCACCACTATTTATTGGTGTGTCATTATTAACAGTTGGCAACATTTGATTCTTATAATTCAAATCCTTCCAACTACCTAATTCGTCACTCTTACTTACTGAGTATTGGAAATAAGTTCCACCAACCAAAGTATCTTGTGGGGCAACTGAATACAGACCAACAACGATCGGAACATTACCGACTTTATTCATCTTACGCAGGCGTTTAACAACTTCTTTAGCTACACGCTCACCTTCGGCCTTTTGTTCTTCTTTAGAGATCGTCGTGCTATACGTTGCTCCATATTGTTTCTTTTGGTAATAGTCGATCTTATTCATTGCAATACCGATCGAGATCCCAGCTAACTTGTATTTACCATCTTGCTTTTGAAGATAGTCTTCTTCAAGCATTTGTTGGAAATACATTGGTGCTCTCTTAGTTGGACTAGTCGAACCATTTGAAGCTGGATTCAATCCGGTTGAATTGCTCTTAGACTTACGACCGAGCCAATCGGTAACGGTGGAAGATGATAAAACTTGGCCTTCCTGGAAAACATAGGAATTTGTGGAAAATTCTTTTTTAGACAAATCCAAAAGTCCACTCTCAAAACTACGGCTATTGAACTGATTATTATTATCAGCCGCAGTAATTCCTGAAATCGAACTAGTTTTATATTTTCCATTACTCATTAAGACGTCATAAGAACTAGAGTCAGATGAACTGGCTGTTTGAACAGTACTCTTACCACTGTCGCTACTACCAGATGACAAACTTGAATCTTGCAAATTACCACAAGCAGTCAAAAGAAGCGAACACATCAGTAACAGTGCTGTAGCTTTTACGAATTTTTTCAAAACTTTTCTCCTACTCCTTCGCATCATCTAAATAATCAGATAATGTTGCTTCATCAATTATCTGCGTCCCTAATTGTTGAGCCTTGGTCAATTTGCTTCCGGCTTTTTCACCGGCAATCAAAATATCGGTCTTCTTAGTTACCGATCCTGTGACCTTAGCACCGTAGTTCTCTAACAATTCGGTCAATTCTGAACGTTTATAATTCATTAATGTTCCAGTTATAACCACTATTTTATCAGTAAAATGTGAATTTGTTTCACTTGAATTAGAACTACCAACAAAATTCATATTAACATTGACTGATTTCAATTCATTAATCAAGTTTTGAACATCTTCATTAGAGAAATACATGATTATACTATCAGCAATAATATCTCCCATAGTATTAACTTCTAAGATTTCTTCCTTAGTAGCCTTCATCAAGTTATCAAGGTTGCCAAAACTTTCAGCCAAGATCCTGCCGGCTTTCGCACCGACATGACGAATGCCCAAACCAAATATCAATCTTTCTACTGAATTACCCTTAGAGTTATCAATTGCTGTTAACAAATTATTAATTGATTTTTCCTTAAAGCCATCAAGAGTTGCCAAATCATCAGCAGTTAACTTATACAAATCAGCAACATCTTTGATCAAGTTCTTAGTATACAACTGTTCGATGATTTTTGGACCCAAACCGTCGATATTCATCGCATTTCTTGAAGCAAAATGTGTCAATTGTTCTTTTACTTGAGCAGGACACTTGGGATTGATGCAGCGCAAAGCTACTTCGTCTTCCAAATGAATCAATTCCGATCCACAGTATGGACAGTGCGTTGGAATCTCAGCTGGAACTGAATCCTCTGGTCGCTTGTCCAAAACAACCTGCGATACTTCCGGAATAATATCCCCAGCCTTATGCAGTAGGACTGTGTCACCAACTCGGATATCTTTTTGCTTGATCATATCTTCATTATGCAAGGTTGCACGAGCGACCGTTGTTCCAGCCAACTGTACCGGATCCATTACTGCTGTCGGTGTCAAAACTCCGGTCCTACCAATTGTCCAAGTTATTTCACGAACGACTGACTCAGCTTGTTCTGGTGGAAACTTATAGGCAATTTCCCACCGTGGAACTTTAACTGTATTACCGAGTGCACGTTGTGTGGATAAGTCATTGACCTTCAAAACGACCCCGTCAATTCCGTAATCCAAATCATCACGGACATCCCCATAACGTTCAATGTATTCCTTTACTCCTGATAAGCCTTTTGTCACTTCAGCAGTTGGATTAACATGGAATCCTAATTCTTCAAGAGTCTGAAGAGCTTCATTTTGAGTCGTGACGTTTAAGTCATCAAAAGTAACGATCGTATACATGAATGTATCAAGTTTTCTTGAAGCAGTAACTTTAGGATCAAGTTGACGTAAACTTCCGGCCGCCGCATTTCTAGGATTAGCAAATACCTGAAGGCCTTCCTTTTCACGTTCTTCATTCAAACGCAAAAATTCTTTCTTAGACATGAAACATTCGCCACGAACTTCAAAGCTTAACGGACGACTTAACTTCTGTGGAACCGTACTGATCGTCTTTAAGTTCTCAGTAACATTCTCACCGATAGTTCCATTACCACGAGTCGAGCCTTGAACTAGCACACCATTCTCATACACTAATGAAATAGCTAATCCATCGATCTTCAATTCAACATTGTAATCTACTTCTTTACCAACGTTTTTTTCGATTCGTTCATTATATTCGGCTAGTTCTGCTTCAGAAAAAACATCCCCCATCGATAACATAGGAATATCATGGGTTACTTTGTTAAAGTCTGGCAAAGTAACGTCACCTACTAATTGTGAAGGTGAATCTGATGTTACCAAATCAGGAAATTGAGCTTCTAATTTCAACAAGCGATTATATTGTTGATCATAGACATTATCTTCAACTTCCGGGGCATCTTTAGTGTAATAAGCTTCACGATATTCATTCAGTTTAGTACGCAACTTAGCTAATTCTTCGTTAGCTTGTTCTTTAGTGATCTCTGCCATGTTTTTTCACCTCTTAAATTATTAGGCTTTTTTAATCGGAGCAAATTCTGCTAATAAACGTTTAATACCTTCATTATCAAAGGCAACGTCTAACTCAGCATTCTTACCAGAACCATTAACTTTAACAACCGTTCCTTGGCCCCACTTCTTGTGCTCTACTTTGTCACCAATATTCCAGCTAATATTTTCAGCACCTTGTGCTCCGCTTGCTTTTTGAGCGGCGTCAACTTTGTAACTAGAATGAAAAGCTGATTGGCGGCGGCGTTTAACGAATGGTAATTCTGAATCTGAAACTTTGTTAGTCTTTGAAGTTGTAACTCCACCGGCATTTTTGTTAACAAAATTCAGATGATCATCACCGATTTCTTCAACGAAGCGCGAGACTTGGTTACTCTGCATACGACCATACAACATACGACTGTAAGCATTGGTCAAGTATAGCTTCTTCTCAGCACGAGTAATTCCAACATATGCTAGGCGACGTTCCTCTTCCAATTCTTCTTGCTTCATCATTGCCCGTCCAAGTGGGAAGATGCCTTCTTCCATACCGACTAAGAAGACAACTGGGAACTCCAAGCCCTTGGCAGCGTGTAATGTCATCAGAGTAACTTCTTGTTGATCCTCTTCTAATTCATCTTGGTCACTGACCAATGATAATTCCGTTAAGAATGATTCTAAGCGAGTCTCGTCAATTTCAGGATCTGGTTCATATGACGAGTCAAATTGAGTTGTAACCGTCAATAATTCTTCAATATTCTCGATTCGTGATTGTGATTCAAGGTTGTTTTGATTTCTCAAATCATCTACATAGCCTGATCTATCAAGTAAATGATCCATCAAGTCAGTCATTGAAACCGACTTAGCTTCTTCTGCCAAGTCATCAATTACTTTAGCAAATTCTCCCAGAGTCTTACGAGGTTTAGCTGCAAGTGGTGATAATTCAATGTTTTCAGCTGCTTCTAATAGTGACCAACTGTGCTCATCCGCATAGGCTTGTAATTTTTCAATCGTACCTGGTCCGATACCACGTTTAGGACTGTTGATAACTCGCTGAAAACTCATTGAATCATCAGGATTAGATACCAATCTTAAGTAGGCCATGATATCTTTGATTTCTTTACGGTCGTAGAACTTATGTCCACCAATGATCTTATAAGGAATATTGGCTTGTAGTAATTTCTCTTCAAATGTACGTGATTGTGCATTAGTTCGATACAAAATGGCAAAGTCACCATAATTGTAATTCTTTAATAACAAATCTCTGATCTGTGAAATAACATATAAGGCTTCGTCAGATTCGTTTTGGCCACGATAAAAATCTATCGGTGCTCCTTGAGCGTTGTCAGTCCACAATTCCTTAGGTTTTCTTTCGGTGTTGTTGCTGATAACTTCATTGGCCGCATCCAAAATTGTCTTAGTTGAACGATAATTCTGTTCCAACTTGATCGTTGTAGCTTCTGGATAATCCTCTTCAAAGTTCATAATATTCTTCATGTTAGCGCCACGCCAACCGTAGATACTCTGGTCAGCATCACCGACAACACAGACGTTGCGATACTTGGCACCTAATTGTTGTACCAACTTGTATTGAGCTTCATTGGTATCCTGATATTCATCAACGTGAATGTATTGAAACTTTTGTTGATAGTAATCTAAGACATCCGGACATTGTTCAAACAAAATATTCGTCTGCATGATCAAGTCATCGAAGTCCATAGCTTGGTTCTTTTCCATTTCCTTAGTGTATGCGTCGTAACAGTTAGCCACGATCTGTTCAAATGGCGACTTAGCGTTTTGAGCAAAAACTTCAGGAGTCTGCAAGTCATTCTTAGCATTGCTGATTGCTCCTAAAATTGCACGTGGATCATATTGCTTAGGATCAAGATTCATTCGCTTTAAAATTTGCTTCATCAAAGTACGTTGTTCAGAAGGATCAGAAATTGTAAATGATCTGGATTTACCCATTTTGTCAATGTCACGTCTCAAGATACGAACACAGAGTGAATGGAAAGTTGAGACCCATACATCGTCAGCTGCTTCATCCAACAGTTTTCCAATTCTTTCTTTCATTTCCTTAGCAGCCTTATTAGTAAAAGTGATAGCCAAAACATGCCAAGGCATGACATTTTTATCTTCGATCAAATATGCGACACGATGAGTCAATACTCGAGTCTTACCACTTCCGGCACCAGCCATGATCAACAGAGGACCCTCAGTAGTACGAACCGCCTCTTGTTGCTCCGTATTTAAACCCTTTAACATTGCTTCTTCCAATTTTTAACTCCTTAAAATCCTTAATATATCAACATTTAACAAAAAACATCTATTTTACATTGTAGCAAATTTTTAATGACAATAATACTATTAGAGCGCGTCAACAAACGGGAACAATTGAGCATTACCTAGGATAACAAAAGTGGCACGAAGTGACACTTTTGGTAGCCGTAGTAAGCGGAGATTGTTGTTTGTTGTAAGCGCGTTTCAATTAGAGCGTGTCAACAAACGGGAACAATTGAGCATTACCTAGGATAACAGAAGTGGCACAAAGTGGCGCTTTTGATAACCGTAGTAAGCGGAAAATCTAGGATAACAAAAAAGACATTTGCATACGCAAATATCTTTTTAACATACTTATTCTAATCCAACACGCTTGAAAATTTCATCAACATGCTTCAAGTGCCAGTGATAATCAAAGGCATCATCAATGTCAGCTTTTGATAGTTTGTCAGTCACACGACTATCTGCTTCCAGCAATGTACGGAAGTCTTTCTTTTCATCCCATACTTCAGCTGTCTTAGGTTGAACAATATCGTAGGCTTGTTCACGACTAAGTCCTGATTCAACCAATTTCAACATTACACGTTGTGAGTAAATCAATCCGTGGGTTAAATTCATATCTTCCATCATCTTATCTGGGAATACAGTTAGATCTTTTGTAATCTTTGTAAAACGAGTTAAGATATAATCCAACAATTCGGTTGTATCCGGAATAATAACACGTTCAGCTGAACTGTGAGAAATATCGCGTTCATGCCACAAAGGAACGTCCTCAAGGGCCGTAAAGGCATGACCTCTAATTACCCGTGCAAGACCTGTAACGTTCTCTGAACCGATAGGATTACGTTTGTGAGGCATTGCTGAAGAGCCCTTCTGTCCGGCAGCAAAATATTCTTCTGCTTCACGAACTTCGGTTCTTTGTAGATGTCTTACTTCCAATGCAAAACGCTCTATTGAAGTAGCGATCAAAGCCATCGTTTGGATGTATTCAGCATGCAAGTCACGTGGAAGAACTTGTGTTGAGATCTCTTGTGCACGAATACCTAGCTTCTTACATACTAATTCTTCAACCTTAGGTGGTACGTTGGCAAAACTACCAACAGCTCCACTGATCTTACCAGCTTCTACACCCTTTGCAGCGTGGTCAAAGCGTTCAATATCACGTTTGATCTCTGAATACCAGTTAGCTAAGACCAAACCAAAAGTAGTTGGTTCGGCATGAACCCCGTGAGTACGTCCAATCATAACGGTATCTTTGTATTCAAGAGCTTTGTCCTTAACTACTTCTAAAAATTCTTGTAGATCTTCACGAATAATGTCGTTAGCTTGTTTCATCAAGTAACCATAGGCTGTATCAACAACGTCGGTTGAAGTAAGTCCAAAGTGGACCCACTTTCTTTCTGGTCCTAAGTAACGTGAAACATCACGTGTGAAAGCAACGACATCATGTTTTGTTTCTTTTTCTATTTCTTTAATTTCATCAACGTTAAATTTAGCATTTTTGGCAACCAACTTCGCATCTTCAGCAGGAACTTCACCTAATTCACTCCATGCTTCAGTTGCTGCAATTTCAACTTCAAGCCATGCTTGAAATCTATTTTGATCTGTCCAAATGGGGCTCATTTTTTTAGTTACGTATCTGTCAATCATAAGTTATTCTACTCTCCAAATATTAGTTGATAGGATATCTTCCTTTAGTTCGTCAGCGTCGTCAGAAACGATTGAAATGTATCCAACATCCCGATCCGCTTCATTCTTCGCCTTAAATCCTGTGTAATAATTGAATTTCCATTGAGCCTTCTCCTGTAATAGATCCAAACTTTGTGGCAAATTACCCTCAATGATCTTCAAGGTCGCCGCATTTACCATTGGATAGATTTCAGGGATCGGCCAATCACAAATAGCCCTAATATGTAATTCGAATTGTGAAACTCCAGTAGCTTCT
Source organism: Companilactobacillus sp. HBUAS59699 (assembly GCF_036913575.1). Classification (NCBI taxonomy): domain Bacteria; kingdom Bacillati; phylum Bacillota; class Bacilli; order Lactobacillales; family Lactobacillaceae; genus Companilactobacillus; species Companilactobacillus sp. HBUAS59699. The sequence continues at coordinate 360,099 of NZ_JAYKTV010000003.1, read as the reverse complement.
TGATAAACATTTGCTGAATAATTGATACCTGGAAAAATTCTCTTCACATATAAGACGCCTGCTTGTGAAACCAAAAATCCAATTCCAAAAATGCCCACATAATCTATCTTGTCAGCAATTTTTAAAGCTACCCTCTGCATCTCCGCTTCAACATCTGGATTATTCTTCTTAAACAAATAAGAACTCATCAAATGTGAACCATCATAAATCTCTCTGATCATAGGGAAAGTATGAACCTTACCGTTCTTACTCTTACTTACCATGATAGAATATTCGGTTTTAGTATCGATCCAGGCTTCTAGAATATAAGTACCCTTATCTAATAACCCTGTAACCTTATCAACATCATCATAGTTGTACAGAATATGACGCTTCAGAACGGTTTGATTCTTTTGAATAGGCTTCATAATACATGGGAAGCCAATTTCCTCTATCGCCTTTTTGATATCATCAGTCGTTACGATTGAAAAGAACGGTGGAACGTTGATGTTCAAGTCATTCAACAACGTACGTTCAATATACCTGTCTTGTACGATGGACAAAAGTCCTGAGCCTTGAGCAACATTGAATTGAGCTTCAAGTTGCGCTAACAGGCTACTGTTAAAATTCTCATCCATATACAAAAGAAGGTCACTTCTATGGCCCAATTCACTTAGATTCTCGATGTTTTCTAATTCACCAACCAAGTAATTGTCGGCCGCTTGTGTGGCAATGTCATCTTCTTCAGTCGTCAGAAGCATGGTTCTAAAACCCATCCTCTTAGCTTCCAATTCGAATAAATAAGTTTCACTGCCGCCGCCAATTATCCCTAGGGTCTTACCAGGCGCAATAAAAGTCATAAATCCACCTTCCTAATTAGTCGTTTTCAGGTTCAAAAACAACTTGTCCATTCTCAAAAGCCTTGATACGTGCTAATGAATAGATTGGAGTTCCTGCTTTATCAATCATTTGTCTTCCCTTTTGGAAAGACTTTTCAATCACGATTCCGATACCTGCTAATGTTGCACCAGCATCTTCTATAATTGTGTTCAAACCATTGACCGCTTGACCATTAGCTAAGAAGTCATCGATGATCAAAACTGTATCATCACTTGATAAATATTTCTTAGCAATACTGATATGGTTAGTTGTCTTCTTAGTAAAAGAATAAACCTCAGAAGTATATAGATCGTCGCTTAATGTAACTGATCTGTGCTTTCTAGCAAATACTACTGGCACACCAAATTTTAATCCTGTCATAACTGCAGGAGCGATTCCTGAAGATTCAACAGTCAGAATCTTGTTGATGCCAGCATCTTTGAAACGGTTATAAAATTCTTCACCCATTTTTTCCATTAACATTGGATCCACTTGATGATTTAAAAAGCTATCAACTTTTAAAACATCCTTACCTAAAACGCGACCATCTTTTTTGATTCTTTCCTCTAGTTCTTTCACTACGTTATCCCCCATTTATAGAATAATTAGAGTCTATCATATTTTGATTTTCACTTGATACCTTCGTCATACTTTTTTAGATTATATTTTTGTATAATCCGAATAATTTTACTTGTATATCCGGGATCAGTCGCATATCCATCGGTTTGCAGTGCCACAGCAGCGTCAATATAATCCTTAGACTGTATAACTTGTTTGTATTGTTCGGAATTCCACGTTGTCCCATTGACTAATAGTTCAGCGTGATCCTTCATTGATTCTCTAAAATCTGAATAGACTCTAAATCGGCCATTTATTGTTACCCATTGACCATTTGTATACTCTTTAGTTTGTAACACTTTAGTGTTGTCAGGATTATCACCCTTTACACCATAATAGTTATTATAATCTTTTGCGAGCGTACTATTACCCCAATCGCTCTCTAATATTGCTTGTGCGATGGTAATACTTGGTAGAACTCCATATTCCTTACCCAAAGTTACTGCATACGGAGCCAATTTACTAACAAAAGTATTGTGTTCTTGCTGAATCTCAACCGTTCTCGTCTCCTCACGATATTGTGTATAGCGACGATAACCAAAGAAGCCTACAAAAATTATCACAAAAACTATTACTAAAGTAATTACAGATATATTACTATTATTTTTTCGGCGCCGAGAACTTCGACGGCTTGTGTATCTCCTTTTTTGCGGCAATTGCTTAATATCCCTTTTTTGTCATTAATCTCTATTATAGCTGATATGATACAAAAAAATATGACAATAATATGACAAAGTAAACTTAATCGACTTTTGATTTCTGATAATAGATGATCCAACAGATCAAAGCAATTACTTCTAACATTCCTGTAAAAATAAAGATACTTCGATAACCGCTGATATTAGCAATTCCTGCTGCCATCATGGGACCGATCACACTTCCAAGTGACTGGGCTGATTGATTATAGCTGAATACCCGACCAAAAATCGACTGCGGTACCATCTGAACCGTTAAAATCTGAATAGCTGGTAACAACGCAGCATCCGCAATACCCAAGACAAATCGTAAAGAGGCAAACTGCCAGACATTTTGAATCAAGCTCGTCATAAACAAAGTCACGATAGCCAAAATCAAAAAGATCATTAAGTTCTTCTTAGCACCCATCTTATCAATCATACGGCCAGCGATACCTGACATTAGAATCGTTGCTAACCCTGGTGCAGCAGAAACAAATCCTGTGACCAAATTAAGATGCTCTGTACTCGGTAGTAACTGCTTCACGAACAAACTTACCATCGGTGTGATGGCATTAGTCGTTGCTTGAATCGCCAATAATGACACGAATAAAGCTACAAAGAAACCCGCACCTATTTGCTTCATAGCAGGTATCAATGGTTGTAACTTATCCTTAGTAACTGGGACGAAGTCTTCCTTGACTCCTAACAGTGTTGTAACAAAAACTGTCGCCATTAAAACACTTGTGACAAAAAAAGCTCCACGATAGCCGACTAGAGTTGCTAATACACCACCTAACAGTGGTCCCATTAAAGTCCCCGTAATACTCCCGGTTACTAGCTTGCTCATGACCCTTCCGCGCATGCTTTCAGGAGCTTCAACTGACATCAGTGCATTGGCGTTATTGATATAACCTGAGAAGGCACCTTGTAAAATACGGAAGAACAACAAAAACCAAACGTTTGGAGAAAGACCAACTAAAAATATCGTTAACGTCATAACTCCTGAAGCGCGTAAGCACATAAGCTTACGGCCTTTTTGGTCTGCTAAGCGGCCCCAGAGAGGCGATACGATAGCCTTCGCTAAATAGGTCAATGAAAAGGCTAAAGCACCAAGCGTGTTCAATTCCGAACTGGTAAAATTCCCTAATGTATCGATATATAAAACAATAAACGGTAAGGTCATAGCGTTACCTAATTCTGTGATCATACTTCCAAACCACAAAACTTGAAAATTCTTCTGCCACTGTATTTTGTCTCTACCGAAAAGCAACTACAACACTCCTTACATTTAAACTTTGATTATATTATTTGAATGTAGAGATTGTGTTTAAAGATTGTAAATTTTATGTAAATTGTAAACAAAAATGGTACTAAAAAAGCCAACTCGTCTGAGTTGGCCTTGAAGTTTAATTGTTATTAGTCCTTTACGACGTTTGAAGCTTGTGGTCCACGATCGCTATCTTCGATATCGAATGTTACGCCTTGGCCTTCTTCAAGTGTCTTGTAACCGTCACCTTGGATGGCTGAGAAATGTACGAATACATCACTACCATCTTCGCGAGTAATAAAACCATAACCCTTTTCTGCGTTAAACCATTTTACTGTTCCATGTTCCATCAGACTGTTCCTCCTGATAACTAATATTTGTGCATTATCTCGTGGTACATTATGGAAGAAAGCCTTTATTAGATAAAACCATTCGAACCATTAACCATTCAAAAATACAACTCTTATACTAACATGTATCCGTACTCATTTCAAATCGATCAGAGCAATATGTTTAAATAAATTGCTATATTTTATTACAAATTTACTTGTTTTTTGTAAGGTATAGAATTCTGTGCTCCTTGCTCTTGAACAGTCAGAGAAGATGCCTTGCTGGCAATCTTCATAGCGCTTTCTAAATTATCCAAATTACTATTCAAATTAGCAGCCAAATAGCCAATAAAAGTGTCTCCAGCCGCTGTGGTATCGATGGCATCCACCTTAAATGCCTTGACAAAACCTTCGTTACCTGTTCTACGTGAATAATAAGATCCTTTAGCACCCACTGTGATCAAAACTGTATCTATTCCTAGACCATGCAAGTAAGTTGCAACTTTTTTCATTGAACTTTCATCCGTGACACTTATTCCCGTAATTGCCTTTGCTTCTGTCTCATTAGGAGCGATTATATCTGTCAATTTCAATAGTTCTTCCGGTATGTCGGTCTTTGCTGGTGCTGGATTCAGAATTGTTACCACATTATTTTCTTTGGCAATTTTGAATAACTCTAGCGCCGCTGGCATCGGTGTTTCGAACTCAGTAATGACACAATCAGCCTCTTTGATTACATCTTCTGCATTTTTAACATCAGCAGCTGTAATAGTCTGATTAGCTCCGCCGTAGATCAAAATACTATTCTGACCATTGTCATCTAATAATATGTATGCCTTGCCGGTCCCAGCATTGTCATCAGTTAATAAGTGGTTTATATCCAATTTGTCTTTTTTGAAAGTATCGATCATAAAATCAGCCGCATGATCTCGTCCGATCTTAGAAATAAACGACGTTTCTGCCCCCGCTCTGACTGCCGCAATTGCTTGATTAGCGCCTTTCCCACCGCCAGCAGTAGATTGATCGTGCATGGCCATTGTTTCACCAGGTAATGGCAAACGGGTAATTTTAAGAATTGTATCAACATTGATAGATCCCAATACAACAATTTTCTTCATAAAATCTTCACCTTTTTTGTAATTTTTAGTAATAACATTTATCATAACAAAAATTAATATTTCAAAGGATGCAAAATATGAAAAGAACTGCCAAATTAAGTTTTTACTTCATCATCTTTTTGATTTTTGCTTTGATTGGTTATTTCATGCCAATGGTAGGTGATGATCTGAACTGGTGGAGTCAATGGGGACGCAACTATTTCCAAAGCGGGACATTCACGTATTACGACGGACGGTATCTGGGCGATCTATTGATCATTTCGATGATGAAGTTCAAATTCATCGCCTTTTTAGCTTATGGTATCTTTCCCACACTGATCGTCTTCCTCATTCAAAAAATTCGAGAAGAAATTTATCCAGTAAAAAACTTAGGCTTAGTTTCCGCTGGTATTTCTACAATTCTCCTCTTACTAGCACCAAAGCTTATTTTTAAGCAAATTTGGGGTTGGCACTCCGGTTTTGCTAATTACGTACCATCGGTGATTTTCCCTTTGTTTTTCCTCCATTTGATCCTAAAAAATATCGATAAAAAAGACGTCCATTACTATCGAACTTCAACCCTGTTAATATTTTTTGCAGCACTATTCGCACAATTCTTTGCTGAACACATCACCCTCTTGAATTGTTTCAACGTCGTGCTCGTATTGCTTATTTTCAAGAATAGATTCAGTAAACCTTTCAAAAAAATCCTCTATGTAATTATGGCTGGTAACTTTCTCGGTGCTTTATTGATGTTTATCAACGGTGCTTATCTCAAGATCATTGCCGGTAAAGATGCTTACCGACACGTAAAGATGGACGGACAAGATACGTTGTTTAATTATTTCCAAAACTACTATTCATCTAAAGTTATCCTGACCATCTTAGCAATCTTAATAGTTGTGGCCATTGCCATATTGATCATCTCGATCTATCGTTTAAATAATTATAAGCAAAAAATAACCAATATCGCTCTAATTGCATCCGGAGGTGTAGCAATACTACCGTTTATTGTCATCTCACCATTTGGTTCTCGCTGTATTTTTGCCAGCTTTACTTTTGGTGTTGCACTGATAGCAATCAATTTGGATATCTTACTCGATAATTATCACAAATTCATCCTACCTCTAGTAACGCTAATGCTGATCGGAGCGGGAATTCGTGATGACTATATAGCCAAGGACTACTCACAGACGTTCAACATCGCTGCTAATTACTTGGCATTTCAAGTTAATGCCAACCGTTCAGTCTATTATCTACCTTCATACAAGAATACCGATTATATTTGGTCAGAGAATATGTCAAATGATACAGTCTTCAAGAATTACTATATTTCTGACAAAAAGATTCCCACTGTTGCCATAAGCTATGATGATTGGAAAGATGCTCTCAAAACGGTTGATAAAAAGACTTATAAAGCACCATATTTCAGAATGTTTGCCTTCGATCAGCAAATAAAGGCTAAGGTAAAACTGCTTAATGAAAAATCTTCTAAATAGCTATATTATCCCATTATTTAATAACATCTCATGATGGATACGCAATAAATTTTATACTTAATAGGTATATAAGTTGTGTTATACTTTGTTCGTAGCAAGTTGCCACCCCAATCAGGCGGCTTGCTGTATTCCGTATTTAGATATCTGCCTCTAGCAAAAAGGACCAATTCCACCGCCGGAATTGGTCCTTTTTCTTATTTAATTATTTACATCAAACACATAATCAGAAGAATAGAATGGCACTCGATAAGCACGATATGCATAAGCCTTAGATGAGGCATTCTTCATAGTTACGTTGAACACTTGATTACCTTCCGAATCTACTTCAATAATGTTACTTTCTTTACCATTATTCTTGAATCCGAAGTCGATCAAAGTATTGCCATTTGATTCACGTTCTGCATAACCAATAATACTTGTAAAATTAGCTTTGCCAAGATTCTTACCATATGACCAAGTTTGATCGATCGTCATATTCTTAGTATCGATCTGATACTCAACTGCTTGAGAATACTTGCCTGAAGTCTTCTTATCTCCGTTGGTAACATCGATATTATTATCGTATAGCATAATATCCTCGCTATCACCATCATGTTTTAATAGATACAATCCATGCTGTCCACCTGTGATAGTTGTTCCTTGGGTTGGAGTCAAGATCTTATCACGATACTTCTTAGGCCAAGTGGCTTTTTTCTTTCCGCTGTAGATCCAGATAATTTTATTTGTCTTATAATCAAGTTTCATAATCATATCTTGATTACGTCCGGAAATCATAATACTATTATCTGACTCATCGTAGTCAACTGAGTTCTGATGGAACCAATCAACTTTACCATCAGATCCAGCCTTGTACTTCTTATACATTGAACTTGGAAGGATTCTCTTCAAGTCGATGACCTTTACTATTTTACCAGTCTTATGAGAGATTTGGACCATGACATCTTCTTTATATTTTGATCCGTCACTTACAGTCGCTAAAATATCATGGTTTGGTAATTCTAATAAATCGTGATGGATCACAGTTGTTTCATCTTTAGCATTACCTGAATCATTAGACTTAGTTTTTGAATTGAAGCTGTATTCCTTATATACTCTGCCAAGTACATCTGTTTCAATCAAATCATTATAAACTTGTGAACTTTCTTTTTTCTTAGTCAAAACTAACATGTGACCATTAGAAATTTGTTCGATCGTATGTTGTGAATAATCAGTCAAATACCATCTGACATTACCGTCAGCATCGATAGCGAATGGTTCTTTGGTGGTTCGATTGATAATCGTCAACTTGTTATTACCGATATCCATCTTCGACTTATCAGTATTCTTGACGCTGATAGTTGCATTCTTAATATACTTAGGTAATGAACCCGTCTTGATCTCGATCGTCTGCGTTGCTGTTGTTCCATCCTTATAAGTTACATTGATAGTAACTTGATTGGTCTTGTTAGCATACAGTCCTACGACCGGTACCTGATGTGTCGTTGAATAGCCGCCGTTTACCTTATTGGTAATACTAGTATTATCGCTCTCTCCTTCAACAGTATAGGAAACCTCAGCCTCCTGGTCTGTTTGAAAGATAACCAATGCAGTCAATGGTGAAGTCTTATACGGATTGAGCTTCACATATGGATCACTCAAAGTATAAGAACTATTTTTAACCACTTGTTGATACTTTTTCGTCAAAGTTGACTGAGAATTTTCCCGAGTCTTGATCAACTTTGATCCGACGTTCTTCTTTATTTGTTTGGTGCTCAATACTTTTCCATTATCACTACTGGAACTAGTCTTAGAACACGCAACTACAATCAACGAAAAGCACATTAAAATTGCAGCCACGAAAGCTAGTTTCTTCCTCAATTGCCATACTCCCTCTCGTTAGTATTTTGGAATTTTCCCGTTCCCATATAACACTAATACTTTGGAAGAACGCGGTACTGACAATGTCATGTGATTTAAATAAGAATTTCTTATATTTACTTCCAAAACCGCTAATTTCAATTTTGACCCACTTTTGGAAAAACTGCTTTACAAAAAGTGAATCAAAATATCAGCAAATTGATAGTATTATATTAACTGTATTAAAGATAGATACCTCGTATAGATAAACACACAAATTAAATTGCAAAAGTTCTACTGGCATAGAACTAAAGCTAAAGAGTTAAAAAAAGAATCTTCACAGCTGGCACTGCGAAGATTCAAACACACACAACACAAAGTTTTTAGTTAATAGATGAAGTTACTGATTGTTCAACAACATCAACCATAGATACATACATATCTGGTGCTACACGAACAAATGGAATACCTGCTTGAGTATAGATGGCTGTATCTGAATACCATTTTGTACCTGCGGCAAGTTTAATTTTACTATTTTCCTCGAAATTATGATTGTAGACGGAGACCTCATGATCTTCGGCTACTTTTATTGTTTCGGGGCGTTTTTTGTACAAAAAACTGTCGTCTGAACTTACGTAGTCGTTAGCAGCAACTTGGTAGTAGTCCTTACCATCAATTGTTCTGATGTTGCTTACTGACCATGTACTGTTTTCAGGTAAAGTTGAATCTGTTTCATCACCTGAAGCATTGTACAAGTTAGCTGAATCTGAATCAACTTGTACCTTATAACTTGAACTTACACTCTTTGCTTGAGCAGTTGTTGCTGGCATAACAGCTGCTCCGGTACTTAATAAAGCCATTGCTAATAAAGCGATCGCGTTTTTTTTCATAATAATTTTCCTCGTATAGATAGATTTTTAAATTTAGACAAAAATAACACACAAAATAAAGCACACAAAAATTCTACTGGCATAGAATTAAAGACACACGCAACAAATTGACCGATTGGCATTTCGTCCAATATTATTGTTAATTTAATAATACAAAATTTACTAAACAATTTCAATACATATAGTCTATTTATTGTTATAATTTTTTTAATAATTTGCGTAAAAGTAAAAAAAGAACAAGAAACTGTGTATTTTAACTCAGTCTCTTGTTCTTTTTTGTTCGAAAGATGTTTAAACCATTTTGTCTAATAGTTTTTGATCACTCACAAACTTTGCAAAATAATATGCTGAATCTCTTAATTCACGGTATTCCTGACTTCTATTTTCATCTTTTTCAATCGATTCTGCTGCATAAAAATATAAGTAGTCCAAAAAATAGGTCGTATGTTTTGCTTTTGCTAAATTAATACCCTTTGAACTAAATTTCCAAGATTTTTCTGGAATATTTAATTCAATATAGGCATTTGCCAAAGATTTGCAGAGATAAATCAGTTCGATCTCATTCGCATTAGCGATTTGTAAGTTTTCTTTAGTAGCATCTTCGATCATCTCGAAGTAATATTGTGCACGGTCTTTATGACCTTGTCGCATATAATTCATACCTTTAAATAAATACGTCAACAAAGTATAAATATCATAAACATCAGATTTAGTTAACTGCAATACTTTGTCTAAAGTAAATAGCGAATTGTCATAATCTCCATCGTTATATTCCAGAGCACCTTTGATCAAGTTAACTTGCTTCATGTCTCCATCGCTCAACTTGCTATGCAAGATAGATAACTTCTCTGGTATCTCATCAGTATCATCTAATAATAGATCCCTCTCCAATGAATCAAGGATGCTTTCTTCTTCAGAGGTAGAATTACTTGAGAAATCACTGAATACATCGTTTAAGCTCAATTCCAACTTCAAACATAATTTTGTAAGAATATTTACCGTTGGAGAAATATTGTGTTTTTCGATCTTACTTATAGTATTTTGAGTACAAATATCTGCTGCCAATTCAGTTTGTGTCAGATGCATACTTCTTCTCTTGTCATAAATAACTGATCCTAGAAACATTCTTCTCACTCCTATTATTGAGATAACATTATTATTAATAATACCACATAGGATATTAAATAGTCCTTTTGTGATTATTAAGTTTTTTACTACCTATATTATGTTAATATTCAAGTACATGAAATGATTTACCACAAGGTTAATTTTGGAATTTTTTTTAACCTTTTTATATATAAGTAAGCAGAGAATAACATATAATGATTTATTTAAACCCAATATCTTATCAAAGTGTTGATTTTATAAATAATATACTTTTTTTCTTATTAGTTTTCATTATAATCCCAAAAACTAGAAGAAAGTCAAATGTGATACTAGCCATTGTGGCTAGTATCACATTTAGCTTTATAGACATATATCATGATAATGCCGGTATCTTGCTGCTGATCATTTCATATTTTTTCTTATTTCGACATTATAAACCAAAAACCATCAATAGAGTACTGTGGTTACTTATTAGTTTATTTATAAATGCATTTTCACAGAGTTTAGCTTGGATAATTTCAATCAGCTTATTCAATATTCACGATCAAATAGTCATGATGCTCATCTGTAATGTAATTCTAACCTACGTATTCGCAATGCTGATCGTTTATTCAGGAATATTGGTAGTTGATCAATGGAAAAAATACATTAACTTTAATGACCCAATCATAGCTGCGATCATAGTTTCCGCAATGTTAATACTATTTGTGGGCTTCGTTGCGTTCACAACTATTTCTCGAATTTTAGACGTCCAATTAGCTTATATGCGGACAAACGTTATTTTAACCATAATCATATTTATTTTCATTTTTCTCGGAACTTTGTACTATATTGCTGGATACCTCAAACAACAACGTGCTATACGAGAATTGGAAAAAATCAAAGAAAACAATTTGTACATCAAAGAACTCGAAGGTAATTATGACGAGATGCGGAAGTTCAAACACGACTACAAGAACCTACTGCTGTCCCTATCTGTATTGCTAAATGACGATGATGATAAAAATGCCAGAGAAAAAATCAAAGATCTACTAAAAGATTCAACCATAAATACTAATGACGTCTCCAAACTGAACAACCCTCGCTTATTCAAGATACAAGATGAGCTAGTTCGAGGAATCATAATTAGTAAAATCATTACCGCAAAAAATTTCAACATTACCACAAATACTGAGATCGATCCCGAAATATTTATTTCTAGGAGCGATTCAGTTCCAATTACGAGAATCCTTGGGATCCTTTTTGATAACGCTATTGAAGCTTGTCGCAAGAATCCTCAACCATTCTTAAAATTTGCGATATTAGGCGATGATAATACGACCGAATTTATTATCATCAACAATACTGCGCCTAATACACAGATAAATATCAATAAAATTTTTGTTAACGGTTTTTCCACCAAAGAGAATCACAATGGTATTGGCCTGGCCAATGTTCAAGAACTAGTAAATAAAAAGCCAAATTTCTTTTTACATACCAAGTTTGAAAATGATGAATTTACCGTCATTTTAACGATTGAAAAGGAGAATTAGATTTTGTTAAACGTTGCTATATGTGAAGATAACCTTGAATTGATCGATGTATATCGTTTGATTTTTAAAAATTATATGAAGGATCACCCAGAACATGAAATGCGGATCGTTATTTCGACCGGAAATCCTACTGAATTCGAAAACTATATTAAGTATCGTAGTGACAACAACGATATGTTTTATTTGATAGATATTGAATTTGCCGACTCACAGACTAAGGGAATCGACTTGGCTGAAGAGATCCGTAAAAATGACGCCACGGCAAAAATTGTTTTTGTTACAACGCATGAAGAACTGGCTTATTTAACGTTTAAGCGAAAAATCGAACCTCTCGACTACATTAGAAAAGAAGACGGCATCAAATCAATGAATGAGTCATTGTACAAAGATCTGGATCTGACCTTTGAACGACTGCATGAATTAAAATCCCAACGTAAAAAGATGTTCCACTATAGTCTTGGATCTAGAGACTATACCATCGACGTCAAAGATATAAATTATCTGGAAACATCATCGAGTTCGCACAAAGTCTTTCTTCACAGTTTGACTGAGATCACCGAATTTCGTGGTAATCTAAATTCAATTGAAGAAGAATTTTCCAACTTATATCGTGCACACAAGAGTATCCTAGTAAATCTAGACAATATTCATTCTATCGACTCATTGAATAAAATGATTTACTTTAACGATGGCTCCAGTTGTGAGGTATCTCGAAGAAAATTACCTGGTCTAAAGCGAAAAATGGCACAGTAGGAAAAACCTACTGCGCTATTTTTTTGCTCTAAAAGGCTTGTGTAAAACTCTCTGAGGTAACTTCATAAAATGGAACGTATTCATCAGTCGCAACTCTAGCGAATGGCATACCTGATGAATTATAGATCACTGTATCAGAATACCAATAAGTATTTGATTTGAGTGCCACTTCAGTACTCTCATCAAAGTTGTGATTGTAAACCGGAACTTCCCCGCTAGAATCTGATACTTCAATGACTTCTACTCGTTTTTGATATAAATAACACTGTTTTGAATTTAAATATTCATCTGAACCGACACGATATAACTCTGTACCGTTAGTTTCATCTAAGATTTTTCCGACCTTCCAGTTACTCTTATAAGGCAAAGACTTACCTAGACTACTTCCGGTTGAACTGTACAATTGAGCTGGATCAGCCGTGATATCGGCATAATATCCTGATTGAGTTACTGATTCCGCCTTTGCCGTGCTGTAATCAAATGAAGAAAATCCTAGAAGAATCAAAGATACTATCATACAAAGAATAGTTTTCTTTTTCATTTTTTCGTCTTCCTTTATCTTAGATTACAGCTGAGTTTATCGTTATTAATATCAAAATACAAAACATTTGCATACAATAAATTAAATTTTATTTTTAAAATTATAATTATTGTACATTTTGTACTCCAATTGTAATTACAAATTAACTTATAATTGAGTTTTTAAATTACTCTCTAAGATTGTCTGATCAAAATACTTTACTTTTCAAAGAACAAAAAAAATAGAAATGCTGATTAGCATTTCTATTTTTTGCATTTATGCGGGTAAGAAGATTCGAACTTCCACGGAGATAATTCTCCACAAGATCCTTAGTCTTGCGCGTCTGCCAATTCCGCCATACCCGCATTCCTGACGTACAAGTAATATTTTACAATTCATTAAATTCAATTACAAGTAGATGTTCAATAAATATTACTTAGATATTAATATTTTTTATGAATTTCAACTTTCCCCGGCATTTTCCACAGACATAACGACTAGTGTTTATTTTGCGAACTCTATGATAAATCGTATGACACTTGGTACATTCATATACGTGAACCGTCCGATGTTTATTGTTAGTACTAACTGGTGGCGCATATCGCAAGCCACCGACTTGTTTCAGTAATACTTTGAACTCATGATCCTTGTGCTGTGAGGGCAGACCTGAATTGTACAAGTGATAATGACACAGCTCATGTTTAATGATTCCCACTAGCGTATCCATTCCATAGATCTGATACATTTTGGGATTGATATCGATATGACGATCACGTAAGTGGAATCTCCCACCGGTAGTCCGTAATCTCTTATTAAAAAAGGCTTGGTGAACAAAAGGCTTCCCAAAATTTTCTTGGGAAACCTTTTTGATAAGTTCAGTTAATTCTTCATCTGTCATTAAATTTGTGTCATCTTTTGAATGTATTTGGAGAACTTGTCCATATTCTCATCTTGAACTTGTTCAGCTTCATTAAACTTCTTACGATCGATTGTTTGATCTTCGTTGATACTGTCAGTCATCTCTTGACAAGCAGCAACGTACTTCTTAAATGAGTTCACTAGAGACATGTGTGTACCCATGAATCTTGCTGGTGCCTTTGCCTTCTCCAACTTACCAAGGATATCAGCGTAAGTATCAGTGCCAGACTTGAAATCATGCATGATTTTTGTGTATTCAACAGAATCGATCTTTTCTACTTGATCACGATCCAATGCCTTACGTAACTTTTCAAACTCGGGATTTAACTTATCTTGTTCATCTTGAATAATTTGAACAGAATTGTTAATTAAATTACCGTAGATCATTGCTTTCTTTTGTGTTTGATTCATAATTATTTTTCCTCTTCTTTTAAGGTTTTTTCAGTATAAATATCACGTTCAATAGTAAATCTAGGGCGATGCTTGACTTCGTTGAATATCTTACCAACATACTCACCGATAACACTGATACAGATCAGTTGAACCCCGCCAAGAGCCCAAATCGAGACCATCATCGATGACCAGCCGGATACAACGCGTCCATTGACCTTTTGTATAATAGTATAAATCAGCAAAAGGATACTGATCAATACAATAAGAAATCCCAGTCCCATGATCATTTTGATCGGAACGATCGAGAATGAAGTTATTCCGTCCATGGCAAATCTGATCATCTTACGTAATGGATACTTAGATTCTCCAGCGAAGCGCTCTTTTCTAGCATAATACACTTTGTCAGATTTGAAACCAACTAGTGGGACGATCCCACGCAAAAACAAATTGGTCTCTTTATAGCTCAACAATACTTCACAGGCGCGCTTGCTCATTAATCGAAAATCAGCTGAGTCAGGTACTAATTTTACCCCTAACCAGCCCATGAACTTATAGAACATCTCAGCCGTATTACGCTTAAAGGAACTGTCAGTATCACGATTGTTTCGAACTCCGTAGACAACTTCTGAACCGCCAATAAATGAATCTACCATCTTGGGAATGGCGTTAACGTCATCTTGCAGATCCGCATCGATCGTTACCACAGCGTCAGAATCTTTTGAAGCAGCAGTTACTCCAGCTAACAGAGCGCCTTGGTGACCAAAGTTACGGCTCAACTTCACCCCACTGACTATCTCATTTTCTTTGGAAAATTGATCGATCAGATTCCAAGTTTGATCCTTACTACCGTCATCCACAAAAACTATCTTACTAGTAGTTGAAATCTTCTCAGACTTGATCAAATTAGTAACTATTCTTGTCAATTCTTTAGTAGTCTCATGGAGCACCTCTTCTTCATTGTAGCAAGGCACAACAATACTTAATTTAAACATTGTGCGAGTTATTCCCCCTCCATTTTTGACTTAAAAATTTAACAGTACTATACAGTCCAACACTGCCTAGAATAGCAATCACTGGAATAAATTCCAAGCGATATCTGCCTTGAACCTCGATCAGCAATTGTACAACGGCATACGCCATCAGTGGCAACAGTAACAGATAAAAATTATTACTGAATCTTTGTTTGAATAACCTTAGCGAACCGACCCAAGAAAAGATGATCAATATTACGGTTCCCATGTACGCTGCCATTCTCATCAGCGATGTCGTCTTAGCAGAGTGGATTTTTTCAAAACCGGTAAAGTCCATTGCAGTAGAATTCTGTGCCCAAAGAGTACTATTCTTGCTCCACAACAAGCTCAACCACTTATGATTACTGTTTAAATAATTAATATTCTCATGAATTACACTATACTCTTTTTTGCTCATTGTCGCTCTAGTGTCCTTCAAGTCGAAGCGGTCGACCATTGCCTGGTCGTAGACACCTCTTGAATTATAGTCCAAACCAATTACGAATTTCCATTCCGAATCCCGATTTGACAAGCCATAACTATTCAAACCAGATGACTTGATAGCCATCCCTGCACCGCTAAAAATAACAAAATAAATAGCTAAAGTGATCAATAATTTCCAAATAGCATCTAGGTGTAAGTGATTATTGCTAATAAATAAGTACATGATACCAAAAACAATAATTCCGGCAATGATAACTGGTCCGATCGGTCTGATGATGCTGCCCAAGCCAAGTGTCAATCCAGCTAAGGCAAACGACCAGTACTTATTCAAAATGATCAAGTAAAAAGTAACTAAGAATAGCAGCATCCCCAAGTACTGATTATTAGTCTGACTATTCAAAGCAAACCAGTCCAAGTCGATCATCAGTAACAAGACTGATAAGCGCGCCATCTTGATGTTATTAAAAATTTTAACAACTAATTGATACATCACCAACAGAATCAATACTTGATACAAGACGTTCAACAATTGAATTGCGATGATATGATGACCGAATATCTTGACCACCGTCATAACATAGACTAAGAATCCCGTTTGATAAGCCCACTTAGCAAAATAGTCATTGTCCATCTGATAAATCTGCTTACCACTCAAAGCCCTTGGAGCATTATCCCAAAATGCCTTAAAATCACTGACTTGTGTCTGTGGAACTAACTTGATCCAAATAATAGCCGCAATGGCGAATATAGCAAGCAAACTTAGTAGCACTAAACGGTTCTTAATCGGATCATCATCAGATATTCTGATCAAAACTAACGCGGCTAATAAAACTAATATAATTGCACAAATAAGAACCAGTACATTAAATACTGGTTCATAAGTTAAATAACTCTTACCGAAATAGATTGCCATCTGGACAAAAACCATTGATGTGAATATTGCCACACAGATTAAAACAATCTTACTGATAACACTTTGAAATTTGTTAAGCATAGTTCCCTCTTTTATTGTTTCCCTCTATCTGCAATCAAATTGCAGTTTCATCAGAATGAATATGAGTTGCCACATACTCACCTAACTTATTGATACATTCCTCAATGTTCTCCATGCTTGAAGCATAGCTAAAACGAATATGTCCTTCTCCACCGATACCGAAATAACTACCGGGAAGAATAGCCAAATGTTCTTGATCCAAAATATCAAAGCAAAGCTTAACATCGTCTTGCTCTAATCCTTCTGGAATCTTACCGAACAAATAGAAGGCTCCGTCAGGATCTGGACACTCGAAGCCGATCTTGTTCAAACCTGCAGCCAAAGTATCTCTTCTCTGACAATACTCCTCACGCATCTTGATTGGATCGTCAAGACCGTTTTGGTATGCTTCCAGAGCAGCAGCCTGAGTGATCGATGTGATCGACGTAGTAGCCAGCTCATGAATCTTATTGATCTGTGAGATAATCTCTGCCGGTCCACAAACTACTCCGAATCTCCAACCAGTCATAGCATGTGACTTGGACAAACCATTCAATAATAAAGTTTGCTCAGGCAAGAAATTAGCAAATGACTCATGCTTAAAATTATAAGTCAATTCACTGTAAATTTCGTCACTTAAGACGAAGACATTATACTTTCTTAGAACATCAGCTAAGGCTGTTAATTCGTCGTGGGTATAACTAACTCCAGTTGGATTACTTGGATAATTAAACAAGAATATTTTGATTTTTGGATGCGTACTCAAGATTTCATCCAAAACCTCTGGTGTTATCTTAAAGCCAGTCTTAGAAGTATCGATATAGATCGGTGACGACTGGTTAAAGTTTGCATCTGGTCCATAGATCGTAAACGATGGCGATGGGATCAAAACCTCATCTCCAGGTTGCAAGATAGCATTGAAAGCTGAAAAGACACCTTCAGTAACACCAGTTGTAGCAATTATTTCTGATTCTGGATCGTAATTCAAATTGTATTTTTTATGTAAATAGTCAGCAACTGCTCTTAGTAATTCGTGATCGCCTTCTGGAACAGTATAGTGAGTCTTATCATCATCAATTGCCTTGATAGCTGCTAATTTAATATGATCCGGTGTGGTAAAACTTGGCTCACCGATCGTCATATTGACACAATCAGGAATTGCCTTAGCACTGGCATTAAACTTGAAGATATCTTGTTGCTTGATGGCTACCACTTCTGGTTTCATTAGTGACAGAATATTTTTAAACATGTTTAAACACCTCTTTGTGCGTATTTTATCATATCTAATCGTGTTATAAAAATAGACATTCAAAAAAATGAATGTCCAAATATGAAATTCGTTATATTTGACTATTTATCAAAAACAGTGTAAGGAGTTCTGCGTTTGTGGGCAGTCTTCTTATACCAGTTCTCAATAATTTCAGCACTCTTTTCAGGAATATCTT
This sequence comes from Companilactobacillus sp. HBUAS59699, assembly GCF_036913575.1. NCBI lineage: Bacteria > Bacillati > Bacillota > Bacilli > Lactobacillales > Lactobacillaceae > Companilactobacillus > Companilactobacillus sp. HBUAS59699. The sequence continues at coordinate 341,933 of NZ_JAYKTV010000003.1, read as the reverse complement.
TTCCTTCAAGATAATTATCGATATCCGTGTAAGAAACACCAAGAGCTTTTTCATCTGGAAGGCTTGGACGATCTTCTTCAAGATCAGCCGTTGGTGTCTTCTCATAGAGATTCTTAGGAGCGTTTAACTTCTCCAACATAGCACGTCCTTGACGCTTGTCTAATCTGAATAATGGCGTTACATCAGCCGCACCATCACCGAACTTAGTATAGAAGCCAGTGATATTCTCAGCAGCGTGATCTGTTCCTACGACAACTCCGTGATTGTCACCAGCAATGGCGTATTGAGCGATCATGCGCATACGGGCTTTGATATTTCCCTTGTTGAAATCAGTAATTTTGAAGCCATTAGCTTTTACTGCCGCAACCATAGCATCCACACTATCCTTTATGTTAACACGGGAAACAACATCTGCACCCATCCATTCGATTGCTTGCATCGCATCAGACTCATCGGCTTGTTCTCCGTAAGGAAGACGAACTGCAATAAACTTATAATCCTTATCGCCAGTTTCATCACGAAGTTCAGTCATAGCCATTTCTGAAAGTTTACCAGCCAAAGTAGAATCCTGTCCACCAGAAATTCCTAATACTAATGTCTTTAAAAATTTATTCTTCAATAAGTAGTTCTTCAAGAAATCAACCGAGCGACGAATCTCCTCTTCGACGTTGATCTCAGGTTTTGTTCCTTCATACTCAATTATTTCTTTTTGAAGTGGTCTCATTTACTAGTCACCTATTCTAATATTATTTACATCATTGCGGACTTTTTCGATATATTTCATCTTATGACTATATAGTTTAGATGACAAGTCAACTGGATAAATCTGTGGATTCAAAATACGCTTGTATTCATCCCAGAGTGAATCCAGATTCTTCGCACAATAAGATCTAATATCTTGAACATTAGGTGATTGATAAACTTGCTTCCCATCGACAAAAATATCCGTCAATAAAGGTTCAGCTTGGAAGTCCTCGACCGTCTTATTAATGTAAGTGTATTGTGGGTGGAACATGTAGAGTGAAGAGTGCTTACGAGGATCTTCATTCCAAAGTGTTACATAATCACCTTCAGACTTATTGTTCTTCTGATTATTGGTGATTCTCCACACTTGCTTCTTACCTGGTGTTGAGATCTTAACCGCATTACTTGATAACTTCAACGTATCCATCATATTACCACGATTGTCTTCGATACTTACCAACTTGTATACCGCTCCTAAAGCTGGTTGATCAAAGGCGGTGATATTCTTTGTCCCAACACCCCAGACATCGATCTTGGCATCTTGCATCTTCAAGTTAAGAATCGTCTTCTCATCCAAGTCATTTGAAGCGTAGATCTTCGCATTCGGGAATCCAGCTTCGTCCAATTGCTTACGAACACGTTTTGAGATGTAAGCCATATCTCCAGAATCGATTCTGACACCTTGGAAATTGATCTTGTCGCCAAATTCTCTGGCTACTTTGATAGCACTTGGTACTCCACTCTTCAAAGTATCATATGTATCAACTAAGAAGACACAGTTCTTGTGTGTTTCAGCGTAGGCCTTGAAGGCTTCATATTCATTACGATAAGTCTGTACCAAAGCGTGAGCATGAGTTCCAGAAATAGGAATACCAAACATCTTACCGGCAAGAACGTTACTTGTAGCGTCAAATCCACCAATATATGAAGCACGACTACCCCAAATAGCAGCGTCAACTTCTTGCGCACGACGTGAACCGAATTCCAATACTGGATCACTCCCGCAGACAGACTTAATACGAGCCGCCTTAGTCGCAACTAAGGTTTGATAATTAATAATGTTCAAAACAGCAGTTTCGATCAATTGACATTGAGCCAGTGGACCTTCAACTTGGAAAATCGGTTCTTCATTGAAGACCAAATCTCCTTCTTTGGCGGAACGGATCGTACAATTAAAGGTCATATCCTTTAACCAGCGTAAGAAATCTTCATCGAATTCTCCGTATTCTCTTAAATAATCAATATCGGAATCTGAGAACTTGAGGTTATTCAAATAATCGATCACATGTTCCAAACCGGCAAAAATTGCGAATCCACTGTCGAATGGCAAGTTTCTGAAGTAACATTCAAAAACCGCATTGCGATTATGCAATCCCTTCTTCCAGTACGTATACATCATATTCAATTCATAGTAATCAGTATGTAAAGTTAAACCTTCGTCTTGGTATTGGGTCATCATATCTCCTTGATTTTAGATGGTTACAAATTTACAGTATTTAATTCATCAATACTTAAAGTAAATTGTACCCTTTGTCGACTAATTCGGCTAATTTTTCAATCGAGTAATTTTCACGACTCTCTTGATAGAGCGCTAATCCCTTCTGGTTCAAGGTATCATTGCGCCAATCGCTGTAAGCATCTTCAAGTGCCGCAATCAATTCTTCCTCATTCTCAGATTCAACCAACCAACCAGTAGTATCATTAATGATCTTATTAGTTGCACCAACATTTGTTGCGATAACAGGACGTCCATAATAGGCCGATTCTAAGTAGACCGTTGGCAAACTCTCAGACTTAGATGTCAAAATCGAAATATCACAGCCTTCATAGTAATCACCAGTATTTTCTTTGAAGCCAACGAATTCAACTTTTTCATCGATACCGAGATCCTTAGTCATTTTTTGTAACTCTGACATCAATGGACCGTCCCCAACCAGTGTCAATCGATAATTGAATTTGACCTTGCTCAAAGCATGCAACAACAGCTTATGATTCTTGACCTCGACCAAACGAGCCACTTCCAAAATGTTAAAAGTATTGTGTCTTGTTGGAATAGGATTAGAATTTGAAAAGTCAATTGCATTGAATACTTCGAATAATTTATCGTCGGATATTTTGAGTTTTTCAAAATAGGACTTCAAATTTGGATTCATGTAGAATAGAAAATCCGCCTTCTTTAACGCATGGAGATTAAGTTTGAGCATTACTTTTCCTTTGAGACCAGAAAAATCGATTCTAGGATCTGAATGGACAGTGATTGCCCACTTAGCATTAATCTTCTTATTAATAAGTGAAACGATATAATTGGCTCGAGGACCGTGGGTGTGAACAATATCAATATGATTGTTGTTGATATAAGCAATCAGTGGTTTTAATATTGATAGGTCAAAACGTTGCTTCTGAGGCATTACAGCGACCTTTAAGTCGTTCTCACGTGCCATCTTGGCAACAGGACCATCTTCAAAGGTCAATAAACTAGACTCAGTATGAGTTAATTTTTGCCCTTTCATCAAATTAACAATATAAGTTCTTGCTCCGCCGTCTTCGTTACCAGCATTAATATGTAAAACCCTCATAGCACACCTCTCAAATTAATCTTTCTCGTGTATAATAATACAGTAAAGGAGAACGGTATGCACAAGAATAGAGTAAATATTTTGGGTACAAAATTTGACAACTACACTGAAAAACAATTTCACAAGTATTTGAGTGACGATATGGACGGTAGATCTAACCGTTTCATCGTTACACCAAATCCAGAAATAGTCCTTTCAGCCCGCGAAAATCCCGAATTTTCAAAAATAATCAACAGTGCCGATTATGTCATTCCCGATGGGATTGGAATCATTAAAGGTGCTAAGACATTGGGTACACCAATGCACGAACGTATCACTGGATTCGATACTTTGATGTTTCTAATAAAAACTGCCAACAGAAAGCAACTCAAAGTATATCTTCTTGGCGCAAAACCAGAAGTCATTAAAGCCAGTGCCGACCGCATTGAACGTGAATTCCCACAGATTGATCTAGTTGGATATCACGATGGTTATTTCAAAGACGACCAAGAAGTTGTCGATGATATTGTGGATAAGAAGCCTAATGTTGTTTTAGTGGCTTTAGGATCACCTAAGCAGGAATTCTTCATTGACAAGTATCGTCATCAAAATGATGCTATTTGGATAGGCGTAGGAGGCAGTTTTGACGTCTTCTCAGGGACTAAGAAGCGTGCGCCTAAGATATTCCAAAAGCTCAGTTTAGAGTGGTTATATCGCTTAATTAAGGAGCCTACTCGCTTTGGGCGTATGTTAGCTATACCAAAATACATGAGACTGATAAACGCTGAGAAAAAGCATTCTGTGAAGTAGTGCTACTGCCGCTGAAGATGTTCAACAATTCCATCTGCCGTCGGACCGGCTTAAGTCTTCGTCTTAAGCCTCGCTTTGAAGCCTGTAGTCTTCAAAGTCGTCCAGTGTACTAAGCGATAAATCGCCTAGTACACTATCACGGCGGATTCCATTGTTGATCATCTTCAGCTAGTTTTTTCGTTGATTTGATTCGTAGTCGCTTGATGATTTAATTATTTCGTTGAAAAATTAATTAAATAGTATATTACAATAATTTTGATAATCCTCTTATAGTTAAAAGCCTATAAGGGGATTTTTTGTATTTTGTACTTAGACTTAACCATTCAAAAAAACATCCAATCTTATATTAATTAAACTATCATAGAACAACCAATCAAATCAGCTGGAGGTCAGCAGTAATGGAATCCGTGGCGATTGTGCTGTTAATGCGGGCGGTTTTCCCACATTTACAGCACGGATGTCTTTCTTGATTTGCGGTCTATGCAAAGCAAGAAAGCAAAGTTCGAGACCGCTTTTTGGCTCGGACTGGTCCCGCCACAGATGGAATTACTGCTGACCGGAAGCGGAATAGTAAGCAAAAATAAAAAATGGCTACATCTCAGAAAAGCTCCAAGATATAACCATTCAAAAACATATTCAATTTTATATTATTTAAACTACCAAAGAACAGCCAATCAAATCAGCTGGAGGTCAGCAGTAATGGAATCCGTGGCAAAAGTGGTGTTAATGTGGTGATTTTCCACATTTACAGCACTGGATGTCTTTCTTGATTTGCGTGGTTTATGCAAAGCAAGAAAGCAAGATTTTAGACCGCTTTTCGGCTCAAATCGGTCCTGCCACAGATGGAATTACTGCTGACCGGAAGCGGAAAAGGAAATCAAAACCCTAGTCCCGCACCCCAATAGTATAAGGATCCTCATTAGTCCGTAACAAAATCCGTGCATTAAACATTGCATAGGCCAGAATCCCTACGAAGTAAATACTTACTGAAGGAGCTTCGATCACATGTCCAGTCAATAGTGCCATTCCAAATCCTAAAGCAACACTGGCAACCAACAATGACCACTTGTATGACCACATGTACTTAAACTTCATAAAGAAAGTTCCTATCAAGTAAATCAAACAATAGATCAACGGTGCCATATAGACAAGTGTTCCTAAGAACCCGAATTGGAAGAAGATATCGATATAATCCATCTCAACCAACTTAGCATTTTTAACCTTCTTAAAGTTAGTAGCATAACCCATTCCGAAGATCTTTTGGGCAGGTGTTGCTTTAGCGAAGTTGTGTGAGGCATTCTCGAAGTAGATAGTACGTCCACTCAATAAGTATGAAACTGTCTTATTAGTCTTGACGTATTTCTCTTGATCCTTAGTTAGACCTTTTTTAGTCTTAGCTTTTTTCTTCTTGTACTTGATCATCTCACTATGTAATTCTGCAGTTCTTGAAACTGCCATAGCTGGATAGGCTAAGAAGATACCACCAAGCGTTATTACTAAGATTCCAGCCAAAAACGCCATGAGTTTCTTGCTAGCTCCACGACGGAAGAATTGGATCACGGTCGACAAGATACCCATACAAATACCGAAGATAACTGCAAGCAACGAGCCCTTCGTACCGATCAGTAAGGCTGAATAGATTGCTATGATGATCGTTACCCAGTAATAAACTCTAGTCCAAGTATCGATCTTTTCTAGAGCGTACCAAATCATAATTGGGAATGTTATTGAAACAATGGCACTCAACTCATTGGCAGCAAAGAACCAGCCACTTTCACCCAACTTGTAGTATGAATAAGAACTGAATGAGCTACCAGTGAAATGAGCAATTATCATAATGACACTGACAATGTTGATTGCATAGAAAATTGCCTTAGGGAAGAAACGATTGATGATTCGATCTTCGGCTAATTCTTCAAACGCATAGAAATACGCCAATAACATTACAGGATAGTACAAACTCTTTGCCAAAGTTGTTAATTCTAGTGATGGAACAAAAAGTGTCTTTGTTCGCATGTTAACGACTAAATTTATTACTGACATTAATGCCAATAGAACAAAGTAGCCGATTATCATGAAGCCTTTTTTATTATCACGATTTAATATTAAATATATCAATAGATAAAAGACGGTTACGGCCATAACAGCCATTCGAATCAGTACACCAAATGTGACATCGATGTGCATTCTCATCATTAAGCCGGTGATAGAATCTAATATCGGTTGAAATACAATATACAGCATTAAGAAAATGCTATATTTTTTTACAAAGCTTTGCATAAATGACTCCCAGCTAAATATTTTGAAACGGTGTTGTTTCTATATTACCTTAAATTACCCTCGAAAAAAATATCTGACTTTATCTTTCTAGATAAAATTCAAAACGATCTCCGGCATATTGTGAACGTACATATTCGAATGGACGTCCATCATCTAAGGTTGTTACTTGACGCAAACGTAAAATTGCTGAACCACGCTTTACTTTCAATAGTGTAGCAATTTTTTCTGATGATAGCATAGCTGACACAGTCTGAGTGGCAGTCCCTAAGCGCAAACCTGCTTTATCCTCTAGGGCTTTGTACAGAGAAGACGTTATGTCTTCCTTGTCTAGATCACTAACGATCGATGTAGGAATGGTAGTTACCTCAAAGCAGATCGGTTGGTCGTCAGCGTAACGAATTCTTTCCATTCGCAATACTTGTTCCCCATCACTCAACTTGAGTTTTTCCATCTCACTCATGGATGGATCAGCGACGTGATAAGAAACCGTCTTACTCGATGGTTTCTTACCTTGTCCTTCAGTGATCTCGGTAAAACTAGTTGTTCCAGACATCTTCTCTTGAACCTTACTGCTAGAAACGTATGTACCTGATCCAACCTGACGTTGTAGGATTCCCTCATCAACTAAGGTTTGAATTGCTTGTCTGAGAGTCATACGACTTACATCGAAGTCTTCGGCTAGTTTACGTTCAGAAGGTATTCTTTCGCCAACTGCCCACTTACCTGATTCGATTTCTTTTTTGATTCTGTTATGTATTTGAATGTAAACTGGAACTCTCATGTTTAAGATTCTCCTTTTGAGCAGTTAAGTGCCTTTAACACTAATAGAATAGATTATACCGTAATTCGGATAAATAATAAAAAAAAGGACCGATGAAATCGGCCCTTTTTTGTAAGTATTGGGTTAGCTGGATTCGAACCAGCGCATGATGGAGTCAAAGTCCATTGCCTTACCGCTTGGCTATAACCCAATTAATGGAGGGGAGTGGATTCGAACCACCGAACCCGAAGGAGCGGATTTACAGTCCGCCGCGTTTAGCCAGACTTCGCTACCCCTCCATGTCTTTACTCGACTTAATTATATTACCGAAAATATTTAGACATTTCAAGTATTTTTAGAAGATTTTTTTAATTGCATCAAAAAAAGAGCCGACTCGATTTGAGTCCGCTCTTATAAAATATATTATTTAAAATACTTCCTAGTTAACACCCTTCATGAGTGGTTTGATCTTAGGCACAAGCAATGCCAAGATGATACCTACTACAAGTGTTACAACACCTGTAACACCGAAGAACATCATTTCGTTACTTGGGTTACCAGGTTCGAATAACTTAACAAGTTGCGCATTAGCAGCTTGTCCGGCTGAATCAGCCAAGAACCACATACTCATCATTTGTGACGAGAATGCCTTAGGAGCTAGTTTAGTTGTAGCAGACAATCCAACTGGAGAAATCAACATTTCACCAATTTCAATAATACCCCAACTTAGAACCAACCAGAGTGGACTAACCTTACCATCTGAGCTTAATCCAACTAGAGGGATCATCAGTACGAAGTAAGAAATAGCTGTAGCAACCAAACCTAGCCAGAACTTCGAAGGTGAAGATGGTTGTCTCTTACCTAACTTAAGCCATAACCATGCAAATATTGGTGAATAGATGATGATAAAGAATGGGTTAAGCATCTGGAATTGAGGTGCAGAAATACTGAAGTTAGCAAAGTGCAATTGTGTTTGTTCAGCCGCAAATAGAGCTAGAACAACTGATCCTTGTTCTTCGATTGCCCAGAAAATAGCAGCAGCGATGAACAATGGAATATAAGCAATAACACGAGAACGTTCAACCTTAGTAACCTTCTTGCTAGTAAGCATCATTACGAAGTAACCAACAGGCAAGGCAATACCAAGAATACTTAGAATAACAATGAAGTTATCAACTGTTAATGCTTTGGCGAATGCCATGATAGCCACAATAACAATTATGGCAATAACACCATAGGCAACACGTCTGTAGAACTTCTTAAGTTCTGAGCCTGAGATTGGATCTGGAGCATGTAAACTTGATTCTGGAAGGTATCTTCTACCATCCCACCAGTAAACAATAAGTCCAATAAACATACCGATAGCAGCTAATGAGAAACCAGCGTGGAAGCTGAAGTGGTGCCACATTGAGTTAACCGCTTGTGGAGCAATAAGTGAACCCAAGTTGATACCCATGACGTAGATACTGAAACCAGAATCACGACGTGGATCATCATCTGTATATAGTCCACCAACCATTTCAGAAACATTAGGCTTCAATAAACCAGTACCGATAGTAATCAATCCGATTGAAAGGAATAATCCAGCTTCCCCTAATGGGAATGACAAGGCGATGTGACCAAGCATGATCAAGACACCACCCCAGAAGACAGTTCTTCTGGCTCCCAAAATTCTATCACTGATATATCCACCAATAACACTAGACATATAAACTAGCGAACCGTAGATAGACATAACTGATGCGGCCGTGACTTGGTTCATTCCAAGTCCACCCTTATCTATAGCATAGTACATATAGAAAAGTAAGATGGCACGCATACCATAGTAACTGAATCTTTCCCAGAATTCAGTTAAGAACAATGTTCGCAGACCTATAGGTTGTCCGAAGAAACCTCGGTCTTTCTTCTTTTCATCCATTAAAAATTCTCTCCTCACATTACACAACAATAGGTTAATATTAAGCTCTTGAACGCAATCTGTCAAAACTTTTTTAATATTTAGTCCAAAAATGTTGTTATATCAACAAAAAAAAATAAGAGTATTTTAATGTGAACTCTTATTTATTGTTAGATAGCTACGTTTTTAAGCCACAAGCTTTCATTATTTATGATGTTTAAATGCCATTGTGGCCGCAACTGCCTCTCTCCAACCGTTGTAGAGATTCTTACGAACTTCTTCTTCCATCTTAGGTTCATAGTCACTACCAATTTGGTAATTCTTCTTAATATCATCTAGATCTTTCCAGTAACCACTACCTAGTCCTGCTAAAAAGGCTGCTCCTAAAGAAGTCGTCTCCAATTCAGCAGAGACTTGCAGTGGGATTCCTAATAGATCGGATTGGAATTGCATCAAGTAATCATTCGCGGTTGCCGCACCATCGACCTTTAAGACTTCGATTGGGATCTCTGAATCAGAACTCATCGTATCAATAATGTCCTTAGTCTGATAAGCAATTGCTTGTAGAGTTGCCTTGATAAAATCATCGTCAGTAGTTCCACGAGTAATACCGAAGACGGTACCATGTGCCTTGTCATCCCAATAAGGAGCACCTAATCCAGAGAAGGCCGGCACAACATAGACTTCGTTGTGATCAGTCGATCTCTTGGCGGCAGCGTCAGTATCAGGTGTGTGTTTGACAATTCTCATCCCATCACGCAACCACTGCAAAGCTGCACCGGCAACAAAAATACTACCTTCCAAGGCATAAGTTATCTCACCATTGATTCCATAAGCAATTGTCGTCAATAGATTGTTATCTGATAAAGCTGGCTTGTTACCAGTATTCATTACGGCAAAAGCGCCAGTACCATAAGTGTTCTTAACCATTCCTGGTTCAAATGCCATTTGCCCGAATAATGAAGCTTGTTGTGATCCCGTCATACCAGTGATAGGTACTTCTGAACCATAAAAATGATAATTCTTAGTTACACCGAACAATTCTGAATTAGACTTAACTTCCGGTAACATTGCCTTAGGAATATTGAATAACTCTAATAATTCATCATCCCACTTAAGATCATTGATGTTGTAGAGCATCGTCCGACTGGCATTAGCATAGTCAGTTAAGAAGCTGTCACCATCAGTCAATTGCCATAATAACCAAGTGTTGATCGTCCCAAACAGCAATTCACCCTTTTCAGCACGTTCTTGAGCACCGTCGACATGGTCTAAGATCCAGCGGATCTTCGTGGCTGAAAAATACGGACTCACGATCAAGCCAGTTTTTTTGTGGATCTCTTCTTCATAACCATTTTTGATCAAATCATTAGCCAACTCGGAAGTTTGACGACTTTGCCAAACAACAGCGTTGTGAATTGGCAAACCAGTCTTCTTGTCCCAAATAACCGTGGTTTCACGTTGACTAGCGATACCGATCGAATCGATTTGATCAGGTTTGATCCCTGATTCAATCAACGTCGTCGCAATTGTTGTCTGTACAGCATTCCAGATCTCTGTTGCATCATGTTCTACCCAACCAGGATTTGGTAGGATTTGACGAATCGGATGGCGGGCTGAAGCTATTTTTTTGCCAGCATGATCAAAGATAATGGCTCTGGCAGTTGTTGTACCCTCATCGATTGCAAGTATGTATTCTTTTTTTACCATTTTTATCCTCACATAATCTAATAACACCAAAAAGGTTTAATCACTTACACAATTAAACCTTTTTGTATTATTAATTTATTAATTATCTCTATTTAATAGCTTTATGCTTGAACTGTCTAGTAGCACTTACGGCTTGTTGCCAACCTTCATATAAGTAATCTGAACGTTTCTTGTCCATTTCCGGCTTGAAAGTAGCACCCGTAGCGTAATCTTTTTTGATTTCGTCTAAGTCCTTCCAATAGCCAACAGCTAATCCAGCTAAGAAGGCAGCACCTAGAGCAGTGGTTTCAAGATCCTTGGCACGTTGAACTGGCGTCTGCAAAATATCAGCTTGGAATTGCATCAAGAACTTGTTATTAGCAGCTCCACCGTCAACCTTTAAGGTTGGAATATCAATGCCTGTATCCTTCTTCATCGTGTCAATAACATCACGAGATTGATAAGCTAATGATTGGAGGGTTGCCTTGATAAAGTCTTCACGGCTAGTTCCACGTGTCAATCCGAAGACTGCACCACGAGCATCGGAATCCCAGTATGGAGCACCCAATCCTGTAAAGGCAGGAACAACATAGACTTCATCGTCATCATGAGAATTAATAGCAGCTTCTTCTGATTCTGGAGCTGAGTCAACCAACTTCATGGCATCACGCAACCATTGAATAGCTGATCCAGCAACGAAAATACTACCTTCGAGCGCATAGTAAACTTTGCCATTGATACCATAACCGATCGTCGTCAATAAGTTGTTATCAGATAATTGTGGCTCTTCACCTGTATTCATAACTACGAAGGCACCAGTACCGTAAGTATTCTTAACCATTCCTGGTTCAAAGGCCATTTGGCCGAACAAGGCAGCCTGTTGGTCACCTGCCATACCTGATATTGGAACTTCAGAACCGTAGAAATGATAGTCCTTAGTCTTACCATAAACTTCAGAATTAGGACGAACCTCTGGAAGCATCGCTTCAGGAATATTCAAGATCTTCAAAATATCTTGATCCCACTTCAATTCATGGATATTGAATAACATCGTACGACTGGCATTAGAATAGTCAGTCACATGAGCGGCTCCACCTGATAGTTTCCATAAAAGCCAGCTATCGATCGTACCAAATAACAATTCACCATTTTCAGCACGTTCTTGAGCACCCTTAACGTGATCCAAGATCCAGCGGATCTTCGTAGCTGAGAAATATGAATCGATCAATAGACCAGTCTTTTGATGGATCATATCGTCATAGCCGTCTTCTTTAAGCTTATTGGCGATATCTGTCGTCTGACGACTTTGCCAAACAATTGCGTTATAAATCGGTAATCCAGTCTTCTTATCCCAAATCACAGTAGTTTCACGTTGATTCGTAATACCGATCCCTTTAATTTGGTTTGGTTTAATACCAGATTCAATAAAGACATTAGCAATAGTTGATTGAACAGCGTTCCAAATCTCATTAGCGTCGTGTTCTACCCAACCAGGTTCTGGGAAATGTTGCGTAAATTCACGCTGAGCATCTGCGACCTTGCTTCCTTTTTTGTCAAAAATAATCGCACGTGTACTTGTTGTTCCCTCATCGATTGCCATAATGTATTCATTTGACATTTCTGCACCTCATCTCTTTATGTAAGCGTTTCATGATAAAATCTTATAACATTTAGCTAGATATTGAAAATTAAAAGACTTATTTTGCAATAATTAGCTATTTCACAAACATTTTACTACTATTTTTATTTAAATATTTATTAAAAGCTAAATATATTGCAAAAATAGCGATTGAAATAATTGAAATTATCCAACCTAACTTCAAACCTGGAAATTGATATTTTAGCTCTATCTTATGGTAGCCCTTATCTAGGTCTATCGCCATTAAATTACTGATAACTTTATGAATCTTAACTTTTTTACCATTATCATAAGCTGTCCAGCCATTATCATAGGGAATACTCAATAACAGTGGTGAATTCTTCTTGACCGATATCGTGCCTTTGACCGTATCGTGATTCAAGTCCGAAGTTATCTTCATTGAATTAGCACGGAACTTATCTATAGTTGCCTCATACTTATCATAATCAAGTGAACGGAAGTAACTCGGGTTGATCTCCAACGGTTTACGTGTCAGAATTTTGACTTCGACAGATTCATTTTTCTTAAAATCACCCAAGTCCATAACGGCAGCCTTTTGTACTTCTATCTGTGGAGTGTTGATACGGCGGCCATTGACATAGATTCTGGAGGCATAATAATTGAATGGTGATACATAGAAGTATAACGGTCCAGTAGTTTCAGTTTTCAGTTGATAAGTGTACATAGTTCTCTTTTTGTGGTTCTTTTGCGACATAGTATTGATTGAAGCATTCTTCAAATACTGCGTGTCAGTACCATTCAATGACTGCCACAAACGATTTTGGTTATCCAAGGCTCGCTTAGGTATCATCTGAAAATCATAAACATCATTGCTGACCAAGAAGCCTAAGGTTGGTGCATCATAATGTTCATTAACGATATAACGATGATCCAACTGACTGATATTGAAGTAAACGCCGAAGAGTGCGTTGGTAATATCAGTTCCACCGAAGTGACTGATCCGTCGAACGTTGAAACTGAAATAACCCAGATCATTCATCATCGTCATAGTATCTTGATTAAGTGTGGAGCTGTACAGACTGAGTCCATTGATATTGAACAATACCGGATCATTGTAATTATTGTACTGATCTGGAAAGGCCTTGTTCAATCCTGACTTCGAAACAATGATTCGATGTCCCGGATGACTGCTGTTCTTTACATCTGTCAAAATATTATTTTCACGTTGATACTGTCGGCTATATACTTGTTGATTCCCCAAATAGGCCGTATCAAGCACCGAATTGAAGTTAGCAAAAACTTCAAACGAGATCATTGCCAGAATACCAATGCCGATATACTTATTCTTACTGAACATGATTATTAACAGACCTGAGATAACGATACAGATCAAACTCAGCCAAAAATAGTGATAGTTATACGCATTATCAGGCGTCTCGTAGCCCATTCTCTCAATGAATCTAGGAACTAGCCATTCCGTTGCATAACCAATACAGATCAAAATACCAGCCGTACAAGTTGACTTGATAATAGTATGAACATCCTTGAAGACCCCTGCTGAAAAAGCTTTATGAGCTACAAAGATACAGACAAAAGAGAAAATAAAACTATTTCTGAACGGGAATCCCGCTGGATTTTGGAACATATGCCAAACTGTATTAAAAGTCGTCACAAACATACTGGCCAGCAAAATACCGATCAAGAACATCGAGTGATTCTTGTCGGACTTGGACACTCGATTACTGAAGAAGTAACTCAGCAACAAAATCAAAACCGTCGAAGTCATAAAGACCGATGGTCCGTGGTGCAGTCGCTGCATAAAGGTATTGCCGCCGATTCCTAATTGTGTGAAGGCTTCGAATCCGAATCGAGCTGAAGGTAAATAATTAAAACTATCGAATGAAGTCTTCGCCGTCTTCAACATTCCTGCAAAAGTCGGTATCAACACTACTGCAGCACTCAGTCCTCCCAGCAGTGAAGCTACAATATAATTCCTAATCGTGACAAAACGTGTCCGTTGCTGCATCAGGTTGTTTTCCAAAGCTAAATATATGAAGAAACACACTGAAAAAATACAGAGCATGTAGCCCAGATAATAATTAAAAATAATTGATAATAAGATCGAAAAATAATACAAAACAAATTTATTATCCTGAATAACACGCATGACACCAACCGCTACGATCGGCAACATGATCAGAGCATCCAACCACATTAGATCGTAAAAATACGAAGCCGTGAATCCACAAAAACTATAGGCGATCGTAAAAATATAATTCGAAGGACGTGACTGCTTGAAATATTGCGTTAGAAAATAAGCCATCGACACGCCCATGGCCGAGATTTTCAGCATAATAATCACGTCAGCAGCTACTGGAACTGCTTGAGCTTTGAATAATACTAGTAACAAATTAAAAGGCGATAACAAATAATAGCTGATGATTGGGAAAAAGTTATCCCCCAACGACTGACTAAACAAATATAAATGGAGATTTCCGTGAACTAATTGCCGGCGCAACTCGGTTAGAAAGGCAATATATTGTGTTCCCAGATCACTCGTTAAAAAATTATTATTTCCAAACGGAACTAAGCCGTTGAACCAAAAAATCATTGAAATAATGATCAAATTGATTGCAAAGGCACCCAAATAATATCCAATACGATTTTTTTTCATCCTGAACTCCCATTAAACTACCTTAAAACCTTACGTAATTAATAACATATAATCAAGTCGATTACATCAAAAAAGGCTTGATTTTGAGTATACGTTAGATGGTCTATTGCCAGGGTTTCTATTGCCGCTAACGGTGGGCAACAATTCCATCTGCCTTGGGACCGGCTTAAGTCTTCGTCTTAAGCCTCGCTTTGAAGCCTGTAGTCTTCAAAGTCGTCCAGTGTACTAAGCGATAAATCGCTAAGTACACTATCACGGCGGATTCCATTGTTGCCCATCGTCAGCTATTTTTCGTTAGCACTTAAATAGTGTACCCACTTAAAAAGTAATATTACATTATTAACGACAAAAAAACTGTGGCAATAACTGATACACCAGCGATAGCTAAAAATGGATGTTTTTTCATATGATTCACCTCTTTTGATGACTATGCATACATAGTAACCGGATATTATGAAAATAATCCGCTCAAAATAGGAATAAAGTGTGAAAAAACATCCAGCAAAATTAAGTTCTTAAGTAGCCTTTTTCTTGTTCGACTGCTTTTTGACCTGCCAAATTCAAGTAATCAAATGGATTATTGAAGTTCGGTGAGAATAACATATCTAACAAGGCAAGTTGATCGATCGTGGCATCGTTCTGGATCAAGGCTGAAACTGTATTGGCAGATTGTGATACATCATGTTCACTCATCAGCTGAGCACCCAAGATCTTGCGGGTATTGCGATCATAGACTAATACGACTGTAACTGGCTTCGTATCCGGCATGAAATCTGGTCGGTAAGGTCCAGTATAGACGATGTTGGCAACATTCAGGTTTGCTTCCTTAGCATCTTCTACTGTCAATCCAGTAGTGGCGACGGTTTGATTGAATACCAACATCCCCGTTGTCGATTGTGTTCCGATCGTTCTCAATCGGCGATCCAACACATTGATACCGGCTAAGGTTCCTTGACGAACGGCGTGAGATGCCAGTGGTGAATATCTAACGGACTTCGTTGGATTATAATGGATGACTGACGCATCACCAGCTGCTAGAATATCTGGATTCGACGTATGCATGTAGTCGTCAACGATGATAGCACCATTTTCAGCCATATCGACTTGACCTTGAAGCAAATCAGTCTGAGGAATCATCCCAGCACTCATTGCTGCCATGTCGACTTCGTATTTTTTACCATCAGCAGTAACTTCCAAGGCGCCATTTTGAGTATCAGAAAAAGCCTGGACCCGAGCTCCAGTAAAGACTTGAACGCCGTTATCTCTGAGCTTTTCAGCAACAGCCTTTGAGATCACTGGTTCAACGTATTTGTTCAATAGATATTCTGATTGTTGGAACAACAATACCTCATGACCTGACTTAGCGTAACCCTCAGCCAATTCAACTCCAACATATCCGCCACCAATAACGGCGATTCGTTGCTTTTTCAAAGTTGAAGTACACAGATTGCGGGCTTGTTCGTAGGTCTTGCACAACAAGACTTTTGGATTTTCGATCCCGCTAATAGTTGGTATAGCAGTAATTGAGCCTGTTGCCACGATCAACTTATCATACGTGACCTTTTCCATATTCTTAGTTTCAAGGTTTTGAACTAACAGTGAGTGCTTATCTGCATCGAGACTGATGACATCATGATTCATCTCCATGTCGACTCCTTGACGTTCAAAATCTTCCGGTTCGGCATATAGGGCATCTGAAAGTGTCTTAACAGTTCCCTTGATATGTAAATACGTAGCGCAGGACAAATAAGAGATACTATTTTGACGTTCATATACTGTAATTTCCGTTTCAGGATAATAATTTAAAATCTGTTTAACGGCAGCTATGCCTGCATGAGTACAACCAATGACGACGACTTTCATAAATTAACCCTTTCTTTCTGTCGAATATTATCATAGTATATTATAGTGTTATATTAAATTATGTAAATAATTATATTTTGGAGGAAACGTTTATTGACATCAGTTTATCGTTATTTTGTTCAACCACAAGTAGATACTCATACGGATACTATCATTGGATACGAATTATTAATGAAGAAACATACACCGGAAGGTTGGCGCTTGCCAGAATCATTCTCCGCAATCGATCCACAAATCACTGCCGATTTATTAATTGAAACAACCAAGGTACTATCAGACAAGGTTCGTCGCTTATCCGTGAATATCAGTCGTGAGCAACTTATGACAACAACGATTTCTGAAGCAATAATCCAAAGTCAGCAACAA
This sequence comes from Companilactobacillus sp. HBUAS59699, assembly GCF_036913575.1. NCBI lineage: Bacteria > Bacillati > Bacillota > Bacilli > Lactobacillales > Lactobacillaceae > Companilactobacillus > Companilactobacillus sp. HBUAS59699. The sequence continues at coordinate 324,695 of NZ_JAYKTV010000003.1, read as the reverse complement.
ATTTACCCAACTAAGTTAGTAGTAGAACTAACTGAGGATGACAGCCCTCATAATTATCCGATAGAAGAGATCATCCAAAAACTGTCAGATTTTTTGGATAGAGGAATGCAAATATCACTTGATGACGTTGGAACAGGTATTAATCATTTTCAAAACATCAAAGATTTATTACCATTTGCCTCAGAATTAAAATTTGCTTTACAAAACTTTAGTAAGAAGTTTATTGATGACAAGATGAAACAAAAAATTCATTTTTGGCATGCAATGAGCCAAGAATACGGTTTGCGCTTGATTATTGAAGGTATTGAAGACAAAGCTGATCATCAATTAAGTGACAAATTGGGTGTGCACCTTAAGCAAGGTTACTATTATAGTAAGCCGCAATTATTGAAGTTACCTCATGATTGTTGTTTGTATTAGAATTTGCTTGGTTGTATGCCGCTGAAGGTGGGCAACAATTCCATCTGCCCTGGGACCGGCTTAAGTCTTCGTCTTAAGCCTCGCTTTGAAGCCTGTAGTCTTCAAAGTCGTCCAGTGTACTAAGCGATAAATCGCTAAGTACACTATCACGGCGGATTCCATTGTTGCTCGCCTTCAGCTATTTTTTTCGTTACTACTTGATTAGAGTGATAATTAATTTTTCAAAATAAAACAGCACGTCTCGACAAAATCGTCAGACGTGCTGTTTTTGTGTAATTACTTAATTTAACTGTAGGTCATGCAATATCATGAACAAAACATGAAACTTAGCCCTGTCCACTCCTAAAAAATAAATAGAACAATCATCACAATCCCATTCCATACTTATCATGTTGAGCCGAAGGGCGAAAACAAGGAAGCCCGCAGTGCTTGTGGAATTAGCGATTTATCGCTTAGTCCACGGACGTATTTTGAAATTCGCGGTCTATGCGAAGTTCAAAATCGAGCTTGGAGATCTTAGCTCCAAGCGGTCCCACAGCGGCTTTCTTGTTTTCAACCGCGGGCGGCATCAGAACACCTACCTACTCAACAACCTTGCTGTTAGCTTTTTCCACAGCCGCAATTGCCAAAGCACTGACATAATTAACCGGCTTGTCAAAGTTTGGTTGGAAGAGGAAGTCAACCATAGATAGCTCATCAATAGTTACTTTCTTTTGAATAGCTAAGGATAGCAAGTTAGCTGATTGAGATACATCGTACATACTTGTCAAAGCTCCACCAAGTACTTCACGTGTTTCAGGATCCCAGACTAAGTTCATCAATACTGGTGTTGTCGATAACATGAATTCTGGACGATAGTTATCTTCAAGCGTTACGCTCTCTACTTCTTTGTTGAGAACTTTGGCATGTCCAACTGTCAAACCACTAGCAGCGTATGTTCTACCGAATAGTTCAACGGCTGATGATGATTGTGTTCCCATGTACTTAGCAGTGTCTTTTTCAATATTGGCACCAACCAAGATACCTTGACGAACAGCATTCGTTGCCAAAGGAATGTATTGATTATCATTAGTTGGATTGTAGTGAACTGATGCAGCATCCCCAGCTGAGAAGACATCTGGTTTGCTGGTGTGCATGTATTCATCCACGATCAAAGCACCATTTGGAAGTGTTTCGAATTCATCCTTGAACATATCAGTGTTAGGACTGAAGCCAACGCACATTACCGCAACATCAGCCTTGTATTCATTCTTATCAGTCTTAACGATAACACCGTCAGCTGTTTCTTCGAATGATTGAACTTTTTCACCAAGTCCTAGTGTTACACCATTGTCACGATAGTCCTTTTCAGCGACTTCTGACATATTCTTATCAAAGTTCTTAGCCAAAACATCTGGCAAAGCATCGATCAAAGTTGTTTCTTTACCAAGAGTAGCGTAACCTTCTGCCAATTCAGCACCGATGTAACCAGCACCGATAACAATAGCACTCTTGATATTTTGAGCATTTTCTCTCAACTCTGTAGCATTTGTCCAGTTCTTGCACAATTGAACACGATCAGAGTCGATTCCAGGAATATTTGGAACGATAGGAGCTGAACCTGTAGTGATGACTAATTTATCATAGTCATGTTCAGAAACATCACCAGTTTCCAAATCTTTTACAGTTAGTTTTTTATTATCAAAGTCAATATTAGTTACATCATGCTTCATCTGCATGTTTGCACCTAACTTGGCGAGATCCTCAGGACTTGAATAGAACATCTTATTAGGATCTGAAACACGATCACTTACCCACAAAGCGATTCCGCATGACAGAAATGATAAATTATCATTACGTTCGTAGACTGTAACTTCCCAGTCTGGATGTGCCTTCAAAATGTTCATTGCTGAAAATGTACCTGCGTGTGTACAACCAATAATACTAACTTTCATAGTATCTACCATCCTTCTATTGTGATAATTTAAACTATTGCTATAGACAGAATGTCAAACCTAAGCAAGCGCTTACCCAAGATTTATAAAAAAATATGCCATGACTGATATTTAATACAAATCCATCTATAGCAACGTTTCCCCTTCTCTCTCAATAACCAAATTACTATTTTTGACCGTAAAGCAAGAAGTAACTATATTATCATACAAATATATTAGTTTGTGATGTTAAAAACAAATAAAAATTTTTGTCTAAATTGAATAGAATTGTTTAAACAAATGTTGTATACTCTTCAATGTGAAAGGGGTACAGATATGATTGCCAATGCAATTCCTTCCTTTTATTAAATAAGTAAAACGTGTTACGGTACACATCCTCATATCGTAGCAGGTTCTATTACAACTCAAAGTAAATATAAATTGCCCCCCTCAATCAATTTATACTTATCGAGTTAGTTTCGTCAGTTTCCATTTTCCCATTCCGATGATCACTGATTGAATGCTTTCATTAATTAATAAAATCCCTCTCTATTTTTGACAAATTTGGAAACCTCACATAATCATATCTGGCCACTTGCACTACTGGTAACCCGTTACACAGTATGTGTGACACAAAATAGGCTCGTCCCCCCAAGAGGCGAGCCTATTTTTTTGTGCTCTTTTAACAATGCTATTCTTGAGTAAAAATCCACGTTAGCTTACCATTAAAGAGTATTTAATAATTGGGAGGTCAATAAAATGTATACTGCATCAGATAATCGTTACAACAATAATTCTGTGCGTCACGCCGGTTCTACCGGCCTAATGCTTCCACCAATTTCTCTAGGATTATGGCGCCACTTTGGTAGTGCTGATCCACTGAGCGAACGTCGAAAAGTTATTTTGCACGCCTTTGACAAAGGAGTCTTCCACTTCGATGTTGCTAATCACTATGGCGATGGTCAAACCGGCTTCGGAACTTCCGAGGAACTACTTGGTCAAATCCTAAAAGACGACTTGAAACCATATCGTGATGAACTAGTTATTTCTACCAAAGCTGGTTACGAGATCCACGATGGTCCTTACGGTATCGGTACTTCTCGCAAGTCATTACTTCAAGATATCGATGATTCACTACAAAGATTGAACCTTGACTATGTGGATATTTATTATGCCCACCGTTACGATGACCAAACACCAATTGAAGAAACAGTTCGAGCATTGGACGATATTGTTCGTTCCGGTAAAGCACTCTATGTTGGTGTTTCAAATTACGAAGTACCAGAACTCAAGCAAGCTATTTCATTGTTCAAAAAATTAGGTACTCCCTTCGTACTTGATCAAATGAGTATGAATCTATTGAACGATCACGTTGAAACTAGTGGTTTGGCAAAACTACTCGAAGATAATGGCGTTGGTGCAATTGCCTACGGCCCATTATGCGAAGGACTATTGTCAGATCGTTATCTCAACGGCATTACTGACGACTTCAACATCCATCGCACTAATACTGATTTGTTGGACAAGGGTCAAGATGCCTTGGTTGCTAAGCTGAATAAGCTAAACGACATTGCTAAGAATCGTGATCAAACACTCAGTCAAATGTCACTAGCTTGGTTATTGAAGGATCCGGTCGTGGCTAGTGTAATTATCGGTACTACTAGTGTTGAGCACTTGGATGAGAACTTAGGTGCTTTGGATAATTTGAAGTTTTCTGCTGATGAGGTTAGTGAGATTGACGGTTTGATCAGGGGTTAAGGTAGTGTGGTGTTCTACTGCTGTTTCCGTCTCCGGTCGAAGATGAAAAATCCTGCTGTGTAGAACGTCTGGAGCCTTGGTCTCCAGACTCGATTTTGAACTTCGCGCAAACCCGCGAATTTCAAAATACGTCTAGTGCTGTAAAAACGAGAAGTTCACTCGTTTAACACCACTGCCACTGCGGGATTTTTTCATCTTCAACCTCCGACTTCCCCTCTGACTTCGTCTGGGGCCTTTGTTTGTCGGTATATAATTACTATAAAGTAAAAAATCTGTTAGGAATTCCAATAAGGATTTCTAACAGATTTTTTTGATCACAAATATTTAAAGAGTATCTAAGTCTCCAGAGAAAAGTATCGGAGCTAGCCGTAATAGTGTTGTCGAACGGTGGTCTTCCGTTCTTACAACACTGACGACTTTAGAAATTTTCGGTCCTCAGAAAAGTTCTAAAGCGAGGTTCCAGACCTTGGCTGGAACCGGTCATACAGCGAGCGGAGATACTTTTCTCTGGAGACGGCATCCCCCATAAAACAAAAAAAGAACATCTATTCAAAAGATGTTCTAAATACACATAGTGCCATCTGCAGGATTCGAACCTGTGACCGCCGGTTTACGATACCGATGCTCTACCAACTGAGCTAAGATGGCAAAAGCGCCTATAAAAAAATACATCTAATTCGCAAGAACTAGATGTATTATCAGCGCACCTAGGTTTTTCCTAAGTATATAACTCCGGATGTCAGACTCGAACTGACGACACCCTGATTAACAGTCAGATGCTCTACCAACTGAGCTAATCCGGAATAATTCAATAGTCGCTTTTCAACAACTATTAAATTTTATCAATCTACTAATAAAACGTCAATATCTATTTAGCATTTTCTTTAGTAATTTTTGTAACTCCACCCATGTAAGGTACCAAAACGTCAGGAATTGTAACTGATCCGTCTTCGTTTTGATAGTTTTCAAGAATTGAAGCCACACATCTACCAACAGCCAAACCTGAACCGTTCAATGTGTGAACTAGTTGAGCCTTGCCATTTTCATCACGGTAACGAATTTGGGCACGACGTGCTTGGAAGTCTAGACAGTTTGAACAACTTGAGATTTCACGGTACTTGCCTTGTCCTGGCAACCATGTTTCAAGGTCATATGTCTTAGTTGAACTGAAACTAGCATCCCCACTTGATAGCACGATTACGTGATAAGGAATGTTCAACTTCTTCAAGATGTTTTCAGCATCAGCTGTCATCTTCTCTAATTCAGCGAATGATTGTTCTGGTCTAGTAACCTTAACCATTTCAACCTTGTTGAATTGGTGCATACGGATCAAACCACGAGTATCACGGCCGGCACTACCTGCTTCTGAACGGAAACTTGGTGATAGAGCTGTGACCTTCTTAGGAAGTTCCTTACCATCAAGGATCTTGCCAGCAAAGTAGTTTGTCAATGGAACTTCGGCTGTAGGGATCAATGTCAATGGGTTCTCATCAACCATAACCGTATAAACATCTTCAGTAAACTTAGGGAATTGAGATGTACCAAACATTGCTTGGCTGTTGACCAAGTAAGGTGTGATCATTTCTGTATAGCCTTCCTTTTGGTGTTGATCCAACATGAAGTTGTAAACAGCACGTTCAAGTCTAGCACCCATACCAATGTAGTAAACAAAACGACTACCAGAAACCTTAGCAGCTTGATCGAAGTCCAAGATACCTAGATCTTCACCGATTTCCCAGTGATGCTTTGGTGTGAAGCTGTATTCAGGAATATCTCCCCACTTACGAACTTCCTTATTGTAACTTTCGTCAGGTCCAACAGGAACTGAATCATCAGGAATATTAGGTAGACGAACTAAGATATAGTTCATCTTGTCAGCTGTATCTTCCAACTTAGCGTCCAAGTCTTTGATGTCAGCACCAACTTGCTTCATGTCCGCAATTTCTTGGTCAGCATTTTCTTTATTACGTTTCTTTTCAGCGATACCTTGAGAAACTTTGTTTCTCTTCTCCTTTAGTGTTTCACTTTGAACTAATAGATCACGGCGATTCTTATCTAGATCCAACAAGTGATCGATCTCTTCAGCTGTAACACCACGTGACTCTAATTTTTTCTTAGTCCAATCTGGATTTTGTCTGATCATCTTAATATCAAGCATTGATTTTTTCCTCCTAAAATTTGTAAACAAAAAAAGTAGCCACTCATCCCGTAAAGGGACGAATCGACTACTTTTCGCGGTACCACCCAGTTTCAATGTATAACAAATACATTGCACTCACAGACGATATCGGATCAATCCGAACGGCATTACCCGTTAGCTAGAATACTGGAATAGAAATCTTAGCGATTCACACCAACCATCGCTTCTCTGAAAGATTCTCAAATAGGTACTCTCTTGGCTTTGTTTATTTATCTATATAGTAATTTAAAATCCATTAAAATTCAAATTAATAATGATAATGTCTCTTAGTATGTTCAACATCGATGTCGTCCAACTTCAAGAACTTCGTGTGGTGACGGATCTTGTAGTATGCCCAGCAGACGAACAAGACAATTAGTCCACTGTAACTGATCAAGAGACGCATTACGTTAAAGTTAACTAATGAACGAATATCTTGACCAATAATGATGATGATACCAAGGATGATCGCTAGGATCGGACCAAATGGGAACCACTTAGCCTTGTACTTCAAATCATCCAAGCTGTATCCCTTGTTGATATAGGCCTTTCTGAAACGATAATGCGAGAAGGCAATTCCGATCCAAGCGATGAATCCTGTCAATCCACTGGCCGCAACTAGTAATTCATAGAATGAATCACCGTACAAACTAGTGAACAAAGCGGCACCACCGACTAAGGCAGTGAGTAGAAGTGAAAATACCGGCACACCACGGTTGTTAGTTCTCTCGAACGTATGTGGTGCCATGTCATTCTTACTCATTGACCACAGCATACGACTGGCAGCGTACAGACCAGAGTTAGCAGCTGAAATAACTGACGTCAAAATAACAGCATTCATGATACCAGCAGCTAATGGGATACCGACCTTCTTGAAGACGATCGTAAATGGACTGATAGCAATATCGCCAGCCTCTGAACCTAATAAGTTAGGACTTGTATAAGGAATAATTGCTCCAATAACCGCAATAGATAAAATATAGAATAGAAGAATTCTCCAGAAAACTTGTTTGATAGCCTTAGGAATACTCTTCTCAGGTGTTGCTGACTCACCGGCAGTGATACCGATCAACTCAGTACCCTGGAACGAGAATCCAGCAACAACGAAGACGCTCAGTACCGCTGGCACTCCGCCAACGAATGGTGCATGTTTGTATGTGTAGTTACTCAAACCGATGGCTTGTCCATCGCCACCAAGAATACCCATGATCGTTAAAATACCAACGATCAAGAAGACGATAACCGCAGTAACCTTAATCGATGACAACCAATACTCAGTCTCACCGAATGAACCAACTGAAACTAGATTGATAATCAATAAAATAACTAGGAAGCTCAAACTGATCTTCCAAGACGACCAACTTGGGAACCAATACTTAACAACAATCGAAATAGTTGAAAGATCAACAGCTAACGTAATTGCCCAGTTGAACCAATAATTCCACCCTAAAGCGAAGCCAAAGGCGGGGTCGATAAACTTAGTAGCGTATGTCGCAAACGACCCTGAAACCGGCATATATGTAGCCATCTCTCCTAAACTAGTCATTAAAAAGTAAACCATCACACCAATGGCAACATATGCCACCAATGCTCCTCCGGGACCGGCAGTCGAAATTGACGAACCACTAGCAACGAAGAGTCCAGTACCGATTGACCCACCAAGAGCAATCATGGACAGATGTCTAGTTTTCAACGACCGATTCACATCAGTATTTTCCATTTTTTTCGTTTCCCCCATCTTGGATTTTACAAAAAAATCCTTATTACCAGAAGAAACTACTGACAATAAGGATTCGATTTTCATCCAAATGATCAATAGCCCAACGCACCAATGTGCGACAGTCCGTTATCTCTTAAATAACGGCCCAACAAGATTACCAATAGGGGTAATGAAGTTTCGGCATTGTCACCTTTTACACTAAATCTTTGTACCCTATCATACTCAAAAGTGCTAATTATTGACAATGCGCCTCTATCTGATTACAAAATATTATAAATAAATGTTACCATAGTAGCAAGTAGTGTCACAAATTAATTCTGTTTTATTTAATAAGCCAGAGTCGGGGGAATTGAACATGTTGGAGCAAGTGTTCTTAGTAAAGCAAGATGTTGAAAAATATCGGATGCTCACGGTGATAAAATCATTGCCACCACAGGAGCTCAACCTTAGTAATATCAGTAATAGAATGCAATTCACTTATCAGAAGACTTACAATATCTTCCAAGCCTTACTCGAAGATATCATGGAAGTAGCACCGGATATGGATCCGAAGGTGACTAAGATCGAATCGATCGATTTTTCAAAAATCGCTATCGACACATACAGATTGTATTTAGTCCAAAATTCCATTGTCTTCCAAGCCTTCAATTACGGACTAACTAACGCCAATCCGTCCTTTGAAGCCTTCAGTAATGAACACTTCACTAGTAAATCAACACTTAATAGAAGAATGTCTTCCTTCAGATCGTTCCTAAAAAACTTCGGCTTAAAGATTTCTAACTCCACCCTGGAGATCAAAGGTGACGAAAAATGTATCCGTTGGATGGCATACTTCGTCTACTGGTATATCTATCATGGTCAAGAATGGCCATTCCTACTGATCAAGCAAGACGACATAGACGACATTATCGACCGCTCTGGCAAGACATTCAGTAATCCTATCACTTCCTCGCCATATCGCGTATTAGACTGACCAAACGTAATTATATTACCAGTATGGATAAATATAACGATGTCTTCGGTAATCAAAAACTCGGTGAAGACGTATTGCGTCGTGAAGACTACACGATCGTACCGATCAACGCCTTAGATAATGAGAACAAACTACTCAACTTGTTCCACAAGATGGTCTTCCAACCTAGTGCTGAGATCTATGCACAGCCAATGAACTTCGATGTCAGAATCAATCCCAAGTTCTATGCCTTGGTCTATCACTTCATTGACTTCCTCAAGGAACACTATCGTGATGATATGACCGTTTATCACAACCAAAAAGTCCTAAAAGATATCATGACTTACGTCTCACGTGATATTATCTTCTATTACATCATGGCTAACGACGGTATCGTTAAAGGCAGCTACTACGACAAGAATCCTGAAGATACCAAGTCCTTGTCATCCCTCTATCAAGATATCCATGAGTTCTTCTCCGATGTCGACGATGCCGAATATCACGGCGTACACAACGGTGCCGAAGCTATCGCCCATGACTTGTATCAGATCCTGCCTAGTTATATCAATACGATTCAGAAGCAAGATTATATTCATGTCAAAGTCCTAGTCGATCCCGGTAACGCCGCCGAAGAAGTTGTGCTGAGAAACGTTAGAACACTAGAATTCGTCCAAGTCGTTCCTAGTGATCAATACAAAGACGTTGACGTCCTGATCTCAACCTTGGACATCTTACCTCGTGATTATGAATTAGATCTCTATCCAAAGAATATGAAAGTTATCCCTTGGAATATCACCAATACACGAACTGATTACATCTGGTTGCTAGTCAGATTAAATCAAGTCTACGTTGATAAGCTCAAAGCTCGTGACGCTGATAAGAAGAAAAAGACAAAAAAATAAGCCTTGCGGCTTATTTTTTTTGCATTAATTCTCTTTAACATTCACTACATCAACAGCTCTAACCCACTCATCAGTAGCCACACGATACATTGTGAAGCCATCAATGACAGCAGTCTTATCAGTTATCCAACTACTATTCGCCGTCAATTGCCTATTAGTTACCGCATGACCACGTTCATCATAGACCGTTACGTTGTAATTATTAGTTTGCACTACCGCATGTATTGGCGTGTACTCCAAGGCATCATCAGCACTGACGAATTCATTGCTTCCTACACGATAGTACTTAGTACCATTCATGTAAGTATAAATATCCGTTACCCAATCACTATTAGCACGCAATTGTCTGCCCAATTTGACTTGATGGGCATTGAGCAAGTCCTTACTTGAGTCATTGTAAGTCTTGATAAACTTGTTGTTTGCCGTATAGACATAGACATCGTCCATCTTGACCCACTCGTCAGTTGCTACACGATAGTACGAAACACCATCTCTAGTCAACTTCTTATCAGCGAACCAGCAAGTATTCGGCTGCAAAGCACGATTAGTGATCAATTGACCTTGAGTATCGTACAGCCTTGCTGCAGGTTGATCAGCGAATGTTGCCACATCAATATTCACATCCGTTATTTCAGAAGTTGGCGTAGAAGTTGAAGAACCACCGCCGTTATTAGTTGGGTTCTTAGTATAAGTAACATACCCTGCCCCTGTAGGATCAACTACCGAGAAGTTACCATCCTCGTCGATCGATACTTCGACAGTCTCCTTGTCAGCTGTGTATCCTGGATATCCTGGGACATCTATTGTTATAATAGTGCCTTTTTCACCGCTAGCTTCCACTTCTACTGGGTCCTTATGGTTTGAAGGGATCGTTACAGTTCCCGAAACAGGATTCTGTCTGTATTCAATATGATCATTTGTACTTACATTGAATGCTTCATTATCGTCCGGTCCTTCAATAGTTCCCGAAATCGTTACAAGATAATTGCCATCATCATCGGCAACTAACTTAGTTCCATTCTGATATAGGGTATATCCTTCAACTGCTGGGATTTCAATATCTGCAGTAACTTCATTACCCGGCACTCCATGAGCAGTTTCTTTAATTTCGTAGCTTTCACGTGATTCATCACTGTACGGTACAGATACCAACAAAGTGGCATCCTCAGTACGGACATATGTTTCATCGAATTTACTATACTGTTCATTGTTGTCTCTCTGCTCAGCAGGTGTTAAATATTTGTTAAATACATCAGTTAGTTCGCCCCCATCTTTTTCACCCTTTGGGTCATTTTCAGTACCACTACCCACTGCATAATACTCAGGGCTAACGTTAGGAAAAGGTGTGGGTCTATCATTTTTCAAAAAGACAACCTTTTTGCCTAGTTTTAACTTATAAATATTAGTGGAACCAAACATAGCTCTTGTGTTTTTATTGGAAAACATATCAAAATTAGATATATCTAGTGCCTGCAATGATGAAGAAACTGCAAACATAGCCTGCATATTCATTACATTACTTGTATCAAAGGATGACAAATCCAAATTTTTTATCGAAGACATATTTGAAAACATATATTGCATAATTGTAACTTTACTTGTATCAAAGGATGATAAATCTAAATCTTTTACCGCAGACATATCAGAAAACATATAGCCCATCGATGTTACATTACTTGTATCAAAGGATGATAAGTCTAAATCTTTTACCGCAGACATACCAGAAAACATACGACTCATATTCGTTACATTACTAGTATCTAATTTGTTAAGTCCATTAATTTGAGTCACATTTTTTAATCCTTCAAACAAATAACTAGAATCTTCATTAGCTGTAACAGAATCGTCTATTTGAATTGACGTAATATTATTCGAATAATTACTGTCTACCCAATATTCATCATTGCGTGAACCTAATTCACCAGCACCAATGTGTAATACCCCAGTATCATCAATAGTCCAATTCGATGTTCCAAATTGACCGCTATCAACAATATTATTTGTATCAGCTGTTGTATCGTCAGTACTTACATCATTTTCCCCATTTTCAACTGGAGCACTAGCTAATGAATACGTACTAATAGATTCAGAATTAGTTTGATCATCATTAGTTTCAATGGCGGTATAATCAACAGTTTCATCAGTCGTTATAGTTCCATCGTTGTTCACATTGGCTATTACCATACTCTTATCAGCTTTATATTCAGTTTTTACTGGTACGGTAACGGGCACGGTTTGACCTTCATTACCTGTAACATCATTTACAGTAATAGCGCCTAGATTAGACTGTATAGTTACATTTGCTGTCACAGACTGATCCTGATCTTGTACAACATTTGGATCATTCGTGGTCGTACTACTTGAAGCTACTGTATCTGATGTTCCTACTACATCAGAGTCAGCGCGCACATCTACACCGGTTAATGCTCCTCCTAAAAGGATTCCTGCAAAAGAAAGTGTTGATACGATCGCCCACTTTTTTTCAACCGTAAATAATTTCCTTTTTACAACCATATTAGAGTCGGATTTAAATCGCATGTGTTTCATAAAAGTCTCCCTCCAATTTATAAAAAACATGTAATAAAGTTATTTATATACGCTTTCATTATGACACATTTTATTACCCTAAAAGGGCATTTTTGCATAATTGGCTAGTAAATTATGCAAAAAAATAAGCCTTGCGGCTTATTTTGAATCTACTTACGACTTCTAGTCTTCTTACCATGCGATCCAGTGGACTTATTACGTTGTGAATAATACAAGAACATCCACAAGGCAACCAGAATCAAGGCAATAATACCGACGATAATTATGATCCATTGATTACTCTTCCGACCGGTCTTTTGTTCAGCTTGTTCTTCGACATAATCGACATCACTCTTACTTACGGAAATAGTTCTAGTAAAGGTCTTCTCATATCCAGCCTTGCTCTTAACAGTTATAACTGCCTTGTACTTACCTGCACTCAAATCCTTAACGGGAATGAAATAATTAAACTGTGAATTTGGTGCAATTTGTAAGTTCTTAGCATTATACTTCGTCGTATCACTATTGTGATAGATCTTAGCCTTTAACGTAACCTCATTGATATTGATTGGTGCAGTGTTATCCATGGTATAGGCAATACCAGAGTTACCAGCGACTGACTTAGGCTTGGCGTTAGTCATATGCATATTAGGAGTCACCCCATCGTCTTTTGAACGCAAGACAACACCTTTAACATATCTAACCTGATTCTTGATGTTAATATTCTTAGATTTAGTTGGACTAACATTGGCTGTTGTCGTTACACCACCTAGGATAATTCCAGTATATTCACTAGAAGGCGACTTAACTTTGAAACTAACCGTCTTAGCTTGACCGACTTTCAGATTAACCGTTGTCTTGCGTTTGCCATCAACTAAAGAACTCAATGAAGGATTCTGATTCTTGTACAACTTCACATTGTACTTGTCATAACCAATAACACCAGAGTCAGCCGTATAAGCATCGTTGACCTCAGCTTGTACCTTAATCGGCTTACTACCAGTATTAATGATCATAACCTTCAAGTCTTGTTCCTTATTAGGCTCAACCTTCAGGTCAAAGTAAGACTCGTTCTTATCGATCTGATTATCAGGTAATACCGCTTGAACTGAATATGATTTGTCAGCTGCCGCATTAGCCTTAGTTGGATATGCAAAACTTATAAACGATAATAATATAGTAAATACAAATAAAATTTTACGTTTCATATTAACTCCTATTCTGATGCCAAATTCCCCAAAAGATCAATACGACGAGAGATACCAATACAAGTACGATCAAGATGTACGTAATTGACTTATCATAGACCAAGTTCTTACAACGTGAGTTGATATCATTAGCTTGTTTCTGGGTAATCGTATAGGTTTTCTTGAAATTCCAAACAGCCTTACCACTTCTGGCTACACCCTTGACCTTATACTTACCTGGAGCAATCGGTGTTTGATTCTGGTTGAAATCAATTGGTATCTTGGAATTAGGGGCAACTTTCGGATAAGTCAGATCAGCCGTCATTTTCTTAGGTCCCATGTTGAACCTATCTAACCAGCTTTCACGTTTGACTGTGGCATGAACTATAACTTTTTTCATCATACCTGGTTGGTTGTTCTGGAGGTTAACGTAAACATGAGGTTGATAATGCTCCACCCCTAATGACAAACTGTGCAAGCTTAGTATTCCACCGACAGCCTTATTGTCCTCAGTTATCCACACAGGAATAACTGAGTTTCCCCTTTCATTTCGATTAACATCGTATACCTTTAGACCACCTATGATTAATCCCTTTAACTTCTTATCAGGTAACTTCACGTTAAAAGTTAAATCTTTAGTCTGACTTGTTTTTAAAGTTACAGTTTGAGGCTTAGTCATATCCGCAAATGCAGACTGTAACCCATAATCACCAGTTTTTATATTCTCAGTATAAGCAATTTTTCCATCAGATGAAGTTGTGGCATTAGTCGGTACGACCCTGAGTCTGAGTGCTCTAATACCAAAGTTACCAATAGATATTTTTAATTTTTTTACTCCATCTTTTTTACCAATAATTTGAAATTTATCAGTGACATCTGAATCACCAATTAATGGAGTTACTGTTACACCATTAATATCTGCATGAGCAGTCTTGGGTGTCATAAATATAAACAGCATACAGAAACAAACAACTGATAATAAATAGAACATTTTTCTCTTCATGTTTTCTTAACTCCATAAGCCTAGATATGTGTGTACACATCAATAATACTAAAAAAGCCGTTCCAAGTCTTGGAACAGCTCAATTTAATTTTTAATTTTAAAATATTAACGACGACGTCTTCTAGTTGGTTGATTATTTGGTCCACCATTATTGCCGTTGTTCTTGTTGTTTTTCTTACCTAGATAAATACCTAATCCTAGAATAATAGCTAGAGCTAAGATTGCTAGAAGAATGTACAACCACATATAATTAGGCTTGATACCTGCAAGTTTATTATACTTAGCAGCATCAGAATTAGTAATTGTAAAGTCCTTATTAAGAACCCAGCTCTTTATACCACCAGCAGTTTTATAAGTTAACTTCAGATGATAATCACCCGCTTGAAGTGATTTCTTGCCCCAAGAAATTGAATAATTATAATTTGAAGTTGGTGCTATTTCTTGACTGGTGCTTTTATTTGTTATTTTAAATTTCTTGTCACCTTTTTTAGTTACGATGGCTTCTGCACTCAAACTACCAGAATAAGAATTATTAGAATTATGGACATTTGCTAGAACACCAGGCTCTTTACCATTAGTAGCTGCAACAGTATTAGGTTTTACAGTTCTAACAGAATATTTTGGCTCAATTTTATCTTTTCCAGTTTGATGTATTTGTATTGGAATAGAATAACTAAACTTGTTCTTTATTAAAGTACCATTTGAAGTTACGGTACCCTTTGCCTTTTCTTTATAGGGACTAACATTAAAACCACCCATTAAATAACCATCAAAGCTTTTTTTGGGTACAGTTATCGTTGCAGTTACTGTTGCAGTAGACTTTCCTGGAATGGATATGGTTCCCTTATTAGGTGTAACTATATTTCTTGTTTGAATTTTTAGTGAAGAATCCACTACTTTGGTCTTATCATATCCTAAATTTCCGTTGTCGGTTGTATAAGCAGTATTAGCATTATACAAAAAAGTTCTAGTATCACTTTCCTGATTAACAATCCCCAGTTTTACTTCTACCTTTTGACCAGGATCACCTGTAATAACATATGATCCGTTATCTATATTTACATTATCGTTAGATTTTCCTAAAACTTGTAATGCATATCCACCATTTGTCGCTGCTTTTACATTTGTAATATTATTAGATGCAAAAGAAAAGATACCAATAATCGACATGACAGTAAAAACGAGTTTACTTATAATATTTTTCATACTTAATCCTCCATTAATACTAACCACCATTGCTTTTATTATAAAGTAAAAACCACTACTAGTGTAGTGGTTTTTACATAATTCATTAAACTAATATTATTTGTCTTTAAGCTTCAGGAGCTGCTGCAAGTGTCCATGTAATTGTACTCTTGTATGAAGTTACAGCATTTGTACCTTGAGCATCTGTAGGAACAGCCAATGATGCATCTGCTGGAGTGTGGAATTGTGCAGTAACTGCACCGGCTTTATATGATCCCTTTGTCATATTCATAACTGTTCCAGCTGCTCCAGTATCACTAAGAATGGCTTCACTTGTTTTTTGTGCTGTAGCTGCAGGATCTACTGTTACACCATCAGCATCATTTGCAATATCTGTAGGGTTCAATGTTAGAACAAATCCACCCTTTGATGGTCCACCTGTAAATGATCCTAATGAAGCTGTTAATTTAAATCCTGGTTGGTCTGCACGTGAATCTTGAACTGTCAAATCACCATTAGGGTTATTGTCACCATCATTATTGTCACCTTCGGCATTATTATCTACCAATTTGGCATTCTTTTGACCGGCAACGGCTGAACCAAATCCAAGATTAGGAACATCTTTAAGTACTAATAGTCCTGAGATAACATCAACATTAACATTTGACTTAGCAGATGCTCCTGTAGCATCTCCTTCTGCCTTTGTATCAGAATCAGCAATTGCAATATAATTTGAGCTGTTCAATGTACCTGTTGTTGCTTTTGAAACAACTGTACCATCTTCTTGTTGTTCAAATGAACCTGTAGCAGCGAACGCTGTTGTTGCTGGTGCAACTAATCCTAATACCATACCTGCTGAAGCTAAGCTACCTACTAAAACGTTTTTTGATAATTTCATGTTTATATCCTCCCTGATATAGAAAAATTATTTTTTTAAGTTCTTCTTGATTACGGTTACTATGTTATCAGATTTTCCGTTGCGTACACTTCATATTTCGTAAAGCGAATTTTCAAAATCTGAACTTTTTTCGTAAGCCTTAATCAGTGGTGAAACGGTGGATCTTCTTCATATAAAAAGCGAACAGACCAATCAAAATTGAAAAGCCCATAATAACATATCCATACTCGTGCGCATCTCCCGTTTGCGGATAAGATGACATGTTATTTACATTTACCGATGGGGTATAACCTACATCTTTGGTTGTAGGACCTGCATTTGTGCTTTCACCGGTATTATCACCAGTTACTAACACATGGGCATTAGATCCTGTGCCGCCATCTCCTGAATCATCAGTGTTGGCAACGACAGCCTCTGATCTAGCTACGCCCCCAGAGTTATTAGTAGACTCAGCGATAACATGGTTAATGCTGAATCCGCCAACAACTCCTAGAACAATTACGGCAATTGCAAAATAACCGACTATTCGCTTTTTCAATGAAAGACTTTTTCTAGTTCTTTGTCTTTTTTTCATATCGAAAAACCTCTCATCAAAATCAGTCTATTATCTCCTTACCGATTACTAGTTTATCATCTATTTCTTCCCTGCAAGTTCGTATTTGTTAAGAAATTCTTACGAGAAGTGACACTATGGCTTGAGTAGGTAATATTCGATCAGATCATTGGTATTGTCCAATAGGGTGAAATTCTGGTCCACCTCATAAATATATTTGAAATTTTGTTTGACAAGCAGTTTTTGAGGGGCAATATTGTGTTTTTCGGCTGCCGCCCACAGTTCTGTCAGCTTCAATTCCTCAAAACTATACTTGATCATCAATTCTACCGCCTCAGTCGCAAGATGCTGCTGGCGGTATTTTTCTTCTATTATAAAACCGAGTTCTCTAGTCAACTCCAAACCGCTATTCAAACCACGTTCATTCAACTCAATGATTCCTACCATTAATGAGTTCTCTTTCAACGCTATACAATAAGAAGTTTCTAGTTTCAAATACCGGTCGAATATCCGCTTAGCTTCATTAATATCAGTCGTATACTCCATCCCTGACAGTTCATGATTACGTTTATTCTTGACTAATTCATAGAAGGCATCGAAGTCCCCCTCTTGAAAATTACGTATGATTACTTTGTTTCCTATTAAATGCATCTAATCTTCCTCAATCAATCTATTTACTAACGCCATTATATCGAAGTGATATCGGACGAGGATCTCTACCAGAAAGTTGCCGAAAAGGCTGAAGCCGATAATCGAAGCGTCAATAAGTATATTGTGCATCTTTTACAACAAAACACAAAAGAAACAATCTTCGAGAATTGCCTTCGCTATCTATTCCTCCTACGTTTGAAAAAGAGTAAGCCGCTGTGAGCCGGATCAAGCCTTGGTCTTGATCCTCGATTTTTAACTTTGCACAATACGCAAATTTAAAAATACGTCAGTGGACTAAGCGATAAATCGCTAATTCCACTAGCACTGCAGGCTTACTCTTTTTCAATCTCCGGCTAGTGTTATTTTTTATATTTGAATTGTACGTAAAAAAAGTGGTTATGAGTTTTGGCTCATAATCACTTTTTTTACATGTATCTTCTTTTCAACTCCGTATCATCTTTTGATGGTAAATAACCATATATTTCATAAAACTTATTGGCCCATTCAAATAATATCTCCTGATATTTATTCTGTACCTTATGATTATTTTCGATTTCATCTAAGGTCGCAGGACTTATTCCCAATTTCTTAGAAAAAGTTCTTATATCAAGATTTAATTTTTTTCTAATGGTTCTGATATCATTAGAACTTAAATAACCCAAATATTTTTTATATTCTTCAATAGTAGGAAAAGACTCGATGCTCCTATTACCACCATTAGCCGTACTTTTTGGCAAACTACACATTAATTCGTAAAATTCAAGCGACCATGAAAATAGCACATTTTGATAACTATTTTGAATAATATGATTATTCTCTATATTAGACAATGTTGTGTAACTTATTCCTATTTTATCGGCAAACGATCTAGTAGATAAATTTAATTTCTTTCTTAGTTGCTTTATTTCAGATGGTTCCATGTATCCAACTTTTTTTCTATAAGCATGAAAGTCAGCATACACATTTTCCATAGGATTATCAAAATCACCCCAAAGTTCTCCATTTGAATCTTTCCAATACCTATGTTCTACAAGAAGATCAGTGACATTTCTAACAGTAACTACTTCCATTTTCTTTACTTCAACATATATTTCAGTAGTATCTTTTTCGTAATTATAAAATCTTTTTTTATTAGCCATTGTCCTCATTCCTTTCTTCTTGTATTAACAACGGGTAATGTAACGGATAAAGGGCAATATGATATGATATCCAAATCACAATGCCATTAGGTTTATCTTGAAACTTTAAATAACATTCTTCGGAATTTATATTTATGCCAAATATCCAAATATCTCCGGTAGAAGGCGGCATATGATTATCCGGCTTTGGACCAGAGATATAATTTTTCCATGTTAAATTATCTACCAAAATTTCAAAAGCTATCTTTTCATCAATAGCCAGTCGAGATAAAGTTTCTAAATTCTTTGGTCGCATGCTTAAACGCCATTCATTCCTACGGCTAAAAATATTCTGAAGTTCTTCATTTACCTTTTCCCGGCTGATCACAAATCAATACCTATACCCTATATTTTTTCATTATCATAATATCACATTTTGTTACTCATCAATAACATTTGATTTTAAAAAAAGTCATAAATCAGAGGTAAAAACAAAAAAGCCCGCAGTGATAGTTATGTTGAAATTCGGTACGAAGTTCAACATCGAGCCTGGAGATTTTAGCTCCAGGCGGTCCCACAGCGGCTTTTTTGTTTTTTCCCGGAAGCACAACTACTTACGGATATCCAATATATTACCAACATCAGTCCGATCAGTCCTGATACAATTCAACTTACTGTTGTCGGGATATCCCATGGCAATACCAACAACTAATTCTTGATTATCAGGTATCAACAATTCCTTCTTCAAGATATCCGGATAAGCAACCAAGCTGTACGCTGGAATAGTGCCAATTCCCCAACTGGCAGCTGACAACATCAACGTCTGACCGAATGATCCGAGGTCAAAGAGTGTGAATTCACTTGCCTTATTGCTGGCAGTCAAGAATGCGATGGCTGGCGCATGATATAGATCAGCACGTGCTTCTTGGAACTCTGGATCACTAGTACCTTCATCCCCAATCGCACTCTTCACTGAATCGCTCCAATGATCAATATTCTTCAACGACAATTCAGATCTATCAGCACGATGTGGTGTCGTCAAATCTGGATCACTAGGCAGATTATTCTTCTGTGCATTCTTATATGATGACCTGATGCGTTCCAACACTTCGTCCTTAGCAACATAAACATGCCAAGGTTGTGAGTTTTGCCATGATGGAGCATGACTAGCATCTTTGATTATTTCTTCTATTAAACTGTCAGATACTTCTTCGTCACTAAATGAACGAATCGATCTTCTTTTGTAAATCAGGTTTTTCCCCAAAACAATACCTTCAATCTTATTTTTAGGACTTCAATCCATTTTAAACTATAATAGTATTATTAACACGTAAACTATCGGAAAGGTGTGAATTTTTATGGACTTAGATTTCAAAGGCAACACAGTTACTACTATTGGTACACCATTATCTGTTGGTGATCAATTCCCTGACTTCACAGTACTCGACAAGGATGGCAACAAGGTTACTCTCAATGACTTGATCGACAAGCCACTGCTGATCAGCGTCGTTCCTGACATTAACACACGAGTATGCAGCATTCAAACAAAGCACTTCAACACTGAAGTCGGCGGACACAGTGAGATCAACTTCGTAACTATTTCTAAGAATACAGTTGAAGAACAATCGCACTGGTGTGCAGCTGAAGGCGTTAAGAATATGAAGATGCTCTCAGATGTTGACCAAGATTTCGGTAAAAAATCTAACCTATTAATTCCCGATTTAGGTATTTTAGCACGTTCTGTTTGGGTTGTGGACACAAATAAGCAAATTCTTTACTCAGAAATTTTGAAAGTTCAAACTAACGAACCTAATTATGACAAAGTATTAGATCAAGTAGATCAAATGAACTAAGCAAAAAGCCGGCTGATTGCCGGCTTTTTTGGTATATGAAGCAACAAAAAAAGTAGATCGCTGTTAACTTTGGCAGGTTAACGATCTACAGTCTCCAAAATAAGTTTAGCCACCACTTGGCTGTCAGGAGAGATGCGAATAACATCTCTATTTTTTGTACACTCATAATATAACACAGATCATTTGAAACTTCTCTTGTTATCTTCTGCGATGTTTAACAAAGGTTACAAAATGCAGTATCGACCCTAATAATACGAAGAAGATAATCGTGAAGCTTATATAGTCTGTCCAGAAGTTGTCAGGCATAATTTGTTTTAGCGGTAATTGAATGCCCATGGTGATCAATGCCATCACGGCGATCATGAAGAATAGCTGAATATATCTTTTCAATGTCGAATCGTCCTTTCGTTTACGTTGAGAAATCTTGTGACCGTACTTCGCACACAATTTCAACTTGCTCTCAGGTATTTCTTTCATTCCGAATGTCCCTGGCAAAACTATCTCACCGGTCTTAATGACACCAGCAGCTGACATAACACGGTCGATCGTCTTGAAGCTCTCGTCAGTTACACCGGTGACGAAGTTTTCTAAAGTGCTGACGTAACAAGATGTGATACTCAAATAATGCTTATTCTTGAATTGGCCAGGTATCGTATCGCCATTGGGCTTGAAGTAAACAAACTTGGGGCGCATGCAGTCGAAGAAGTTCTTCAGAACTCCTGATAACTCGCGCCAATAAGTTGGTGCCGCAAAGACCCAGACGTCACTCTCGGATAATTTATCCGACAAGTTATCAAGCACTTCGTTCTTCTCGTGGTACTTGTGAGGTGTGATATCGTAGTCTTCCAAAAAAATTGTTTCGGTTTCGACGCCTGAATCAACGTTACTCAGAACAGCATCTAACAGTTTGGCATTGATACCATGCTCCTGATGAGATGCTAGGATTCCTAATATTTTCAATATAGTACAACCTCCCTCTGCGTTACCTAATATTATAGACAAATTCATATCAGTGGCAAAATAGAATTAATATTGGTATGGTTAAATTAACGGTAACATATCAAAAGGAGGAATTATATCAATGAAAGTCCTAATAATTGGTGCCCATGGAAAAGTTGGACACTTGCTGATAGGCGAATTACAATCTAACAACATTGATTTTGTCGCTGGTCTACGTAGTCAAAAACAAATCGATGCCTTCGAGGCTAACAACATCCCAACTCAATTCATCGACTTGACAGCTTCACTTGAGGATATCCACAAGTCGATCAAAGACTCCGGTGCTGACGTCATCGTCTTCTCCGCTGGTGCTGGTGGCGCCGGATATGACATGACACTTCAAATCGACCTCGACGGTGCGGTCAAGACAATGATGGTCGCTGAATCTCTTGGGATCAAACGTTACATTATGGTAAGTTCGATCTTCAGTGACAATCGTGACAAGTGGGATGCTTCCGGTATCAAGCCTTACATGATCGCCAAACATTACGCTGACGAACACCTTCGCGGAACTGACCTCGATTATACGATCATTCACCCCGGTGCTTTGACAGATGAAGAAACAACTGGCAAAGTCAAATTGCTTGGCAATGATGAATCAGGCAGCGTTCCTAGAATCGACGTGGCAAAATCATTGACGGCCATTATCAAGAATCCTAACACAATTGGCAAAGAGTACAATATTGCTAGTGGTGATACACCGATTGATAGTGCGTTTAACTAATATACACAAAAAGGAAGCCGTTTGGCTTCCTTTTTATAATCTCTTTTTTCTGACTAATTAAATGAAAGAAACATACGAAGCATTAATGAATTCATTCGTAGCAACACGATAGTACTTCTCACCATTGATAATGGTATATCTATCAGTGATCCAGTCACTTGAAGGTTTCAACGCACGATTAGTGATCATATGACCTTGATAATCAACCAAGTATCCCATTTGATTACTATTTACTTGCACGATGCCCTTTTGTCCAACGTAAACATAAACATCAGCTGCTTTGGCAAATTCACCGGTCGCAACACGGTAATACTCAGTACCATCAACGGTATGAATCTCGTCACTGAACCAACTTGTGTTGATACCTAGAGCACGATTGCCGACAAGCTTGCCGTTTTTGTCGAACACATTTACCACTTTGGTAGTTGTAGCAACGTTTTGTAATTTTTTAGTTGTGGTGTTTGTATTAGTGTCGGTGTTTTCATCAGATTCAGATGAATTATGATGTGATGAGCTAGACGAACTACCACCTGAAGAAGGTGCTGCTTTATACACAACATTAAAAGTATAGCCCTTATCAGCATTCGCAAAGTCATTTACTTCTCCACCAATAGTAGTTTGAACAAACTTAGATATGAAATCTCCCAAAGTCGTTTGATCAGTTAAATCAATGCCTAACTTTTGAGCAATATCACTAATGGATGATGTGTTACCATCGCTATCTGTCATTGTATTATTAGCATTAGACCAGTCTACTTCCCTGCCGGAAACTGAACTGTTCCAAGTATAATCATCAACTGATGAATTGATTGGAAAATCTAATTCTGTTCCATCATTTAAACTCTTACCATTCTCATCCTTTTCAGAAATACCAACAGTCATTTTTTTGGCATCACCAAATACCATATTCATAACATAATCTTTTCCTGCACTTGAATCTAGATTATTCCCAGGATTCATTTCACCGCTCATTAGTTTTACAAAATTATCCATTACTAAATTTACTGAACTCAAAGAACTCTTGTCAATATAATAAGGGTCATCAGGATTATCATAATTAAACATACCTGAAATTGGAACACCATTAATTGCTAATGTTTTTCCATATTGTACACCAACTGTAGATTTATCAAAATTAAACTGTCTGTCTGAAATGAGATCATCTAATGTGTAATTATCAAAATCATTCGCGTAGACTTGATGAACTAAAACTTTTTGCCCCAATACTTTGCCTGATTGATCAACCTCGTTGATTATCATCTTTCTAGGACTAATTGATGGAACTTTTACTTGATAAATTTGATTGTTATCATCGGTTAATCGTGACATAGGTTCAACACTATATCCTGCATACCCTACGCGTACTTCTCCAATATCACTTAGTGTTGATACACTAGGTACGCTGCCCACTTTACCTGTAAAAGTTTTATCTGAAGTATACAAAATTGTGCCATCATCGCCAATGTATTGAATCTTATAAGTGACATCTTGATCCGAAGTAGTAACATCTAAATATTTTGCATCAATAATCCAATTCATATCTGAAAAATAATCTGAAATCGGGCTTAAATTAATTTCAGAACTGACTGTAGAAATAATTGCCTGAGATATTGACTTTAAGTCAGTAGCACTAATACTATGGTTAGACGTATAGTTTGCAAATGATTGCGGTGATTCTTTATAACTACCATCCTTAGACTTCATATAAACTGTGGAAGCATACATATCAAGGGTTCTATTTTTCAAAAAGTTATCAAATGAATATGTACTTGGGTCAACTGTTCCATACATTGGTATATTTACTTCAGTACCATCCTGAGATCCAATATTATTACCTGCTTCATCATGCTCATATACTGTCACCTGCGCGTCATCTAACTTAGGTACTACAACACTCAAATTACCTCCACCATCTTGAATGGTGATAGTTCCATCACCATTAGATGTATTGACAGCACTAACAGCGTATCCTGCTACTCTTTTTCCTAATGGACTTTCATCTGTTAAACTACCTAGCGTTGGAACGGGCACATTGCTACCAACCTTTCCTGTTACAGTAGTCGTGATTGGTGCACCATTATAAATTAATGGTGTCCCATTGGCGTCTGTATATGTGATTGTATAAGTGGCTTGAGAATCAGCAGCTTGTTGTGTATCGGGAGTTATCGATGCTGGCATAGCAGACACCTTGGTCTTACTTCCACTGATTTGCCCATTAGACGAATTACTAGAATTATCCGCATCATTGATATTTTGTGTTGCCATAGTATCAGAACTACCAGTGGTTGTTGCAGAATCACTATTTTCTTGGGTTGTTTGAACTTTCTGCGTCTGCTGAACGGGTTGAGTCGATTGGTCAGATTGAACATCATCAGCATTAACAACATTCAATGTAGAGAAACCTAATAACGTTAGCCCACCTACAAAAGCTAATGTTGCTTTTATAACCCAATTTTTCCCAGACTTATATAATTTCTTCCTCAATACAGAATTTGGCTCTTTCTTTAACTGTTGAAATCTCATAATTATCCCTCCCTATTTATTAATTTAATAATAACCCATATAAATAAAAATAATAATATTTAGTAAACAAAAAGAGAGACCGATTAGGCCTCCCTTTAGGGATTCTTATTTTACTTGGCAATACGCCATTTAATTATCATTGAACTTACCCATAATTCCAACCGTTGGCTGAATATTGATAAAGGCATTTTCATCGATCTGCAAAATGATTTTTTTGGCGAAGAACAATTCATACTTAGTCAAGACCATTGTCAACGACCCGATAGGTTCGCCAGAATAAGCTCCGGTCAAGGTATGATCGAGTGTGATACCACGATTGATCGACTTCATCAGTACCTGCGACATCTCGTCTACTTTGTGTGAATAAACAACGACGGTGATCTTCTGTTGTTGCAAGTACATCTTATCCACGATCATGTTACAAACATAGATAGAAACGATACTGTACAGTGCCAACTCCCATCCAAAGACGATTCCAGCAATGGTAATAATGATGGCATTAACTACGAAGCTGACTTGACCAACTGTCCGACCGGTACTCTTCTGCACGATCAGGGCAATAATATCCGTTCCACCAGTCGAGAATCCGGCTCTAAAACAAACTCCGATACCAATACCTGTCATGATTCCACCGAATATTGCAGCAAGCATGGGATCGTTCGTAATGGGATGCAGTGGCACAAACAAAATAAAGACTGACGCAGAAACAATTGAGATCATCGATAAAATGGTGAACTTCTTACCTAACTTCAACCAAGACAAGATTATCAGTGGCACGTTCAAGATGGCATACCACAGATAAACTTGAGTATTTACATGTGAAAATTGTTCGATCAAGTTAACGATCAATTGGGAAGCACCCATAACTCCAGCTGTATACAATTTGGCTGGTTGCAAGAGCAATTGAACACCCAACGCCGAGGTCAATCCGTAAAGTAACGCCGCAAAAATACTTTTATAATAGTTTTTGATGAATTCCATGGAATCACCCCTACTTCTATAGACTTCTTAATTTTGATTATATATCAGGCAAACCTAAAAGCCTATCATTATTAATACGCTATAATAAAATTAGTAAGTAAATTACAGGAGGATTCATATTTATGAAAAAATTAGGTTTCATAGGAACAGGTGTCATGGGTTCTGGAATCATTAATAATCTTCTAAAAGCCAATTACGAGATAAATATTTACACTCGTACCGAATCAAAGGCCGAACCTCTACTCAAAAAAGGTGCCAAGTGGTTATCCAGTCCAAAAGATGTCGCTGAAAATTCCGACATCATCTTCTCAATGGTCGGATTCCCTCAAGACGTTAAGGATGTTTATTTCAAAGACAACGGTGTCTTCGCTGGACTGACTTCAGGCAAGATCATCGTCGATATGACTACAAGTACACCAACACTTGCCAAAGAAATCGGTGAAAAAGCTGAAAAAATCAACGTCGAAACATTAGACGCACCAGTATCTGGTGGTGATGTCGGTGCTCGTGACGGTAAACTAACTATCATGGTCGGCGGTTCCAAGAAAGCCTTCGATGAATTAGTTCCTATATTCGATATTATCGGTCAGACTAACCACTACTTCGGTTCATACGGTGCTGGTCAACATGCTAAGATGGCCAATCAGATCATGATTGCCGGAACAATGACCGGTATGACAGAAATGTTCGTCTACGCTAAGGCGGCCGGACTCGACATGGACGCAATTCTTAAGACTGTCAGCGGCGGCAGTGCTAACAACTGGAGCCTTGATAATTATGGACCTCGTGTGCTTGCTGGCGACTTCAAGCCAGGATTCTATTCTAAGCATTTCTTGAAGGACTTGCGGATCGCACTTGAAGAAAGTGAAAAGATGAATCTTGATCTACCAGCAACTAAGCAAGCTAAAGCACTTTATGAAAAACTAGTTGATGAAAAAGATTTGGGTAATGATGGTACACAAGCATTGATTAAGTTATGGTGGTAATTGAAAAGGAGATTTGCATATGCGAATCTCCTTTTTAATTATCCAAATATTCCTAAAATATCAGTTTGAATTGCATTTATAGCCTTAATTAAAACGCTGCTTTGAACATGTTCAAGATACTTCCATCTTCTTGCACCATAGTCCAATGTATATATTTGAAGTGTATCTATATAACCATCAACATTAGTTCCAAGATATTTAATTAAACTTGGAACTTTTATTCTAGAATTTGCATGTGTAATTGGCATTACAGCAACTCTGTCAGTGTACTTATTATATTTAGAGCTTGATACTACAAGAGCAGGTCTTCTTTTAGTAATTTCATTTCCTCGTTGCGGATCAAAGTCAATCATTATCACATCACCTTTTTGAGGGTACACTAATCATTCAACTCACTTTCCATTATAGTTGGACCATCATCACTAGGAATCGCAAAATCTTTTTTATCAAAATTTGGATTATCAAATACGCTTTTTCTATTTGGTATTAAAGTCAAAATCCCATCTTCATCTGAATATATTCTGTAACTCTTATTATTCGAAATAAGTTCTTTTGGTAAAATAACTCCTTCCGAATTCCCAATCTTTCTGACTTTAACTTCCTTACCAGACAAATCCATCATGTTGATTCCTCCAATCTTGTATAACAAGTTATAACATAAAATAAATACTAAAACATCTTTATTGCTCAAGTAAAAGGGGATTCGCAAATGCGAATCCCCTTCTCTAATTTATCTATAAATATTCCGGATTCAACAACGGCTTACCGTCTTTATCCACAAGCACGGTCATCCCTGATCCCATTCCTGGATAGACCCCCAGAATATACTGAACTCCTGTGGTTTTGTCAGTGATGATGTCCATCATCTGTGCTCCATTTGATTTAGCTGACTTAACTTCGAAGCGTTCTTCTTCTTTGTTCTTGTTAAACATATTACTTGTCCTCCACAAATTTTGCCCAATTATTATTCTCGTTGCGTTGTGGTAAGCAAGTCAGAATTATCATGATCAGCTCACCGATCCCAGGTAAAATAAAGCTCAACATCCACCAGCCACGCAAATTACGATCGTGCAGGCGGCGGATCGAGGCGGTCCAAATTGAAATAATGTAATATCCAAATGTCATAACCATAGCAATTGACCAAACAGAGCTCCAATAGAAATCATTGATGGGCATGATCGTCACTAACCACCCGAATAACCCCATCAAAACGGCCGCAATCAAGGTCATTCCAAACAATCCCCACCAAAAATCAGCTCGGCTCATTCGCTTTGCCCCGACGAACATATCTTGAAAATATAACTTCGTCGAATTAATTATGTTAGGTCTATTACTTTCATTCCAAATTTCTTTATTCTTCATCGAATGCCTTCCTAGTTACTAAATATGTATTCCAATTATAAATCCTAATATACCAATAATATACGTTAAAGCAAAATATAAGAAACATCTGAAAAATTTTCGCTGGAACCACAACTGGCTCAATTCCATATTCAAGGTGCCATAAGTGGTGAATCCACCGCAAAATCCTGTCCCCAAAAATAATAATAATCCACCGCCATGAATGTTGGCTGTGAATATCCCTAAGAATAAAGCACCAAAAATATTTATCAACAAAGTTATAACTGGAAAGTCGATTTTGATCCGCTGTGACAAAGCTGTTAATTCATTGCGAAAGAAGGCGCCAATACTAGCGCCAAAGCCTACTAACAAAAAACTCATCGCTTCTTCTGCCTCCCTGCATAGTCGATAAAGGCACGTGTTGCCGCCCAGTAGTTGCCAAGTAATGCACAGATGAATCCACCAACGATGGTGATGGTCAGATAAGTTATCAACATCGTCCAGTTACCTGCTTGGTAAAGCTTGTATGTATCAGCGGTAAATGTGGAAAAAGTTGTGTACGATCCCAACAGCCCGGTACTCAATGCCAGAATAATTCTTGATGATAAGTGATACCGATCTTGTAAATAATGGATCAAGAACGGCAAAATCAGTGCACCACTTAGATTTGCGACTAACGTTCCATACGGGAAGCCGCTGGTTGATTTGAACAATAATCCCTCTCCATAACGAAGATTGCTACCGATAAAAGCTCCAATAAAAATAATTGAAAAGGTCTTTAATTTTTGCATTTCCTCACTCCAATTCTTATAGAATAGCACAAAAAAAGCCGGGATAAATCCCGGCTTTTTTGAAACGAGTTGCAGAAAACAACTCCCTCCGCTTACTACGGATAATAAATGCACCAACTTCGTTGGCACCTTCATTATCCTAGGTAATGCTCAGGAGTTCCCGTTTTCCTCCACTCTCTAATCAAAACGAGTTGCAAAAGCCAGATTACTGCGCCTGCTACAGATAGTGAATGCATCACTTCGTGATACCTCCACTATCTTAGGCAGTGCTCAGAATCTCCCGGCTTTTTCCAATCTCTACTTCTTATCCATATCATGTCCACCGAACTCATTACGAAGTGCGGCAACGACTTTTCCTGACATTGTATCGTTCTCTAATGAACGGTAACGCATCATTAATGCGGCTGCGATAACTGGTGTTGGGACTTGTAGCTTCAAGGCTTCGTCCAATGTCCACTTACCTTCACCTGATGAATGCATCACACCTTTGATTTCATCCAACTTAGGATCTTTAGAGAAGGCATTTTCTACTAATTCCATCAACCATCCACGGATAACTGAACCGTGTGACCAAACTTTGGCTACGGCTTCGTTGTCATACTCGAATGGGCTATGTGATAATACGTCGAATCCTTCGGCAATGGCTTGCATTTCACCGTATTCGATACCATTGTGGACCATCTTCAAGTAGTGACCACTTCCGGCTTTACCTGTGTATAAGTAACCATCTTTAGCAGCGATTCCCTTAAAGATAGGTTCGATGTAACTGAACAATTCAGCGTCATCGCCACCGATCATGAAGTTACCATCACGGTTAGCACCACTCATACCACCAGATGTACCGACATCAAAGAATTTGATGCCTTTGTTTTTAAGAATTTCATTGTGCTTTAATGAATCTTCAAAGAATGAATTTCCACCATCGATCACAATATCATTTTGATCTAGCAATTCACTTAATGTGTCAATCGTTGAATTTGCAGGTTTTCCTGCTGGCAACATAACCCAGACAATACGTGGAGCTTCTAAGTTCTTCACTGCATCTTCTAGACTATCAACAACAGTTGCACCAAGTTTTGTTGCGCTCTTTTTAGCATCTTCATTCAAATCGAATGCCACTACTTCATTATTGTTTCTAATTAAATTCTCAGTCAAGTTGATACCCATCTTGCCGAGACCAATCATTGCTAACTTCAAAATAAATCCTCCTAGATTTTTTACGCCATTAAATAGTATACGGTAATGTTCCTGCATTTGAAATATCTTTGCATATTAAAAGCGCATTCAAAAAAATGAATGCGCAGATTCTTTATAATTTTTTTGAAAGCGGGTAAATTTATGGACTTTTCTGCTCTCTACCAAAACGAGTTGCTCAAGGTCTGAGCGCCCTTTCTCCACTCTCTACTTAAAACGAGTTACAAAAGCCAGATTCCTGCGCCTGCTACAGATAGTGAATGCATCACTTCGTGATACCTCCACTATCTTAGGCAGTGCTCAGAATCTCCCGGCTTTTTCCACTCTCTACTTTACAAACCTATTCCACCAATGTCCGCTCTTCTCATTATCTTCATGAACTTGTTCGTTCACTTTTTCTTTGATCACGGCATCTTGGTTCTTTTTATTTTCTTCTTTATAACGATCGAATTGGCTTTGAAGGCTGTCTTTTTCTTCTTTGGCATCAGCTAATTTTTGCTTCAAATCAGCGATTTCTTCGTCCTTCTTCTTATCGTTTGATCTTAGATCTTCAAGAGTTTTCTTCAATTCAGTAATTTCAACGTCGCTACTGTCAGATTCTTTATTTGCACCTTCCGCAACTGGGAAAATCTGCTTGGCAGCTGAATCTAAGGTCATCTTTGGTCTATGACCTAGTTCAACCATTTGCTTGAAATCTTCTATATTCTTAGCTGTATATAAGCGATTATTTTGGCTGTTGCGTTCGAAGTAATCTGTATTACCTGTGGTATGTTCAACGATCAATGAATACTTACGCAATGTTGCAACGCTGATCCCCAAACCTTCGGCTGCCTTGGCAGGCGTTAAAAATTTACTGCTCTTTGCTTTACTCAAAAGTATTTCCCCCGATATGTTTCTAATATTTCAATTATAAAAATAAAGTGCAAGACTTTCAACCACCAAATCACAGATGTGAAGTGTTATAGTTAGTAATCACTATATTTTGTCAAAAATATTGTTATACTTGAGATAGATTGTACTGCTTTAGGTGTATAATTCTTCTTACTAAAGAAAAGGGGAAATGATATATTGTCAAGTTCCACTATAACAACTAACTTAATCATAATTTTAATTACGTTCATCTTCGCGTTCTTCTTCGTGGCTGCCGAGTTTGCCTTAGTACAGACTCGTCCTAGTCAACTAGAAGATGCTATCTCCAAGGGCGAGGGAAACCCTAAGAAGTTGAAACGTGCATTAATGATGGTAAACAATTTGAATGAATACCTATCTACTACGCAAGTTGGTACTAGTATCGCTGGTATCATCTTAGGCTGGATCGGTGAAAGTACGATCGAGTATTTGTTGGTCGATTTCTTCGGAATCATCCACCTATCTAATGGTAGTGGTGGCCTTCACGCACTAGGTTCTATCATCGGTGTTCTACTTCTTACTTATTTAGAAGTTGTACTTACTGAGATCGTTCCTAAGAATGTTTCTATAGATATGCCGCTAAAAATGTTGATGCTGACAGTAACGCCAATGCGTATCTTTCACTTATCAGTTTATCCATTCGTCTGGTTGTTGAATACTTCAGCTTCTGGAATCGTCAAGTTGATGGGCTTGAAGCCGGCTGACTCAGAAAACGAAGTCTTCTCACAATCTGAGATCCTTCGTCTTTCCAAGTCTGCCGTTCAAGGCGGTGATATGGATCAAAACGATGTCGTCTTCATGCAACGTGCCTTCGAATTGAATGACAAAGTTGCCAAGGATATCATGGTCGATCGTACTAGTCTGTATGTTGTTGATATCACTGACAAGGTCAAAGACGTGTTGAAAGATTACTTACAACAAGGTTTCTCAAGATTCCCAGTCGTTGCTGACAATGATAAGGATAAGGTCCTAGGTTATGTCTACGCTTATGACATCGTCCGCCAAAATCAAGTCGATGGTGAGATCGGTATCAGCCGTATCTTAAGATCAGTCAATACCGTTCCCGAAACAATGCCTATCCAAGATATCTTATCGAAGATGATCAAGAAACAAACACCTATCGTCGTTGTTGTCGATGAATACGGTGGTACCAGTGGTATCGTTACTGATAAGGATATCTACGAAGAATTGTTCGGAACTGTCAAAGACGAGATCGATGATGTTTCTGATGAGTACATCGTTAAGAATGACGACAACAGTTATAACGTTTCTGGTAAGACAACACTCTATGACTTCGAACGTTACTTCAGAACCGATATTCCCGAATTCCAAGAGTCAGATATTATAACTATCGGTGGTTATATCATCGAGAAGTATCCTAATATCAACAAAGGCTTCGAATTCACCATGGATAATTTCAAGTTCAAAGTAGTAGAATTCGATCACGGATTCGTAAATTGGTTCAAAGTTACAATTGACAAAAATGCCGTTACCAAACAAGATAACCTAGCATCATTAACTGACGTTGATAATTTGAAAGAATAGTTGAAAAAAAGGACCCGCAAAAATGCGAGGTCCTTTTTTAGAATTCATTTAAATTTTTATCAACCAAACATAAAACAGTCGGAGGTTGAAAATGAAAAAAGCCAGCAGTGACAGTGGTGTTAGAGCGAGCGAACTTCTCGTTCTTACAGCACAGGACGAATTTTGAAATTCGCGGGTTTAGCGAAGTTCAAAATCGAGTTTGGAGGCCATGGCTCCAAACGGTCCCACAGCAGGCTTTTTCATTTTCAACCGTAGACGACAAAAAGTAGACGACTAGCATCCGCCGCCCATACTAACAGTATTAGCCTTAACAGCATCCCAATCAACAATATTGACCGCACCGTCAACAAGCTCACGAGCATTCTTGAACACGATCATATGTGTCTTAGGATTTACTTCCAATTGCATGTCTTTTTGAATATAATCGTCAGCAATCTTCTTAAAGTAGATCGGACCAAGATCACTATCTAGTGTGATCTCGTAATCTGACTTCGGTGCATCAGGATCGATAGCAATAAATCTAAACTTCGTTACCAACGCACAATTACCTTCATCAGAATATGGTCCTAAGCCATTGTCGAGATCCAGCAATAACACCTTGCCAGCGTCAACGTATGGTTGTAGTTTTTGTTTAACTTCATTAGTCATTTCAATTCTTGCCATTATTACGTGCTCCTTAGGAATTTGCCTTAACAATATCGTAGTCAATGATGTTGACACTGTTATCGATGATTTCCTTGGAGTTCTTGAAGACCAACAATTGTGTCTTAGGGTTCACATCAAGCTTCAAACCGTCGTCAATGAAGTCTTCAGCGCTTTGCTTGTAGTAAATCTTACCAATGTCGCTATCAAGAGTGATCGTATAATCAGACAAATCTTCATCGGCGCTTACTGCAATGATTCTAAACTTAGTGATCAAAGCACAGTCACCTTCACCTGAGAAACGACCTAGGCCATCATCTAAGTCCAAGATGATCTTCTTACCGTCATCAACATATGATTGTAATTTGGTCTTTGCTTCACTTGTAAGTTCAATTTTCATATACTATGCACCTCTACTATCTGTATTTGTATTTCGTGGTACTTCCCCAGTCCAATATGCTTAAAATGAATAGCATAAAGACGATAGATATATAACTTAGGAATATACCGTTGAGAATATTATACAAAACATCACGCAGATTGTATTCTATGTTGCTCGCAATGAGGTCTTGTAGTGGATAGTACGTACCGGCTAGTAGCACAGCCAGTAAGATCGAAGTGATTATGCCAACTGTACCAATATGATGGAAGAACATCATACTCGAGCCGACCTTGGACCACAATCGCAAAGCTAACAGGACAAAAATTATTCCTGCCGCGATCATTGTTAGTTTGACCATCCTCTTTAGCGTCTGCAATTCAGACAGCACTTGTTCGATCGGTCCGATATCGTCTTGGATGATCTGATCCATGATACCCTTGTTGTTATTAACTACCGAATCGATCTCAGAATCGATGTTCACACCATTAGTCTTAGCCTCTTTCTTGAGGTTATCGCCAATAGTCTGTAAAATAACATCACCAATAGTTAATTTTGTATCGTCATTATATACATCGTCAACGGATGCATTAATAATCTTTTTTATATCACTCTTACTCATATCAGTAGCTGACAAGCTGCCGACTTCTGAATAATTATTGACCAATCGTCCGAGTTTTTGGTTAGTATAACTGCGTATCAAAGATACATTAGCATCGCTGCTAACGACTTTTTTTACATAATCTCGATTGAATACCGTCGATAGAGTGATACCCAAAAAGACGATTATCATCAAACAAATTGATAATAAGACTAAGGTGAATCCGTGACGATTGTATGATAATGATTTACTCATGATTGACTACTTCTCCATAGCTAGTTTTGCAATGTCTTGCGGTGTGTTCACAATCCATTCAGAATGAGCCTTACTTAGCTCATCATGTGTCCCAAAACCGTATGTTACCCCGATGGCTTTGAGATTATTCTTATGTGCCCCCACTATGTCACTGCTACGGTCCCCAACCATAACTAAGTTGTCAGAATTTAAGTCTACTGACGTTTTGTTGATACCATATGCTATCACGTCTTCCTTAAGAGTGCGAGTTTGTTCGTCCTCACTAGCACCAAAAACGTGTCTGATATATGGTTTCAAGCCGATTTGATCGATGATCTTCTTAGCGAAGATCTCAGGTTTTGAAGTCGCAACGAAGACTTCTTTGTTGCCGGCTTTCAATTCCTTCATCATATCTACGATACCATCATACACTTGATATTGTTGCCAACCATCAACTGCATAGTAATCTTTAAAAGTTTTAAACAATTCTTGTGCCTTAGGGTCATTCAATTCTAGATGGTCATACTTCTTGAATGATGCTCCCAGAGTTGGACCAATGAATTTACGCAAAGTGGCATCGTCATGTGGAACGTATCCGTAGACTGTCTTATACATATATTTCAAACTCTTCATAATCCCTTGTTCGGAATTAATAATCGTTCCGTCTAAATCGAAAAATAAATTGTTCAAATTAATTTCATCCTTTTGTGTTAGTGTTAAATTTAATACGTAGAAACAATTATAACATCTATTAAATAATGTCGCAGGTGTGTAAATGGTAAAAGTAAAAAGGCCCAAAACATTCACAGATATTAATGCCGGACTAAGTCATAAACAAGTTCAAGAAAAGACTAATGCCGGCCTCACAAATGTTCAAATCAAAAAATTATCCCGACCGATCCCTAAGATACTGGCGGATAACTTATTCACTCTCTTTAACTTTGTCAATTTAGCTATTGCTATCTTGATTTTTTGGACTGGCTCCTATCGTAATCTGTTCTTCTTAGGACCAGTGATCGCCAACATCATTATTGGAAGTTATCAAGAGATCCGCTCCAAGTTGACCGTCGATAAGATCAGCTTGGTCAATGAACAAGACTTCCCCGTGATCCGTGACGGCAAGAAGAGTGAAGTCGCTATCGATGACCTAGTCGAAGACGATATCGTCATACTCAAGCGTGGGAATACGATCCCGGCTGACGGTATCATTCGTTCAGTCAATGGACTGCAAACTAATGAGTCCAGTATTACCGGTGAAGCTGATACGATCGTCAAAAAAGTTGACGACGAAGTATACTCCGGAAGTTTCGTTGTAGCTGGACAAGCTAAGGTCCAACTGACACAGGTCGGTATGAAGAGCTTCATCTCTCAATTGTCTAACGCTGTCGGTAAAGAGAAGCGCAAGGTCAGTGTCTTAATGAAGATCATCAATAATATCATTAAGATTCTAACATATACGATTATCCCGATCGGGCTAATGCTATTCTTCCGATCATTTCTTAAGAACGGTGACGTCTCAACTTCGATCCTTAGGACGTCCGCTTCCGTTATCGGTATGATTCCGGAAGGACTAGTCGTTCTGACCTCGATTGCCTTGGCAACTGGTGCTTACAACTTGTCGAAGAAGAATATCCTCGTCAGATCTTTAAGTGCCATTGAGACTCTCGCTCGAGTCGACACCCTCTGTCTGGATAAGACCGGTACTATCACCACCGGTAAGCTCACTGCCAAAGATACCTTATCTTATAATAATTACAGCTCAAATCAAGTTCAAGCGATCGCTACTAAGATAGTTGAAGTAACGCAGGAGACTAACGCCACGGCGCAGGCGATCCTCAAACTAAAAGTCAAAAGTTTCTCCGAAAAAGTGACCGAAGTAATTCCCTTCTCATCTGAAACCAAGTATTCCGGCTTCGTAGCTGCAGATGGCTCCAGATACATCATGGGGGCTCCTGAGTTCATTATTAAAGATACCGATACAAGTATATCCAAAATAATAAATACGGCAGCAGAGCAAGGATTTAGAGTTATAGCGGTACTTAAAGAGTCGAATAGTACTCAAACGCTCGTTGGATTATTAAAGATCTCCGATGAAGTTAGAAAACAAGCACCAACGACTTTTTCTTACCTAAAGAATCAAGGTATCAACTTGAAGATCATTTCAGGTGATAATCCTGTTACCGTCTCTAACGTGGCTGCCCAAGCGGGGATCGATGCTGACAACAGTTACATCGATATGAGTCAAGTAAGTGATGATACCGACTACACAAAATTAGTTATGAAATACCGTGTCTTCGGTCGTGTCCGCCCGGCTCAAAAGGCTGATTTGATCAAGGCAATGCAGGACAATGGCTTGACTGTCGGTATGACCGGTGATGGTGTCAACGATGTGCTCGCCATGCGTCAATCTGATTGTAGTGTGGCGATTGCTGGTGAAAGTGACGCCGCCGAAGCCACTGCCGACTTCGTATTATTGAACCGCAACTTTGATTCAATGATCTTCATGCTTAATGAGGGACGCCGAGTTATCAACAACGTTGAACGTGTCGCTTCCTTATATCTGATCAAGACTATTTATTCAGTCGTCTTGTCGATCATGTTCATTATTCTCGGTACTGGCTATCCATTCGAACCATCACAATTGACACCGGTCAATGCGCTGACTGTCGGTATTCCTACCTTCATCCTAGCGCTGGAGCCAAACTATACTCCACCAGCTGGGCGTTTCATGAGAAACGTTATGGAGATTGCCTTACCGTCCGCTATCGTCAATATTCTGATGATCAGTGCGGTTTACTTCATTGGCAATCACTTGGGATTGTCATACCACACGACTTCAACCTTATCTGTCTTCACTATCGGTATTATCGGCTACTGTGCTTTGATCTCGATCAGTAATCCGTTGATAATCCGGAAAAAGATTATGATTGCTATTTCGTTTGCGTTGTTCTTATTGGCATTTATGTTTACTGACAAGGCATTCGGGTTGCAGAGTATTTTGATCTGGCAATACAGTTACATGTATCTTGCTATCTTCCTGATCTCTTGGCCGTTGTTTATGTTTATGCGTGAGGTTTTGGGACGTCGAGTATTTAGCAAGATCAATTGGAAATGATGCCGCTGACGCTGGGAAACAATTCCATCTTCCGTGGACCGGCCTCAGTCTTCGTCTTCGGCCTCGCTTTGAAGCCTGTAGGCTTCAAAGTCGTCCAGTGTACTAAGCGATAAATCGCTAAGTACACTATTACGGCGGATTCCATTGTTTCCCAGCGTCAGCTAGATAGAAGTTATTAATACTTAGTGAATCTATTCGTAAAGCCATCGATGAATTAAAATATTTCATCGATGGCTTTTTTATTTAATAATTTTGGCAGTTCTATCTAAGTCCACACTAACAAGTGTAACTGTACAATCAGGATTTTCCTTTTCAATTTTCTTTAAATCAGAGGGCGTTGGTAATTTCTTTTCATATTCAACATTCTCCTTATTTCAAGAATAAAAAATACGCATCACGAAAATTTCAGTGATACGTATTTTACATACAAATTCAATTTAGCTGGAGGTCAGCACAGATGGAATTACTGCTGACCGGAAGCGGAAAAAACACAATCCCTATTTCCGCCTATTCTTCTGATTTCTCTGATTCAAATAAACAATAATACATAATAAGATCAATATTACAATAATCGCAATTACGATCCACATGAAGTAGTTCGGTTCGCTGTGTGTATCGACTGATGTCTTATCCAGCTTACTTGCCTGCTTGTTCGTAACCGCAAAGTCTCTACTAAAATGCCAATGATATTTGCCCTTTTCAGCCGTTGCATCAAGTATCAAAGTATACTTACCAGACTTGAGTGTCTTACCGTTAGTCTCAATCGGAAAACCAAAATTACTGTTTGGTGCCATCGTCATCATCTTCTTCGTAGTTGAGAGGATCTTGTCCTTGGTACCTTTAGTATTGACTCTAGCCTTAATACTCAAGTCATGCATGATCGTAGGCTTGGGATTTTGAAGATAAGCATTGATGTAGTTCCTGCCATTGTACTGCTTGGCTTTGACATTCAACAGCTTCATGTTAGGTGCTACATAATCCTGATTGGACTGCAGCTGTAACCCTATTACATAGGCGTACTGATTGACGATCGAAACACCCTTCGACTTCTTATTATCATCATCTTGAACCTTTTGTACTCTAACTCCACCTAGGATCACACCTGAGAATGACTTCTTAGGTACATTCAAATGAAAGGTGTACTCTTTGGTAGAATTAGCCGGAACTTTGACCGTCGTTGGAGCTGGCACTAAGCTTTCCAAATTAAGTTTTGGATTCAATGACTTATCCAAGGCAACGCCATGAGTTGAATAATCAATTACCCCATTGCGATTAGTCCCGGCACGATTGATGGAGACTCGATACTTGTTCTCCTGCGAATCAGTATTTTGGATCTTGATCGTCAGATCCTGACCTTGATCAGGTTTCACCAACAAATCAAAATACGTTATCTTCTTATCGATCTGGTTATCTGCTTGAGTTGCAGAGACTGAAAAATTCAAATTTTCAGCCTGAACAGTTTGGCTGTCAAAAAATATCCCCAACAACGCAACTATCGAAATACCCAAAGCTGCCCACAATTTTTTCATACTATGATTCCCCTCTTGTAAACTAAAACCCCACTTATATTAATAAGGATAACTAACTTGGTGCATTGGTCAAGGACCAACTTAATGAACCAACATAATGGTCGGCTGGAGCATTACTGATATCATTCAAAACCAACTGTGTTGGTGAGTCGCTGTCCTGATTGAAGCCAATCGTCCAAGTGCTTAGACCTGTATTAACTGGAGCCACGACAATATTTTCATACGTCCCTAGAGGGATCTTGAGAGTTTTCGACACTGGCGATGCACTAGCGTTGTCACTAGACTTGTTGATAGCGAGACTACCAAGGTACAAATACCCGTCGTCGATCGTTGAACCGCTCTGTTCACCCACCAATTCATCAGGCTTCAATTGTAGCGTCCAACCGTTACCATTGCCACGAGCATCCGTAACTTGCACCATTGCGTGAGTATTCTGAAGTGTTGCGATCAGACCACCTTGTCTCTGCTGATAAGAACCAAATCGCAGATCACTTACATAATCCAAAGTTAATTTTCCCACCGAACCCGTTTCGTTATTCCCAGAATCATTATCATCACCAGGATATGGATCATTAGGATCATAAGGATCACGACCATCATTAGGATCAGTCGGAGTATTCGGTTCAACCAGCCCGACCTTTGCATAAGTCGTCAGTGTATCGGTCGCCAATACAGAAGTCGAATAAACTGAAAAGGACAATATCATACTTAGTAGTATTGAGCCATATAGCACAAGATCACGTCGCATTATCGTCCTTTCTTGAAATTTATTTTATTTTTGAGAATTATTATGATGCTGGTCCGTCAGTTAATGTCCATGTCAATATTGAAGTATAATTGCCGGCAAGATTACCAGCGGGAATATCCAAAGTAATATCTTCATTGGCATAAGTATTATTCCAGATACCAATACCTGTATTAGGTAAGGCCGAGAAGATCGTTTGATCAGCGCCGTTAGAAGTAATAGCAGCTCCTGTTGGTGCTGTACTTTGGTTATCATCTTCTTCTGACTTTACAGTACCAGGTGCAAAAGAAAGTTCTGCATTATTTAATGTCTTTTCACCATCCGTAAATGGTGTGCTAGAAAGTGTAACAATCCATCCTGCTCCCAAACCTGGATTGGAAACCGTAATATTATCATCAACATTGGCTGCATGAAGCGTTAAAGGTTCAGTACCAATCTTTTGAGAACCGAAATCAATATTCGGAGCATTTGTAAGGGTCACCTTGTCCGTCTCGTCTGATGTCAATCCAACTTTTGCAGTAGTAGTATCGCCACTGCTGATTGGTGCCGCATTAACAGCAACTCCCGTAGTCGAGACGCCTAATACCAAAGCGCCTAAAATCGTCGTAGTCTTAATTAAATTTCTCATCTGAATCTCTCCCTCTTTTACCCTCTATTAATAGATAGATAATCCAACCTAACAACATGATAATCAAGATCAGTACCCCTAATAGAAGGCCTTCTTGTTCATTACTTGTTTGTGGTAACAAGCCAGTCAATATATTAGGCTGACTTTTGGCTTGTATTGCAGTTGTTCCAGGAGCCTTAGTGACTTGGTTATCCCCGCCGTTGTCACCATTTGTAACTTCATTGCCATTTTCACTGTGATTAGCAATGGTACCGCCACTATTATCATTACTACTTCTACCGCCAGTATCATTAGAAGTAAGAGTAATGTCGTAGTAGCTGGATTGTTGGTCAGCTCTCACGATCTCAGTTTGTGACTGAAATAACAAGAACATTGAAAAGGCAAGCAGTATAAAAAAAACACTTTTTTTACGCATCGCATCCCTCCAAAAGTTACAATCGAGCAATTGATACTTTATTAAGTTAGATAATTATCAATAAAGCACAATAAATTTAATATCTTCTAACACCATGATTATACAACATTTCAAAGCTTGTTTACTATATCACAATTGTTTTTTATTTAATAAACTACATGAATATATAAATATAACAGCCGATAATACTTGATTATAAAAATTATTAAACGCCCAAATTCATTGATACCAAAGGCATCAACGAGAGATCCAACCACAATCAACAAGCTTCAACAAAATCACCAACAACTAACCAGAGAGTAGGCAAATTGCCACCCAACCCAAACAAAAAAAGACGACTATGAGAAAGAAATCTCACAATCATCTTATATATATCAAATCAGCCGGAGAGCAAAAATGAGAAAGTCTGCAGTGATAGTTAATTAGGCGATTTATCGCTTAATTAACTGGACGAATTTTGAGCTTAGAAATCTCAGCTCCAAGCGGTCCCACAGCAACTTTCACATTTTTGTTCGGAGGCAGCAAAAGAAAATCACACTCCTAACCAACAGTACCTTCCATCTCATAACTGATCAAACGGTTCAATTCAACGGCATATTCCATTGGTAGTTCCTTAGTAAATGGCTCCACGAATCCCATAATGATCATCTCAGTAGCCTTAGCCTCGCTCAATCCACGAGACATCAAGTAATACAATTGTTCCTCCGAAACCTTCGAAACTTTCGCTTCGTGCTCCATCGAAACATTACCATTCAAGATCTCATTGTATGGCACCGTATCAGAACTGGATTCCTCATCCATGATGATCGTGTCACACTCAACATGCGCCTTAGAGCCGTCAGAATTACGCTCAAATCTGACAGTACCACGATAATCGACTGCACCACCGTCTTTTGAGATCGACTTCGAAACGATCGAAGACGAAGTGTTCTTAGCATTGTGGATCATACGTGCACCGGCATCCTGATCAACACCTTTACCAGCAACGGCGATCGAGAGCATCGTACCTTTAGCACCTTCACCATCAAGGTAGACACTAGGATACTTCATAGTGATCTTAGAACCTAAGTTACCATCGACCCATTCAACTGTCGCATTCTCCATAGCTTGGGCACGTTTAGTTTCCAAACTATAAACATTGTTCGACCAGTTTTGAATCGTCGTATAACGGACGTAGGCATCTTTTTGCGAGTAAACTTCAACGACAGCCGCATGCAAACTATCACTTTGGTAGTTTGGTGCTGTACAGCCTTCAACGTATTGAATACTTGCGCCTTCGTCAACGATGATCAAAGTACGCTCGAACTGTCCACTGTTCTCAGCATTCAATCTGAAGTATGACTGAATTGGAATATCCAACTTAACACCCTTTGGCACGTAGATGAATGATCCACCTGACCAAACGGCACCGTTTAAGGCCGCAAACTTATTGTCGTTTGGATGTACTAACTTGCCAAACCACTTTCTGAACAATTCTGGATATTCACGCAAGGCTGTATCAGTATCGGTGAAGATGATACCAAACTTAGCGAACTCATCACGCATGTTGTGATAGACAACTTCTGATTCGTACTGAGCTGATGAACCGGCCAAGTACTTACGTTCAGCTTGAGGAACACCCAAACGATCGAAGGTATCCTTCAATTCTGTTGGCACGTCATCCCAATCACGATACTTCTTATCAGTTGCCTTCTGGTAGTAACGCATGTTCTTCAGATCAAGCTTGGACAAGTCCGGTCCGAAGGCAGGCATTGGCATCTTCTTGTAAATTTCATAACTCTTCAGGCGAAAATCAAGCATCCATTGTGGCTCGTTCTTTTCCTTAGAAATAGCACGAACAACATCTTCAGTTAAGCCTCTACCAGTTGAGAATACTGGTTCGACATCATCATGGAAGCCAAAATCATAGTCATCATTCAAACCAAGATCTTTAACTGATGACACAGCCTCTTCATTATTCTTAGTATTTTCTGTTTCTGGCATCTTTTTCACTTCCTATGATTATTTGTTCAAGGCCTTGTGCAAAGCCTTCCATGCTAAAGTTGCACATTTGATACGGGCAGGAAACTTAGAGACACCTTGCAATGTAGCAGCGTCTTCCAAGATATCAGTATCGACATCCTCGCCGATGATCATGTTAGAAAAGGTCTGCACCATATCTTCAGCTTCATCAGTCGTCTTACCGATAACCGCATCGGTCATCATACTGGCAGAAGCTTGACTGATCGTACAACCGTAACCGCTAAAGGCGGCGTCTTGGATCTTGCCGTCTTCAACTTTTAAATCAAGTTTTAAAACATCCCCGCATGTGGGATTCTTCAATTCAATATCATTGGTCTTATCAGATAGTTCACCGTGATGATGGGGATTATCTGAATGATCCAAAATAACTTGTCGATATAAATTATCCATTCTAGACAGTGCCATCTTTAAAGAACTCCTTTGTTGCAATAATTGCATTAACTAATTTGTCGGCATCTTCTAATGAATTATAGAAATAAAAACTAGCACGTGCTGTGGCGGACAAGCCTAAGTAAGTCATCAATGGTTGTGCGCAATGATGACCAGCACGAACAGCGACACCTTCCATATCTAGTCCTGTTGCCAAGTCATGCGGATGTAGTCCTTTGAGATTAAAGGAAATAACCGCCGTGTGCTTGTCAGGATCCTTTGGTCCGTAGACTTCTAGGTCATCGATTGCCAATAACTTCGGTAAGACATAACTGACGATTTGGTGTTCGTAGTCAGCAATCTTTTGCATCCCGATTCCATTGAGGTAGTCGATCGCATAGCCGAGTGAGATCGCACCAGCGATATTAGGTGTCCCAGCTTCAAACTTCCAAGGTAATTCATTCCAAGTAGTGTCGTACTTCTTAACGAACTCGATCATCTCGCCACCGTATTCGACTGGCGTCATCTGATTGAGCAATTCTTCCTTACCATACAAGACCCCGATACCAGTTTCTGCCAGCATCTTGTGTCCGGAGAAGGCGAAGAAGTCGCAATCTAAGTCTTGAACATCGATCGGCATGTGCGGTGTCGACTGTGCCCCGTCGACTACCATAACCGCACCATGTTGGTGAGCTAATTGAGCTAACTTCTTAACTGGATTGATCACACCGAGAACATTAGAGACATGAGCTACTGAAACGATCTTAGTCTTATCAGTGATAAGTTCTTCAGCTTGTTTCATAT
Source organism: Companilactobacillus sp. HBUAS59699 (assembly GCF_036913575.1). NCBI lineage: Bacteria > Bacillati > Bacillota > Bacilli > Lactobacillales > Lactobacillaceae > Companilactobacillus > Companilactobacillus sp. HBUAS59699. The sequence continues at coordinate 280,401 of NZ_JAYKTV010000003.1, read as the reverse complement.
CTAACTCGCCGTCATCGGTCAAGTTGATATACTTCAACTTAGCATTTTTTTGGATAGCTAGTTGTTGCCAAGGGATCAAGTTACTGTGGTGTTCTAGGATCGAAATCACGATCTCGTCACCTTCATGGATATTTTCACCGTAACTTTGGGCGATCATATTCAAGGAATCAGTCGTTCCTTTGGTATAAATAATTTCTTTAGATGACTTAGCGTTAATAAAAGCACGGATCTTTTCACGCGCAGCTTCAAACATCTCAGTCGAACGTTCAGCTAGTGTGTGGACACCACGATGAACGTTGGCGTTATCTTGGTAATAGAACTTCTCCATGGCTTCGATAACGGCTTTGGGTTTTTGAGTAGTTGCGGCATTGTCTAGATAAACTAAGTCTTCGTCGTTTACCTTTTGCTTGAGGATGGGAAAATCATTGTTGTCCATTGATTAACTTCCTTTCGATCATTTGTGTCAAACGATCACGTACTTCTTCTTCAGGGATCTCGGTAATAACACTGCTCAAGAAACCTCTAATTACTAGACGTTGTGCGGTAGCTTCGTCGATACCACGGCTCATCAAGTAATACATCTGTTCTTCATTGACACGACCAACACTGGCAGCGTGGCCGGCAGTAACGTCGTTTTCATCGATCAAGAGAATTGGGTTGGCATCACCACGGGCATGTCTTGACAGCATCAAAACACGACTCTCTTGTTGGGCATCTGATCCTTGTGCACCTTTAACGATGTGACCCACACCATTGAAGGTCAATGTTGACGATTCAAGGATAACTCCGTGTTGGAGAATGTGGCCGATCGTGTGACGACCATAATTAGTTACTTTAGTATCGATTCCTTGGACTTGTTCACCAGTTGTGATCGCAACGACCTTGGCTTCAGTATGTGAACCGTCACCTAACAAGTCAGTCCCGAAGTCACCGATAACATTACCGTCATTCATGAAGCCGATCGCCCAGTCGATTCGAGCGTTGGCACCAGTGATACCACGTCTACTCAAGTAACTAGTTGTCGATTCACTCAATTGATCCAAAGCTGAATAGTGAACTCGAGCATTGTCGCCAGCGACAACTTCAGCGACGATGTTGGCCTTATTCTCTTCAGCGTCACCATTAGTAATGAAGTTCTCTAAGTAAGTTACTTCAGAGTTAGCTTCAGCGACTAATAACACGTGTTGATTGAAGTCACGCTTGATGCCGTCATCTTGAACGAAGGTAGCTTGGATCGAATCTTCGACCTTCACATCATGAGGAACGTATAGGAAGATCCCACCATTCATCATTGCTGCATGAATTGCTGTGAGTTTGTTGTCATCAGCTTTGACGGCTTTGGTCATATAATACTTCTGAATAAGTTCTGGATAATCATTGATAGCTGTGAAGATGTCAGTTAAGATGACACCTTTAGCGGCTAGTTCTGGTTGCAGGTGGACATCGAGTGTCTTGCCTCCTGCTTGAATAATGTAATTCTTCGATGTTGCGGGAGCGTAAGCAGTGGCGACACTTTCAACATTGAAGTCAGTTGGACGATCTAATCTCCAACTGCGATAATTGATTTTTTCATATCTAGGTAATGACAAATCTGATGACTTAACTAGATTGTCAGTTCTAATTTTCGTGAACCAATCTGGTTCGTTATTTTGGTGAGAGAATTGAACGACATCGTCCATGTATTTGTCTTGTAAACTTGGTCGCATATCCAATCCCTCCTATATTTCATCTGTCAATTTAACATCAAGATTTAAGTCGTCACGAATTCCTGCGTAACCTTCGTCTTCTAGCTTCTTAGCTAGATCTGGGCCGCCGCTTTGGACGATGCGGCCATCCATCATGATATGTACTTGGTCTGGTACGATGTAGTTCAATAGACGTTGATAGTGAGTGATGATCAATGATCCGAAGTTATCACCGCGCATTGAGTTAACACCACGTGAAACGACCTTCAAGGCATCGATATCTAGTCCTGAATCGATCTCGTCGAGAATGGCGAACTTAGGTTGGATCATCAATAGTTGCAAGATTTCATTACGCTTCTTCTCACCACCAGAGAATCCTTCGTTCAAGTATCTGCCGGACATTTCGTCAGTCATATCCAAGATGTTTTGTTTTTCATCCAACATCTTGATGAACTTTCTAACAGGAATTTGATCGTCAGGATCACGGCGAGCATTGATAGCAGCACGCATGAATTCGATGTTTGTAACCCCAGGTATCTCAGCTGGATATTGCATAGCTAGGAACAAACCTGCACGAGCACGTTCATCAACTGGCATATCCAAAATACTCTTGCCGTCTAGTAAAACATCCCCTTGAGTTACTTTGTAGGCAGAGTTACCCATGATCGCAGCTGATAATGTAGACTTACCAGTTCCGTTAGGACCCATGATGGCATGGATCTCACCAGTACTCATTTTTAAATTAACGCCTTTTAGAATTTCTTGGCCTTTACCATTTTCTTCATCTGTAACTGAAACATGTAGATCTTTGACTTCTAATGTGGACATAATCTAACCTCCATTGTGATGTCTTTATTATAGTATTTTATAGGCATAATTTTAATGCCTTTTAGATATAAATTTAACTTTCGATTGTAATATTTTTGAATACGCTTAACCTGCTGATATAAAGGGAAAAGTCAAGGGTGATTTTTAACCGATTTTAGAGGCGTTTTGGTATTTATAGACTTACAATCAACAAGTTAAGTGTATCACGATGAGCACAAAAAAAAGCTAGGTTAAACCCTAGCTTTTGGAATATTTATATATTTTTTTAATTCCTATTGTATATAGAAATTAGAGGATCGTAACATCTTTGGCGTTGACCCATTCGTTAGTAGCAACACGATACATCTTGTTACCATCGATACGAGCAGCCTTGTCGACTTTCCAAGCACTGTTTGTAGCAAGTGCACGGTCATCTAGCAAGTTACCCTTAGAGTCGTAAACCTTAGTATTAGTATTGCCGTTTGTTTGAGCAATCTTAGACATTGGTGTGTATAGATATACATCAGATGCTTTAACGTATTCGTTTGTAGCAACACGGAAGTACTTCACACCATTGATGTAGATCTTCTTGTCAGTAATCCAGCTGGAATTGTCTGAAAGAACAACGTCATCTAACAATGTACCCTTGCTTGAATACAAGTCAGTGTAGCCATTGTTTGGATATGTCGTCAATGTGCCCAAGAAGTCGGAAGAATTAGGTGCAACTTCGATCGACTTGTTAGGATTATCCTTATTGATCGTCATTTGGATATCGTCAGCATTAATGAAGCTGTAACCATCTGGAGCTGTTAATGTGACATCCTCGCCGTCAGCACCTTCACCGGTTGTGATACCGATCGTTCTACCTGTATCTTGATCTAAGAATGTAATTACGTATGGGACGTTTGACTTAGTTACGTACACGTCACGTACGTATTTGTCAGTCTTCAACGTGAATCCTCTATCAACAACATTAGCTAGTTCATAGCCTTCTGGAGCTTTTAGAGAGATATATGAACCATATGTACCAGTATCTGTTGCTGTATTAACAGTCTTACCACTGTCCTTATCGATATAGTTAACTGTGTATGATAATGTGGCTGGAACAACGTCTACTGACTTAGAAATTGGTGTCTTAGTGAAATCTGTTGTATCAACGGTATATGTTGCATCATCTGAATTCTTCAAGCTGAATCCTTCTGGAGCAGCAATAGTAATAGTTTTTGTATCAGCAGTTGAGTCAAAACTACCTGTTGTAGTTCCTACAATATTACCATCGGCATTCTTGAATGAAATTGTGTATGGAATAGCGTCAGTAGTCTTTGTTGGGTCAACTGTTGTAATTGTTGCATTGTGCGTCGAAGTTGCCATAGGTTCACCAGTTGAAGAATCATTAACAATGTTTCCATTAGCATCAATTGGTGTGGCAGTATAAGTAACAGCATTATCATCTGCGGCCTCAGTTTGTGAAGTCAAAGTATCCTTACCTGTTGTGATGGCAACGCTAAACTTTTGTCCTTGTGCATTACTAATAATATACGGAGTATCGATCGCATTTGTATCACCAATTGCAATCGATCTATTAGCAAGTTGTGTCCAATCTGGCTCACCAAATACATTGATAGTTCTATTAACAGCATCACCAGTAGTGTAATTATCCTTTGGTGTGTATGTAACGGTATATGTACCTGGATCTGTAATGTCACTCGTGGACATATCGGTTAATAATGTTGTCTTATTCTTTACACCTTTGGCATCAGTACCATTAGTTGATTCAGCTGTAACGTCTTTATTTACAACAGCATTATAGAAGTCAGTTTGTGCAGGTGCTGTCTTAGTTGTAAAGTTCATCACTTGTGATGAATTGCTGAACGATACGGTTGGTTTAGCATACTTATATTGAACGTTAACTGTCTTAGTTGTATCACCACTAGTAAATGTAACCTTTGTCGCAAATCCAAACTTGTTGCTATCAACAACAGTCATTGGGATCTGTGTAGTATCGGTCTTAGAAGTAGTAATGTTCAACTCATTAGCTAGATCAGTATTGAAATCTGATCCTGACTTGCCGAAGATCGGATCAACCTTCATAGTTGCATTGTTCTTCAAATCGGCGAATGTTGTTGCAGTTCCCTTAGCTGCAGTTGGTGTAGTTGTTGTTGCTTCTGTTAATGCTCTAGTTGCAGTAATTGATGGAACTGCGGTTGTTTTTGCTTGAACTATTAAAGGGCTAGCGCCAAGTACAGTGCTGGAAAGCATAATACTAGTTAGAGCCAGTGTTTTTATCTTACCCATAAAATAATTCCCCCTGTTTAATGTTTTATTTGATAATTTCCTTAAAAATATAACTACACTTACATTTTATCAATTTTTCAGTAAAAATGTTGAAGTTTTTATCCAAAAAGCAAGTTAATTCGAACTTTTTTAAATAAATTTTAATTTTTATATTTTATTATTCATACTTGCCATATATCACTAATTATTAATTCATTAAAGCACAAAACAAGCCATCTTCTCGACGACTTGTTTTTTTACAGACTATCGGTCAAGTACCAAGAAATCGTTCCGGTATAATTACCTGCCACTGGGCTAGGCAGAACTTTTAGTAAAATACCGTTGTCCTGTGACCACTGACCTGCAACATCAGTAATGACCTTATCTCTGTCGATAGTCTTGTCGGACGCTAATAAGACTTGGCTATCTCTCAATGATTGAATCGCTCCAGCCTTATTCGTATAGATCAAACCACCGGCCAAACTCTGATCAGTGTTAGTTTCGACTAGATCTGTACATTGGGCACTCAGAGCCCAAGTTGAATTGACACTTTCAACTTTCAAATTCCAATCACCTAGACGTGGCAAGATCCGAGTTTCGGCACTTGCATTGATCGCACTGAATGAGTAACTGGGATCATTGTCTAACTTCAATGACTTGTCAATAACTGTGATATGGTAGTCCACTGGATCTGAAGTTCTACCGAAGCCATCAGTAGCTGTGATCGTTACGGTATGCTCACCATCGCCTAGTCCTTGAGCAGGTTTTTCGTGAGTGAAATGATTGTTGGCACCCATCGTATCACCCGTCAGTGCATAGTTATACGGTGTGGCTCCGTCAACGGAAATACTCAACGTGATATCAGAATTCTTAAACGACGCATTGTCACTGTAGTTGATCGTTCCACCCATAATAGCTGTTTCTGATAATAACGTTGTAATATCAGTCACATCAGGCGTCAGGATCAAACTAGTATTAGGAACATTCACGGTGAAGTGTAACTCGTTAGACTTAAGATCATCACTATCGGTCATATAAATCGTCACTGGATTATCGCCTAACTTAAGATCAGTTGCTTCTATATTAGTGGTGAAATTACCTGAAGTTATCTCACTAGCACCGGACAATTGCTTAGTTGTCTCTTGGTCGTTCACTATCGTATGCAGCGTCATATCATCGTTTTTAAAACTAGAATTATCATTATAATTATGCGTACCATCGATCCCTACGTCAGCGTTACCAGCAACTACTAACTGGTCATCATTAGTCGAAGCAATCTGCAGTTTCTTGCTTTCGACATTGATGGTATACGTCAGCGTATTAGAAGTGATCGTATCGGTCGTACCATCATCCAACAAATAATTAGGATCGACCACGTATACTTTGACCTCATGTGCGCCGCCTTTTAGGTTTTCTAAATTAATAGCAAAGCTACCATTCGGACTCAAGGTGTCCTTCCAAATATCCTGATCCACACCATCGATCGAATAATGAATGTCCATATCATTATTATCGATCGCCTTCTGACTGGCAAAGCTCATATCACCAGTCAATGTTGCTGTCTGTCCGGTATAGATCGTAGCTGGATCTTCAGAAGTTTTGGTTATCTTCAAAGTATCGGCTGGTGCCACAATATCAAAAGCTTTAGTTTCCAAGTCAGCGATATATTGATCACTATTAATCTGTGCGTGAGATAATTTGACGTGCAATGAAGTCGTACCTGTCGGCAAATCTGCCGCCTGACCGTACAATTCAATCGTTGCTAGTTTGTTGGACAATCCCAAATCATCATCCAAATCAAAGCTTATATTATTGATCTCATTACCATCATTATCAGTTCCAACGGTCGGTGTCTGACCATAAATAACTTGTTCATCGCCATTGGCATAAGTAACCTTTCCTAGTTCTTTGGTTGGATCAGTTTCAAATTTCACATTATCCGGCAATGAAATGGTTGCCTTAGCATCGTTGATCTCGGATCTTCCTGACTGGTAATTGACTAAGTATTTGAACGACAGTTTGTCATTAGGATGAACTGTTTTTTTGCTTGCCAAGCTTAAGTCATCATTATTACCGAATAAGGACGGATCGGTGTTACTTGTCTTACTAGTGTCTGTTTCAATTATCTTGGAAGAAGTAGTCTTGTTCTTTATATAAGCATTCGTATCAGCTTGAACTAGTCCAGGGATAGTTTCAAAAACCACTTTCGTATCAGCGCCGATAAAGCCACCAACACTGGCAGTGGCTGAAGTAGAAGTAAATCCAAATCTTAATTTTGTGGTGCCATCTAGTTTGAACTTACCTAGATCCAACATGATATTCTTAGAGATCTGTTCTTGTCCTTCAGGGATGTATTGACCATTAGAATAAGTTATTCCCTTCAGGTTTTTATCATTTATCTTGTAATTCAAAGTTGCCTTGTCTGAACCATCTGTTGGCGGTGTATACGTAACGATCACATGATGCCAAGCAAATTTTTCATTTTGGTTACCTCTAGTAGTTAAATTCTCGGGATCTTGATGGTTTTGTAAGTAGTAGTAATCATTGAACAAGCCCCCGTTACCCATTTGATAATATGTGCTGATATCACCAGGATAGCCCCACGCCACATGTTGCTCACCTAAACTTCTCTGTGGCGACCAATTGATTTGATAACTATCAAACGCTGCACCTCTTTCACCCGATTCGAAAGTTGTTCCACCATTTCTGACATTATCTATTTCCAATGCCCAACTCTTCTGAATCGCTGTTTTCGCTACTGCATCAGGAGTAGATCTTTTCGTACTATCGTCTCCCCATACACCGATAGTTTCTCCACCAACAATATTTCCTTTACCATCAGTCGCGATCGCATTTTCATCACCATTTTGAAGTACAAAAACCAATCCTTGCGAAGCACTTGCGTAAGCTCCCATATAGATCCACATTGAGATAGTTTGTTTTTGACTGACATCAAAATAATTATCTGTATTATTACTCCAAATAGCCGATGTGGAGTTAGTAATATTCGTAGTTGCTACTTGAATAATATGACCATCAGAAATAGTAGGCATGTATTTGGTATACTTACCCGCAACAAACAGCGCATTGGGATCGGACAAGCTACCGATCGTAATGCCTTCAGGTGCGACGGCCATTGCCTGTTCATCGGTATAGTACCAATCAGGTGTAGCATGAACTCGATCACCTATCGTCATGGCAGCCGCTAAAAAAGCAAATAAGAAAATAATTCCACGTATAATCCCTTTAACATTTTTCATATTAAGACACCCCTGGTTAATATGGTTTTGCTCGTGTTTAAACATATATTTATAATTACATTATGCTATATATTCAATATGTATAAACATCTATTTGTGTAATTATTTTTATCTTATATTGACTTTTTGTATTGTTTTGTTTTTTGAGGGTGTGGGGGATGGTGGATGGATGCCGCTGATGATGGTCAACAATTCCATCTGCCGTGGACCGGACTCAGTCTTCGTCTTCGGCCTCGCTTTGAAGCCTGTAGTCTTCAAAGTCGTCCAGTGTTCTAAGCGATAAATCGCTAAGAACACTTTTACGGCGGATTCCATTGTTGACCATCATCAGCTAAACTTGTATTACTTCTGTATTTATTAGCAACCACTAATACTTTACTGTTAAAATTTTATACTTTCTCAGAGCAAAAAAATGCACACCACAAAATTATATCGTGATGTGCTATTTTGTTTGTACTATTAAAATTGACCAGAAGCGGACTACCTCCCAATCCCAATCCAAAACCAGAATCAAATACTATCAGTCAAATTCCATGAAATCGTACTAGTATAACTACCCTTTATAGCCGCACTGTTCATATCCAACAGAATACCAGTCTCATCGCCCCAACTACTAGAAATGTCAGTCGTTGCAGTCAGTGGCTCGTCCTGTTCAGCAATCTCAACCGGATTACCATTCGAACCCGTATTCAACGTGCTAATATTGTTTTCGTTATTCGGATCTATGTAAACCATATTACCATCCAATATATTCGCAATACCGCCATTGGCATTGTTACGAACAAAGTTTGTTGCGGAGGCAGTCAACTTCCATTGACTCATTACACTATCAACACTCAGATTCCAATCTCCACTCCGTCTAATGTAATCCGTTATTTCCGGATCTACGACGTGCTGACCGAAGCTGTAATTTTTACCTGTTGTCAATTGAACGTATTTTGTAATTATTTTTACGTTGTAATAGACAGTGTTAGATTTTCGCAAATATGGATCAAGTACATAATACTCTGCCGCAAATTCTTTTTTGTTCTTATCAAAACCAGAACCACTGATCGGCAATCCCATACCATTATTGATCTTATATTCTCCCGTAACATTAGAATAATCGTTGATATCATTAGAAATCACCGAACCATTGGATATTATTCCATCCATATAACCTTGTGATGACATATATCTAGGACTGAACTTATGATCTGGATCACTGTAATTCAAAGTTGCGGGTAGCTTCAAATCATTTATCTTTAGAGCTGTTATATCTTCATGACCTTCATTGGAAAGACTTATTTTCAGTTCTGGAACGTTAATCTTATAATTGACATCTTCCTTATACGTACTAATTGTCGTACTATCGTCTCTCATGGCAGAGATTGAGAAAGCAATTGTGTAATTATTCTCTCCTTCTGTTAATCCCTTTGTACTATTTGGATTAACGTTCCCTAAACCTTGATATCCAATTGGCTTGAGTTCAATAGTATATTTAGCTTCAGTATTGTCACTATTATACTCATAATCTATAGTTGAACCATTCAATAAAGTTGGGGTCTGTTCATTACCTTTACCATCGATTAAATAGCCATACATTTTGGTAAAATTAGGACTTACTTTTGCACCATCGCTAAACTTGATCGTTCCTGTTATTTTTTGAATACCATCATCATCCACGGTTCTATTCTGATTATCAGGTGTAATTATTAATTCACGGTCATCGATGTTGACATTATAAGTCAGGACATTAGAACTAATAATATCATCGTTAGCCTTGGACACGGCTTTGACCGTAATTGTATGCTCCCCTTCAGATAGTGATTCTAATTTAAGAAAGAACGGAACTGTCCCAGATGCTGGTTGGTCGGTGTCAATCGCGTGTATCTCTTCATCATTATCAACTTGATAAATCATAGTAACATCCTTTGGATCCAAGGTCTTCTTTGATCCATATTCCATATTTCCTTCTAGTGAAACTAGGTCCTTAGACTTATAGTCACCATCACCTTTGGTCTTAGTCAAGATCAAAGTATCGGAAGGATTCACAACATCGAATTGTGGTGTTTCCGTATCAGTAACATAGTTAGAACCAGAAATTGCCGCATGTCCTACTGGAACGGTCGTTTTGGTTTGACCATCAGGAATCTTATCTGCTGTCGTTTTAAGTTCTACTCTCGCTGTTTCCCAATAAATATCATTGTCGTCGGTCTTACCCATATCTTCAATGGCCACTTTTACTTTTCTAGTGCTTGGATCATAACTGATCCGATCGATATCAACTGACTTAGTAACTTTGTTACCAGTGGCATTGTCAATACCTGAATAATAGATCTTACCGATATCATTATCTGTTACAACTGATACACCTTCTGGAACTTCAATCGTCTCAACAACATCCTTAGATTGCTGCTTACCTGATTCGTATTGTAGTAAATAATTAAATCTTAAATCATCCCCTGGGTGTGCCTTTTCGGTATCATCGAGTTTTAATGTCTCGTCATCCATGAAGTCGGTATTATTGCTGATCTTACTGTTTGTCGTCTTATTAACGATATAAGCGTTAGCCTCCATCTGAACGATCGAAGGCATACTTTCAAATACAATTGCTTCAGTGCTTGGTTCAGAGGCAGCTGTAGCCCCAGTAAATCCGTAGTACAATTTGTTATCCTTGATAGTTCCAAACTGACTCATGTCTAATTCAACTTTGTTGTCATATTCAGCTTGTCCAGTACTACCGGAGCCTTGGGCTCTACCATCAATTAACTTGTCGTTTAGAACATAGGTTAAAGTGGGCTTAGAAGTAGCGGTGGCTGGATTATAGGTAATAGTAATATGATGCCAAGAATCTCCAGCCGAATTATTGTTAGCGAAATCTTGTTCCTCTATTCCTCTGTGATTCAGAAGATAGAATGGAAACTCTGCCTCTCGTTCAAAAATACTTACGCTTACAGGATAACTGTTGTAACCAGATTTATAATACATTTCTTCTGCGGCCGGATAGCCATATGCTGCATGTTGATCAGGTGTACTTCTGGCGCCACCAGTGTCCTGATAATTTAGTTGGTATGAATCAAAATTTGATCCATTTGTACCCAGTTCTGAGGAACTTTTACCACCATTTCTATGAGTATCAAATTCCAAGGCAAAACTCTTCTGAAGTGCTGATTTTGCCATGTCATTCAGAGTACTCTTAGCCGTATTAAGATCATAAAGTTGAGTAATGATTCCTCCCTCGGCTTCTACCGCCTTATCACTACCCCAGACACCAAGTGATTCACCACCCGCAACGTCTCCACCGCTCTTAGTTCTGGCAATCGCATCATAACCAGAGTTCTGTAATACTAGTGCCATACCTTCAGCTCCAGCATCAGTTGATGCTCTATATCCACCGAAATAAAGCCAAGCTGTTAATGTCTGTTTCTGAGTAATATCAATATAGTTATCTTGTTCCTTATTAGCCCATACTGAGGTTACTCCCGACGGACTACCTTCACCAGTTAACAAAATCATTGAACTGTTATTTTCGTAAATTTTGGGCTTCATATCATCACTACCAGCTCCGGCTTTGAATAGATCATCATCACTCAAGTTACCAATTGGAATACCAATTGGTGCCAATGGCAGAGCATCCTTATCTGTGTAATAAGATATGGCATGTACCGTTGAGACGGTCCCAAAAACTATTGCCAAACATACAACTATATTTGCAAGTACAAACCCAACTAAACCTTTCTTCATGAGATATTCACTCCCCAGATAATGGTGGTAACAAAAAAAGACCATGGAAAATTACGTTTCCTATGATCTTTATAGTTATTGAAGACACTTAATAAATTTCAATTAATATTCCACGATAACTACAAAGCAAAATCCAGACTGGGCTAAAAACCTAGATGAATTGCAAAACGTGTAATATTAAATCTGTATATTCTTAAAAAACTCAATGTTTAAATTTTTATCATCTAACCACAGCCTACCCAAATTACCCTTCATATATAATATGTATAAACACATTATATCACATGTTTAGACATTTATAAATATAACGATGTAACCGTTTTCCAAAAAATAATAAAAAAATTGGCATTATTTAAAAATGTCAATTTTTTATTATTTCTAATCAAGACTATCCGTCAAATTCCACTTGATCTTACCGCTATAAGAACCAGCCACAGCATTAGGATCAACTTCCAACAAGACGCCGGCATCGCTGCCCCACTTACTGGAAATACTATAACTATTAGTCGTATCATTGTCATTCTCACTCACTAAGACTGGAGAATTCATTGATGTTACTTGACTACTATTAGGATTTACATAGATAAGTTGACCAGCTAAGGTTTGGTTATCAGAAGTCAGATCACCAGCACTAGCGGTCAATTGATAAGGTGAATCGATCGTATTAACTGCTATATCCCAGTCACTAGTTCTCTTAACTATCCGTTCTTCTGGACTTTGGTTAAGTGCCCCAAAGGAATAGTCATCCTTATACGTCAAACTGGCTGATTTGTAAATCATCTTCAGATTGTATGTTAGTTTGTTCGAAACACGTCCGTATGGATCAGTTGCTTTGAAGGTAACTGTATGAGTTGGTGTTGTTTGATCATCAATTCCTAACGCTGCTTGAGTTAACTCTATGGTTGAATCATATGATGTGGTTGACGCATCATCAGAACTCTTAGGCAGATCTGCTACTTTTTTTCCATCGACCGATACGCTGTAAGTCAAGTCTGATGGCGCAAAGCTCAAGTTATCTTCGTATGCGGACTTGATTGGAAAGTCGATCGTATCATCTGTTCCCATTTGAGTAATATTGCCGTCTGTCCCGTCGCCATATGACAAGACTGGATTCTTATCTTGAACATCGATGACATACGTCAAGGCATTGGAAGTGTGACCTGCACCGTCAGCAACAGTAACCTTGATCGTATTCTTACCGACTTTTAAGCCGGGATCATCAGAATTATCGATCAACATATCATACGATAATTGTGTCTCAGAAGATTCTGATTCTGCGATTCCCTTGACGGTAGCTTGTCCCGATTCAGGATTGCCACTATCGTAATTAGGGTTAGAAATAGTATAGTTTATGCTTAAGTCAGAGCCTGAAATATCAGAACCATCATTGTATTCGGCTGTGATTGCTGGCATTGGTACACTAGTCTGATTCAAGATCGTCGTTGAAAGAGAATCTGACGATGCAATCAATGCTAGATCTTGAACATTTACTGTGTAGGTCAACTTATTAGAAGCGATAACGTCTTTTATCCCGCTAGCAGAAGTATAATTATCGTCCACTACTTGAACCGTGATCTTATGTTGCTTAACATCGGAGCTGCCGAATGGAATCGAGAACTTGCCGTTATCACTAGCAGTATCCTTATATATCTTGCTTTCTCCGCCATCGACTGAGACATAAATATCCATATCACTATTATCAACATTGGCTTGATTATCAAACTTCATGGTACCAGTCAAGTTAGTTGAGCCTTTCGGTGAAATAGTTACTGGATCGGTTGAAGTCTTAGTAATAGTTAGATTATCCTGGGGAGCCATAATACTAAACTCCGGTGTTTGAACGTCGGCAATATAATTATTACTTTCAAATTTGGCATGTGATGCTTCCACCTTAAGTGATGAAGTATCATCAAGTACGTCAGCAGCGGTAGCATTAAGTACAACCTTGGCGGTATTAAATGAACTAGTCAAAGTTTTATTAATTTTAACTGTTACCGTATTACCATCTACAGTCCCTGAAGAAATTGGATCACTGCTACCATCTGCATAAACTATCTTACCGATATTGCCACTAGTATCAGTTGTCAATTTAATATTATCTGGCAAATCAATCTTTGCGATTGGATCAGCCAAGTCTTCTTTACCAGAATTGTATCTGATCATGTAATTGAATGTTAAATCATCTTTGGGATGAACTGTAGTGGTATCGGGTAGTTTCTTATCGTCATCTGTCATGACATCGTTACTCGAGCTGATCTTATTCTTATTAGTCTCATCAACTACATAGGCATTTTCATCAGCATCAACGATTGATGGCATACTTTCAAATACAATTGAATTCAATTCTGAATTGTCCTGACTACTACCATTAGCAGCTGTAAAACCGTATAAGAGTGGATCACCCTTTTTCAAACCTAAGTTTGAAAGCTTAAGATTCAAGGTGTGATCTACGTAAGTCTGACCCGTCTTGAGGTGTTGGGCATAACCATTCAAAGATTTGTCATTGAACTTATATTCCAAAGTTGCTTCATCAGGATCGGCATCTGTAGGTGGTGTGTACTTAATGATCAAGTGATGCCAGGCTAGAGATGCATCTGCAGCAAAATTTAATGGCACTTGGTCAATATCATTATGCAGTAATTCGTAATAATTGGTTTTATCCATTCCTAAAAATCCAGAACTAACATTTCCCAGTAAGTTATAGCTATCAGGACTGCCAGGATAAGCCCAAGCCATATGTTGATCACTTATACGTCTATTGAGAGGGTCTGGTTGATAATCATCGAAACTATTGCCCGGAGTACCATTATCATAATCTTCATAACTATTATTACCAGAAGAATTAACGATGCCATCAAATTCTAGAGCCCAGCTATTTTGAATTGCTGAAGCAGCGATGGCACTTTTGTCTTTTTTATTAGACACATCACTGCCCCAAACGCCCATTGATTCACCACCGGCAATGTTGTTGCCATCTTTTGCAATAGCATTTGTGGTATTTTTATCATTTTGCAATACTAGAGCCATACCTTCTGAACCACCGATATTGGCACCGAAGTACAACCATACCGACAAGGTTTGCTTTTGACCAGTATCGATATAGTTCTCTCGAGATTCATTGCTCCAAACTGAAGCTACTTGATTAGGGATACTTACTTGAGTAAGACGAAGAACATCGCCTTTGTAAATGGAAGAATCACTGCCATCAGTATGAGATCCTAGTTCAAATAAATTATCGCTGCTCAAATCTCCTAATTGTAATCCGTCAGGTGCGGCATCCATTGCTTGATCATCCGTAGTAATAGTTACAGCATCAACATTTGTAGTCTTAATCCCAATTAACATCAAAAATATCATTATAAAAGTGAAAAAAAATAAACTTAATTTTTTCATAACTGCCCCCTGCTGGCTTATGTCTAAAATTAAATAATTTATCAAAATATCGTGATATATGTTTACACAAATTCCCTACCTCTATTATGGCAGGATTATCTGTATATACAAGTCGGATAATAAAAAAATAATTTACGAAAAATAAAATAATACATAAAAAATCACACATTCATCAACTGAATGTGCGATTTTTTGTATGAATCGAATTAAATTGTATTAGACAAATACCAATCAATTTCACCTTTATATTTTCCACCACTAGGATGTGGCTGAACCTGCAACAACACTCCTGTATAATCACGCCACTCTTTGGCAACATCGAAGTCGAGTGTTTCCTTTTCGTCGTCTTCAGCAATCAAAACTTCTGAAGACATTGGCAGACTTATTCCTGATTTATTAACATAGATCAAGCCGCCATTTAGTTCACTAATCTTATTGTCGTTCTGATCAAATGAGAACAACTTCGAGGCACTAGCTGACAGTTTCCAGGTGGAGTCTGTACTATTAACTCCTAATTTCCATTTCCCATTGCGCTTTACTACTATATCTTCCCCACTCGTATTCACAGGTTCAAATGAGTAATCTGGCTCATAATCTAGTGATACTGAATTAGACAGAAGTGTCACCTCATATGCCAATTCATTCGACTTACCGCCGTACTTGTCGGTTACATAGGCGTGAACCAGATACGGAACATGTGTCGTATCAGTAATACCTAATTCTGATGCTTCAAAAATTTGTGTCCAGGTGATTTGATCCACACTACTTTGAGATTCTTGAATTTTTTCAGTCGACTCTTCCCCGTCATCGACTCTCATATGCCAAGTTAAATCAGCTGTATCAAACTTATGTGCATCTTCATAGGATACTTTGGCAGGTAAGTTGACTTTATTATCAGATTTCAAAACGGTAATATCCGTATTATCCGTAGTCAGAACCGGATTCTTCTCATGCACATCCACATCATACTTGAGAATCTCCTCTGAAGAGATCAGATCAGTAGTCAGTGCATAGACCTCGATCGTATGCTTACCAGGACGGATTTTATCCATCCCATTCCCAGTATTCAACGTAATACTGAACTTACCATTAGGACTAGTCGTATCCCGACCATACTTAATATCACCGCCATCGATGCGATAAATCTGATAGACATCCTCGTTGTTCAGATCTAGCTTCTGTTTGTCATCACTCAAAGTCATCGTCCCGTTCAATTCTAATGATTTCCCTACTTCAACTGAGGTCGTTGATGGCAGCTTTGCGATGTTTAGTTTTTTGACCCTAGGAATGATCGTGAAGTCTGGCGTACTGACATCACCTTTGTAAAGATCACCTTCAATTATCCCGTGAGCTGCTGGAACTTTGGTATCAGCATTGTTGTCGACTTTTGCCTTCCCATATATATAGATAGAAGCAGCTCGCATGTCCAAGTCAAACTCCTTGGTATAGTTGTAAGTTAATACCCCGTCATTAACTTGATCAGCTGTTATTTGATCAACAGTCCCGTCTGAATAATTCACTTGGCCGATGACACCTGAATCAGCATATTGCAGGTGTTTTGGAAGATTCAACCTGGCAACAGCATTCTTCAACGTTCTCTTCCCAGTCTCATAAATCAAGTTATAGCCGATCTTCATATCATCCCCATCACGAACATTTTGATCTCCAGAGAGAACTTCACGTTCAGCTTGAGATAGGTCAAACACATTCGAACTAATATCCGCATTAACTAATGAAGGCATTGTTTCGAAGATTGCCATATTGACCGAAGCTTCTGCCCCAGTCGAGCCGGTGAAGCCATAACGCAGTTTGTTTGGAATAATACCATCTTTATCCGCAAATTTAGTCAGATCCAAACTAACGTTATGACTAAACTTTCGATTCTCAGGAACTGTCCCCGGAGTACCGTCGATCAACTTGTCATTAAAAGTATACTTGAGTGATGCCTTAGTACTGCTATCAGCTGGCGGTGTATATTCCAAAGTCAAATGATGCCATGAGTATTCCGGCTTGCTGTTGCCGGTCAAGCGCAAAAATTCTTCGGCGTCATTGTGGTACATATAAAACAAGCTCCCATTACCACCACCTGTACCGTAATCAGGGGTATAAGTTCCCGGATCTGCTGGATAATTCCAAGCAACGTGCTGGTTATTATTATTCTCATCCGCATTAAGGTACGTGTCAAAGGCGCTCAAAGAAGAAGCAACCCCACTGTTGTTCATGAACGTATCAAATTCCAAAGCCCAGCTTCTAGGGATGGCACGTGAGGCAATCACCTGAGGTTCCCCATTTGCCGGTTCATTATCAGTGCCCCAGACGCCTAAAGTCTCTCCACCGTGGGCAATTCCATCCTTATCTATATCAACAGCATCCGCCCCGCCGTTCTGAAGAACCACTGCGATCCCATCAGCAGGATTCTTGGCATAGCCAAAATAAAGCCACATCGACAAAGTCTGTTTGACACTAGTATCGATGTAATTATTCTTGTTCTCATCACTCCAAATCGTTCCCAGCTGATTAACATCGTCAGTCAGTAAGACCGCATCAGTATTAGGATTATTCTTATTAGGTTGCTCGATGATCCGAGCACTATTATCACGAGGATCAGTTCTTCCCAGCTTCTTAACATATGTGAAGTAATTCTTAGCATCAGCCTTGTCAGTCAGCGATAATCCTCGCGGTGCTACTGCCTTAGTAGCTTCGTCATCTCGGGTCGTGGCATTTACCCGATTCGTACTACAATACAATACAAAAAAAGCCATCAGCAAAGAAAATAAAGTCAGTGGTAGTTTTCTTCGTCTCAAAAATACTTCCTCCTTCATACACAAATAAAGGATACTAAAGATACTAATTGTATATATTTCATATATTGAAATAATTTATTTTCAAAGTTGAACACTACAATTATTGGATATAAAAAATAAAAAATCGTTGCTACATCAGCAACGATTATATTTATATTCAACTAATTATTACATCAAACCATCAACCAAGGTCCATTCTATCTCACCAGTATACGTTCCGGCAGAAACATTAGGTTGGATCTTCAAGAGGACACCTTCCGTTGGTAACCATTCATCCGCAATATGAGTTATTTCCTTGTCAGTACTTACTGTACCGTCGCGATCGATCTCCACTGGATCGTCGGCTAAAGTATATTCATTGCCATCTTTACGATAAATCATATCTCCAGATAGTGGTATACCGTTAGATCCCATTAGACCATCAGATCTAGCCGTTAAGATCCACGAAGTCTTAGCACTAGTTACGTCCAACGTCCACTTATCAGCACGTTTTAAGATCTTACTTTCGTTAGATTGATTGGAGGCTTGGAACTTGTAGTTTTTATCGCTTGTTAATTGGAGCAGTTTGTTTGTTATGTAGACTTTGATCGTTACTGGTTCGGATTCTCTGACGATATTGCCTAAATTATCTACATCTTGAGCAATTATCTTTAATTCGTTATCGCCTTCTTTGAATACACTCCCGTTCCAATCATATTTAAACTCATAAATACTCTTATCATCATCGTCAATTTTAGTCATATCATATAAACGCAATTCTCCATTTATATAGTATGCAATTCTAGATAGACCTCCGACAAAGTTACTGCCATCATCGTGACTGATAGAACCCGTAATATGTAGCACATCATCGCTAGACATAGTAATCTCTCTTTCATTATCAACATCGAGCAACAGCTTCTTATCTTCCACATTCACCGTATACTTCAAGTGATCGGATATTCGATGCATCGAATCAGTCACATATACTTCTACATCATGTGATTTGACTGATAATCCACTCAGAACTAATGAATAATCAGAATCCGCTGCGGAAGGATCGACCGTGTAATCGGATACGCTCTTTTCTCCGTCAACGATCGTAGTCACAGTAACCTTATTATTACCAAAGGTTGAACCGTTTTGGTATTTGATATTCATATCCATGACGGCTTCCTTGCCAGTTTTGATAGTTCTTGTCATATCATCGTCAGGATCCTTTGGTGCTAAGCGCAAAGTATCCGTCAATGGATTGATGTGAAATTTTGGTGTCATGACATCCCCAGTATAATGGGTACTATCGTATGAGGTGTGGGCTGGTAAAACTGCAGTCTTTTCGGCTGACGCATTCGAGCCAATATTAGCTGTTCCATTCAATCTGACTTGAACACTAGCGTTATCACTACCCATACTTCTCAAAGTCAAATTGATCGTGCCGTCAGCGTTCAGTGCCGAAGCATTGATTTTTTCTATATCTGTTTCCGAATAAGCAATTTCACCGATATTACCATCTTCATCGGCTGTGAAATCCACATTCTCAGGCACATTGATCTGTGTCTTAATATCTCCAGTATATTCAAAGCCTGAATTGTAAGTTAAATTGTAATCAAATCTAAGCTTGTCGCCATTATTGACATTATCATCAACCGTAGAATCCTTATCACTGTCCGGAATATCACGTTCCTGTGTATAATCATAGAGATTAGTTGTCGCATTGACGTCAGCGACTGCCGGAATCGATTCGAAAATTACAGCATTATTCGTTATAGTGCTTCCAGTTGAACTAGTTAGACCCCAACGTAATTTGGTTTGACCTGATTTTAAGTTGAATTCACTTAAATCCAATTCAATGTTGTCATGCTTAATACCATCACCTCTGATATTCCACTCATTAAATGGTTTGATCGATCCATCGTATTCTTTATCATCAAAGGAGTATGAAATATGCGGCTTATTACCATTTTCAGGTGGATAATAAATAAAAGTAAAATGTTTCCAAGCTTCACTTACTGATCCGTCACCTGACATATCTAAGTTGGGAATTACATCTTTGTGCTGCATATTAAAATAGCTTCCATTCTTTTGATAAGTGCTTTCGCTAGCAGGATAATTCCAAGCAATATGTTGACCCTTAGCTTGCTTAGAACCTTTTTCTAAGGTCGCGTCAAATACATCGTCTTTTCCACTTGAAACATTTCTTTGAGTATCGAACTCTAAAGCAAAACTATTCTGAATAGCACCATTCTTAAACTCACTTGCGGATGAAATCGATGAACTTAAAATAGAATTCGGTGATATTGTACCTCCCCAGATGCCCAGAGATTCAAAGCCTATAGGTGTCTTTGGATTTAGAAGTGACACCAGCCCTCCTTTGTAGAACGAAATTGCATCATCACCCTTATCATCGTTTTGAATAACAAATGCCATTCCTTCTCCTGAACCATTGTTACTATCAATGTCATTCTTATCTTCGTTGTATTTATTATAATTAAAGTTTTTATCACCAAAATAAAGCCACATAGAAAAGGTTTGTTTTTTACTTATATCGAAATAATTGTATTCTTTATTATCAGATGACATTTTTCCCCAAATGGAACTCAAATTTTCTACCCCATTGGTCATTTGAACAATGTCGGTATTAACCGTATCACCCTTTTCTAAAATTTGAGCACTATTTGAGACCTTTTCACCAATAGTATAACTTCCAGGTATATTAAAATAATCTTTAATACCAGTCATCCCCTCAGGTGCTCCCATGAATACTGCATCTTTAGTCGGAGCAGCCTCAACCTCATTAGTTTTTGAGCCCACGAAAAATAGACCCATCAAGAACATGAGCCATACCCCAATATGAATCATTGCATGCCGCTTTTTCATTACGTCATCCCCTCTATTCTGCTTTTATTAATCGCCTCTTCGTTTAAGTTAAAAACATCACATTTATCATTAAATTAATTCTATCATATGCACCATGGCTATAATATTCCATTATATATATTTTTCTTTTCATAAAATGGAATATTTCTAAGCAAACAAATAGACGTCAACTTTTTACAGTTGGCGTCCAAGTTTAATTCGTCGTATCAATACTATCCGTCAAAGTCCAATTTATCTCACCGGTGTAAGATCCAGCGGAAGCATCTGGTTGAACACTTAACAGAATACCGGTGTCATCAGTCCAGTTCTTGGTAACATCAGTAACGACTGTATCGTTGCTGACATTATCATCAGAATAGATCAACACTGGATTATCTTGTAGTGAAGATTGATTCAAGCCATTGCGATAAATCATCGTACCCATTATTGGCAGATGCGTAGTGCTGTTCATTAGTGCCGTTGACTGAGCCGTTAAACTCCAAGGTGTCTTAGCACTCGTGACTTTCAAATCCCAATCACCAGAACGTCTGATCAGTTTCTCCTCATTAGACTGATTAGTTGTTTGGAATCTGTAGGATTTATTGCTCTCTAGCGTAAGTACCTTGGTGGTTACGTTGATGGTTATATCAACATGCGACGTACGACCATCTCCATCAACTACAGTTATCGTTAAAGTGTTCTTACCTGAATTTAAAATTGATGCGGACAACTTATAGGAATAGTTATAGACAGAATGATCTGAACCGTTAAACATCGGTTTACCTTGCAAAACTGTCTTTCCATTCACTATATATGAAATATATGTATTACTAGAATCCAAATCAGTACCATCATCATAACTGATACTGCCAGTAAACAATATTGTATCTTCCGGAGAAATAGTATAACTAGTTTCATTATCTGAAGTAAGTATTAATTTTTTATCTTCAACCGTCACATTGTAAGTAATATGATTCGACACTACATGCTTAGAATCAGAAACATAGACCTCTACTGTATGAGTACCAACACCCAATGTGTCAGCGTCATACTTCAATGCGTAATCAGCAGTCGTAGCAGTTGAATCCACTGAAAGTGTTGCGTCGTCTTGTTGAACGCCGTCTACTTTAGTATGTACTGTCACACTATCACTGCCAAATTTAGATCCTTTATCGTAACTAATGGTTCCGTTCATACTGGCACTATTTCCTAGCTTGACCGTCTTATTCAGATCATCAGTATTGGCGATTTTCAACGTGTCAGTAACTGGATTAATAGTAAATTCTGGTGTCATAGCATCACCAGTATAGTGACTACCCTCGTAAGAAATATGTGCTGGATCCACATCTGTGGAGGAAGCTGTCGTATTATCGCCGATATCAGCTTTACCATTCAAGTGAATCTCGACATTAGGGTTACTACTATCTAAGCTTTTCAAGGTTAACGAAATCGTACCGTCGGAATTTAAGTCAGTTGCTTTGATTTTCTGTGTGCCATTTGAGTCCACGACCTCACCGATATTACCATCACTGTCAGCAGTGAAATCAACATGCTTAGGAAGATTGATCTTCGTAGTAATATCACCTGTACCCATCATCCCAGAGTCATAATTTAAGTTGTAATCAAAACGAAGTTGATCACCATTATTGACATTATAATCCTGACTAGGATATCTATTAGCATCAAGAATATTACGTTCTTGAGTCTTATCATACAGGTTGGTTGGTACGCTGACATTAGCTAAAGCTGGAAGCGATTGGAAAATGACCGCATTTATGGTTGGCGTTTCACTAGAACTAGTAATACCCCAACGAACCTTTGTCTGACCTTTAGTTAAATTCAGTTTACTAATATCAATATCGATAATTTTATGAGTCATATTGTCGGCACCGTCACCCCTTTGATCCCATTCTCTATATTTTTTAACACTACCATCAGTATCTTTATCATCAAAAATATACTGTAAATGAGCTGTAGTACTACCTGATTCAGGTGCCGTGTACTTGATTGTTACATGATGCCAAGAATCTTTAGGTACACCCTTAACCATATCATCGATTGCCAGATATGTATCGGGAATCGGATTATTATGATTCATTTGATAGTATGCATAAAATCCCGTATTGTTGTACTTATATGTATCAGAATCCGCTGGATAATTCCATGCTATATGCGGTCCCCTAACTTGCCGAGAATTTGATGAATCAACAGCTGCGTCAAAGTCATCATCTTTACCACTCGATAAATCAGGTATAGTAGTATTCATATAGCTATCAAATTCTACTGCAATACTCTTTTGAATAGCACCAGCCGCCAAATCAGTTGTATTTATTATCATATTACTACTACCGCTACCGTTACCACCCCAAACTCCAATACTCTCTCCTGTTTTAGGGGTCCTTACAGAATTAAAAAATTGATTCTGATTATAAGTTGAAATAGCATTGATTCCCTTGTCATCGTTTTGAATTACAAATGCCATACCATCACTTGATGCTCCTTCAGTACCACTGAAGTACATCCACATGGAAAAGGTTTGATCCTTAGTAACATCAAACGAATTATAATCCGCATTGCCAGAATCGGTCATTTTTCCCCAGATTGAACCTAATTGATCTGTACCAGTAGTCATTTCATATAAATCAGTTGGCGTTTTGTCCCCCTTATTAACCAAAGTAGCTGAATCTTTAATAGAACTGCCACTATAAGTATCTGGTTTTTCAAAATAATCATGTAAATCTAGTCCTTCAGGTGCTGCCTTCAATACATCCGCTGGACTGACAATAGCTGCTGCTTCAACCTGATCAGTTTTTAAGGGCAGACTAAATAACCCTATCAATAGAGCAAAAAATACTCCCAAGTATATTTGTAAACCTCGTATCCTCATAATGAACACCGCCTCAATCGTCTCCGAAATCATTCCCCCAAGAATTCCTTTAGAGATAAAAATCGCAATAATAATAATTAATTTTCTTATTTATAAAAATAATATTACACCTATATACTTTCTCTATACAAAAAAAAGATGCTCAATTACAAATAATTGGGCATCTTTTTTGACTTAAAATAATATATTATTGATATTCACTGCCTGTTTACGAATCAATGCTATTGGTCAAAGTCCAGGAAATCGTTCCTTCATAACTTCCGCCGGTAGCATCAGAACGGACTTTCAAAAGAATTCCTGAATCTTGCAACCAATTGCCGGCGATATCAAAGATTCTGTCTTGATTGCTCAAGGTATTATCTTCTCCTAACAAAACTGGCTCACTATTCAATGGTACTTCAGTATTACCATCTCGGTAGATCAAACCGCCGGCTAAGGGCAACTTGCTTTTGGAATTTATCAATGATGAGGCTCGCACTTTTAAACTCCAAATCGAATTGAGACTTTCAACTTTCAAGTTCCACTTTCCTTTGCGATGGATCAACTGTGGTGCATAGGTTTGATTAACGTCCTGAAAACTGTAACTAGGATCACTCTGCAAATTCAAGACGGTTGTATCTTTATCAACGATCACTTCATAATCTACCTTATTCGAAAACCTGTGCTTTGCATCGGATACGTAAACTGTGATCGTATGCCGGCCTAGCGACAGAGAACTGGCCTTCATCATTATACTATAATGTTTTTGTTGAGAATCTTGGGTTATCGGTAACTCAGTCACATTGGGTGTCCCTTGATCGACCACCGTATGTAAGGACAGCTTATTATTATCAAACTTAGAACCCTTGGCATATTCGATCTTACCGTTCATTTCAAATTTTTGGCTATGTTGAACTTTCACAACCTTGGCGGAAGTAGCCGCTGCGGTCAAAGTATCTTCAACTGGATTAATACTGAACTGTGGACTCATAAGATCACCTTTGTAATGCGGACTAGAGAATGACGTGTGCGCTTGTTGAACATTGGTGACCTTTGAAGAGACATCGCTACCGATATCCGCATTACCAAATAGCTTGATTCGAACATTATTATTGTCATATCCCAGACTGTCGAGCTTAAAATTCAAGAACTTGACTGTCTTACCTTGGTCATCAAGCTCTTCACCCAGTTCATCCTGGGTAAGATCTATTGTCTTATCATTACAAATAACCTTCCCAATAACCCCATCGGCCTTGGGTTTAAAATCGACATAGTCTGGCAAGTTCATCTTGGTAGTTATTGGTCCAGTCTCAGCTAGTCCGGAATTATAATTCAGTAAATAATCGAATTCCAATTTGTCACCATTATTGACGTTCACATCTGCCTGCTGATTCTGATCATGATCAAGGATCTCTCGTTCTTGGGTGAAATCATACAGGCTCGAACTTGTTTTGATATCAGCAACAGCCGGAATGGATTCAAGCACAATTGCATTATTGGTATCTTTGGTTCCGGGTGAACCAGTAGCACTGGTGAAACCCCAACGGATCCTTTTTTGTCCAGGTTTCAAATGGAAATACTTAGTATCGATATCAATGTGATCACCTTTTTTACGAGGGCGCTTGTCCCAATAGCGGTATTTTCTGATGGAACCATCATAGTCTTTATCATCGAAGACATACGAAATATGCGCTATGGTACTGTCGCCACTTGGCGGCATGTATTTAAAAGTAAAATGATGCCAAACTTCCTTGATCTTATCGTTACCAGACAGAACTAAATTATTAATTACATCATGGTGTACCAAATCAAAATAATTGGTCCAGACATTTTGACCTTCGTGATAAGCACTGGCTTGATTGGGATAACTCCAGGCAATGTGCTGACCCTTATTCACAAAATCCTTGCCGCTTTTGAGACCATCGAAGAAATCACCTTGTTGCCAGATAAACCCCTGCCAAGTCATATTAGTATCATTGTGATGAGTATCAAACTCTAGAGCAAAACTATTCTTAATAGCACCATCCGCCATTTTCTGAGCAGTCGGTGAACCAAATCCACCCCAAACGCCGATAGTTTCACCAGTTTGGGGATACGACCCACCTAAGGCCGTCAGCTTCTTAGAAATAGCATCGATCCCGTTGGGGTCATTTTGGATAACAAACGCCATCCCATCTCCGGATCTCGTAAAGTCGTCGCCAAAATACATCCAGGCTGAAAAATTCTGTTCTTTAGTCACGTCAAAATAATTATACGGCGTATCCGGTGCATCAGCGGTCGCCATTTTACCCCAAATTGAGGCCAGCTGATTAGTCTTATCAGTCATTTGCACGACATCCGACTTGTTTCCAGCTTGACCTTTTTTGATAATCTTCAAACTATTAGGTACTGTACTATTGCCAGTGTACTTAGTTGGCGCCTCAAAATAATCCTCCAGATCCATCCCCGACGGTGTTGCTTTGAGAACATCAGATATGCTTGGATTAGCCTTAACTGTGGTAGTCGACTTGCCCAAGAAAAGAAAAAGAAGTATTGAAGCAACAACCAATATTACACAGTTCCTTCTCAATTGCTTGTTCATAACCATCTATATCCTCGTGAAATTATTCATATGTATCTATATAGATGTTACTTCTTATGACATGATATTTATATAAAAAATTCAAACGAATTTGTTGTATTTTGATATAAGCATTTTTGTAGTTTTTGATGCCGCTGATGATGGTCAACAATTCCATCTGCCGTGGACCGGCCTCAGTCTTCGTCTTCGGCCTCGCTTTGAAGCCTGTAGTCTTCAAAGTCGTCCAGTGTTCTAAGCGATAAATCGCTAAGAACACTTTTACGGCGGATTCCATTGTTGACCATCCTCAGCTAAACTTGTATTACTTCTATATTTATTAGCAACCACTAATACTTTACTGTTCAAATTTTATACTTTCTCAGAGCAAAAAAATGCACACCACAATATTATATCGTGATGTGCTATTTTGTTTGTACTATTCAAATTAGCTGAAGGTCAGCAGTAATGGAATCCGTGGCGATTGTGGTGTTAATGCGGGTGGTTTTCCCACATTTACAGCACGGATGTCTTTCTTGATTTGCGATTTATGCAAAGCAAGAAAGCAAAGTTCGAGACCGCTTTTTGGCTCGGACTGGCCCCGCCACAGATGGAATTACTGCTGACCGGAAGCGGCAAAACAACCACCACTTCAAATTGTATTGCTCAAACACCAATCGATCAGCCCAGTATAATGACCGCCCAGTGGGTTAGGCAAAACTCTCAACAAGATACCATTAGTTGGCTTCCAGTTGCCGCTGATATCATAATCGTTCGTCAATGCCTCAGTCTGATTATCGATCAAAACATACGAATCCATATCGTGGGCTATATCGTCTTTGCCTACAAAAATCATATTGCCCTTTAAATTGCCAATATCATTTCCTTCAGCATCTTTCCCCACCATATCAGTAGCCTTAGCCGACAATGACCAAGCGGAATCAACACTGTTGACGCCTAGCTTCCACTTACCAGCTCGTTTTACCGTTCTAATTTCACTACTTGTGTTTATCGACTGAAAAGCATAGTCATCGTGGATCAAATCAGCTGATTTCGCCAAATACTCCAAGTTGTAAGTAACCACGTTGGACTGGCGATCACGCTGGTCTTTAACGTAAACTTCTATTTGATATTTGCCCGGTTCGGTTATACCAAGACTGTCCATGGAAAAGTTCTGAACTAAATCTTGCTCCAAAACCTTAGAAAACTCATCTTGAATCGGAGCACTGATATTATCCTTGATAACTTGTGTTCCATCCTGATTCATTACTTTCATCTTCCAAGTCAGATCCGTGCTGCTAAAAGTAACATTGCCATCATAAGTGATGTGAGCCGGAATATTAACGGCCTTTAACGCCTGAACCGCTGTTAGGTCTGGATTATCAGTCGACAATACTGGATTGACTGCCGTCACATTGACCAAATACGTCAGTACGTTAGAGGCAATGCCATTTTGATCGATCACCTGAATATTAACCGAATGCTGCCCCACTGGTAATTTTTCCGCATCCGCAATATCTAAGGAGAATTCTCCGTCTTTACTCAAAGTATCCTTATAAGTAGTTGGTTCTCCGTTATCGACTGTCATTAAGATCGACATATTCTCATTCTTGATAACGGTGGAATCATCATACGACATCGTTCCGGCAAAGTTAGCAGTATCACCCACCCCGATATTTTGATTGAGAGCTGATGTCGACTTGATCGATAAGTGGCGAGGTTCAGAGATGATATAGAAGTTAGGCGTGTTCAGATCTCCCTTGTACAAGTCACCCTTTATCAAAGCATGCGCACTGGCAACTGTCGTTTTGTTACTGTTAGTTTCGATCTTAGTAACGCCAGTGATTTCGACCTTGGCACCTTTTAGACCGTTATTCAAACCACGTTTCAGTCTGTGACTAAGCACACCATTGGTCACCTCTGAAGCTGGTATTGGTTCAATTTTTCCATCTGAATAAACCACATTGCCAATATCTCCTGTTGTATTGTAGACGATATTCTTCGGTAGATTTATCGTGGCGACCGTATTCAATAAGTCATTTTGACCAGATAAATAATTCAAGTTATAACTGAATTTGATCAAGTTATTATTGTAACTCTTGGCGTCTCCTTCTTTGATCTCCCGATTACCTTGAGAGACATTGTAGACCTTTACTTCCGAACTGGCGTTGACTAATGACGGCATAGTCTCAAACACTGCCATATTCAAGGATGCACTAGCTCCAGTGGAACCGGTGAAACCATATCTTAACTTAGTATCAGTCACACCATTCGCATCTTTATCAAAATGAAAATTAGCTAAGTCCAGATCGACAGTGTTAGAATACGGCTGATCAGCTGGAGTACTCAACATCGATCCCGGTTCTCCATTAGTCTTCTTATCATTGAATGAATAAGTTAAACTAGCCTTGGTCGATCCAGTAACCGGCGGTTGATAGTCAATTGATAAGTGATGCCACGAATTATCACCAGTAGTACCACGCGTTAGATTTAAATATTGTTTGGCGTCATTATGAACTAGCTTGAAAACAGCACCAGTGGTCCAATTGTACTCGTAAGTACCTGCTAAAGCTGGATAATTCCAGGCCATGTGTTGATTACCTTTCGATGTTGATTCAAAATCATAATCAAAGTAACTTCCTAATTCCGGCGTCGAATTCCGATTCAAAAAAGTATCGAATTCCAGTGCCCAAGAATTTTGAATGGCATTCGCTGCCACGACTGATGGTTTAGTTTGAGTTTTGTCGACATCCGGTCCCCATACACCTAAAGTTTCACCATCTACCGGCTTATTATTATAGGTAGTAATTGCATATTCCTTGCGGGGATCGTTTTGAAGAACCAAAGCAATTCCATCAGCTGGCAATTCACCATGACCAAAATACAACCACATTGACAATTTTTGTGGTATCGCCGTATTAATGTAATTGCCCTTATCAATATCACTCCAAATAGAGCTCAATTGCTTAGTTCCACTAGTCAATTGAACCGCATCAGATTCCGAATAATTAGGATTCTGTCCCCTGATTATCGTGGCATGGTTCGGATAATTAGCCATAAAATTATCAACATATGTAAAATAAGAATCCTTACCGTCACCATTCATCAGTGCCAATCCCTGTGGAGTTGCCTTCCTCCCATCAGCATCCAGATCAGCACGAACAGGCATCGCAGAGAATTTCAAACTTAAAAGTACACAAAATAAAATAGTGCCCAAAATAGACATTATCAATTTCTTTCTATTCCTCATTTGGCTCCCTCTCATGACAAATATATTTATAGTATATGTGGTAAAAATATATTCATTATTAACATAACCTATATCAAAATGAAAATGGTTCCACATCAGAAAATAAAAAATTACCAAAAATGACATTTTTTAGTAAAAATACAGTTTATAAATAATGTTATGAATTAGATAGCCCAATTAATAATATATTTTTTAAACAAAAATAAATTATTTATTATATCAACAAAAATTAAAAAGAAGCCAAAAAAAATACCTGCGAGCAACTTCAGCATGAAGTTGCCAGCAGGCATTTTTGTATCAATATATCTATCTGACTGAAGAACATCCAAACAAGTCGGAGGGAAAAAGTGAAAAACTCCAGCAGTGCCAGTGGTGTAGAACGAGCGAGTTACTCGTTCGTACAGCACCGACGTATTTTGGAATTCGCGTACCTTGCGAAGTCCAAAATCGAGCTTGGAGACCAAGGCTCCAAGCGGTCGCACAGCAGGAGATTTTTCACTTTTTCCCGGAGACGACACCCAACTTAAACACTCTCCACCAAATTCCAAGAAATCAAACTCTTATAAATCCCAGGACTATTAAAAGAGCGCAAGTCTAACAAAATACCATCGTCATATCCCCAATCACTAGAAACATCAGTAATCTGAGGCAAATTATCTCCCGAATACTTACCAGAAGCAATCAACGTATTTTGCAGATCAGAAGTATCATTTCCACTAACAAAAATCATATTACCGTTCAAAGTCTCGGCAGCTTTGCCATCATCGAAGTTTTGAACAAAGTTTCCACCGGTAGCTGTCAGCTTCCAGTCAGACTTCAAACTAGTAACATCAACATCCCAATCACCAGAACGATGAATGTAACCAGCCTTCTCTGCTCCGGAATTGATCGTTTCAAACTTATAATCATCCACATTGAGCTTAAGATATTTTTCCAAAACCGTAATATTATAAGTCAATTCAGATGACTTCCGGCCGTATGGGTCAACACCGTACATCTTTACCGTGTGAGCTCCGGAACTAGTCTTCCCTTGGAGTACTGAAGAAGCCATTGGGTCGATCTCATATGGTGTCTTAACATCAGCAGTCGGATCAGCGAACTTCACGGTTTCCGGTTCGTTATCCACCTGTTCATAAAATGTCAGATCATCCTTACCTAATAAGTAATCAGGATTATCAGGATATTCATAACTCAATGACAAATGGCTCCCGTCAAGATCAGTGATCGTTGGATTCAATTCATCCGAAGAAATCTTCGGTGTGATTTTTGGCACATTGATGACATACTTGACCTTACCATAATGCCCGGCACTATCAGTGACAGTAACATCGATCGTATTCTTACCTTCAGTCAGCACTAAGCCTTGATAATTATTGTCATCCGCCATGAAGTCATCAATATTGTCGATATTATCTTTGGCAGCAATTGGCTTCAAATCAAAACTAAACTTATCATCACTCACCGTCGTAGTAACTGGAGCTTGCGGATCACGGCCTTCATTAGTTACTTGATAAGTAACTGTCGGGTCGCCACTTTCGAGGTAGGATCCATCTTCATGAACAAAAGTTCCAGAGATCGTCTGATCCTTATTGTTCGTAACTGTTCTAGTCAGATCCGTTGTCGGTGTAATGACCAAAGAATTGTCAGGTTTAACAACGATCTCGTAAGTTATTGTATTTGAGATGCGATGACCAGAATCTGTTAAATAAAGTTTCACTTCATGTGTACCAGTTCCTAGAACACTGCCACTCAGTGCCAACAAATAATTACCTTGAGTCGCATCGGCAGCAACTGACAAAGTACCATCTTCTAGTGCTTTGCCATCAACAGAAGTATGAACAGTTAAATCCTTACCATCGAACTTGCTACCTTTTTGATAGCTGACAGTTCCCGCTAATTGCGCCGATTCGTCCGACTTGATAGTCTTATTCAACTCATCGGTATTGTTAATAACTAACGATTCATTATTGATAATGAACTTCGGTGACATGGCATCATTGGTATAATGCTTGCTTCGATAAGCAGTGTGGGCTGGTTCTACCGTTGTAGAAGTTGCGGTAGCAGTATCCGGCACACTGGCGGTCCCAATTAATTCGATCTTAGCTGAAGGATTAGCTTCTGCCAAACTATCCAAGGTTAGATTGACGCTAGTTCCATCACTGCTCAAAGCTGAACTAGGGATATCGACAGTCTTATCGCCATAAACTATCTGACCAATATTTCCGTCACCATCCGGAGTGAAGTCAACGTTCTTAGGAAGGTTGACCGTTGTAGTGATATCACCTGTACCAATAAGTCCTGAACTATAATCCAGTGAATAATCGAATCTTAATTTGTCGCCGTTATTTACATTGGCGTCTGCCGATGAATTACGATCCAAATCAGGAATATCTCTATTTTGCGTAATATCGAATAATCCTGTAGTCGATAAGACGTTAGCTATCGCTGGAATCGATTCAAAGATGACCGCTTGTGGTTGATCAACCGTGTTATATGAACCGTCAGTAGCCGTGATACCCCAACGAATCTTGGTTTGACCAGATTTTAATCCTAATTTACTTAGATCTATTTCAACCGGCGTATGAACACCACCGACACCGATACCATCCCATTGAGAATAAGGATTTATCGTTCCATCATATGTCTTATCAGCGAAGGCAATCGACATATGAGCCGTTGTGCTGCCACTTGAAGTTGGTGGATAATAATTAAAAGTAACGTGCTTCCAAGCTGTATCTACCTCATCATAATTTTCTGCAACAATGTAAGTATTATTCTTTGGATCTAGCGGCTCCATAGTATAGTAATAACCGGTTATATTTTTCCAACCCAAAATCCCTCCAGTAGTATTTATAAGAGTACTAAAATTACCAGCCTGCTGATAAGTATTCGCTGAACCTGGATAGTTCCATGCCACATGTTGACCTTTACCTACATACGTATCATTCTTTTTTAATCCATCCAAATCATTATTAAGCAAACTGCTACTACTAGATGCAGTTTCATTACGTGCAGCATCAAATTCAATAGCAATACTATTCTGGATTGCACCTTTGGCATAATCAGTTGTAGTGCTGGCAGTTGAAGGACTACCACCACCTGACCAAACCCCCAATGATTCCCCAGTATCAGGTGTAGTACCGTCAGTACTTATTCCCTTAGCAATAGCATTGTACCCATCACTATCGTTTTGAAGCACAAATGCCATCCCGTCAGTATTGGCCGTAGTGACCCCTTGCTTACTGGACCCTTGGCCAAAGTACATCCAAGCGGATATAGTCTGTCGCTTGCTCAGATCTAAGTAGTTATAATTATAATTACCATCTGTCGCGTTACTGCCATCTTCCATGGCCTTCCCCCAAATAGAAGCCACTTGATTAGGACTACCAGTCATTTTGACGATATCACTAGGATATTCATTATTATTGAATAATTTGATACTGTTATTCACGACCTTGCCACTAGTTCCTGAATAACTCGTTGGATATTGGAAGTAATCGTCCAACTTTATTCCGGCGGGAGCGGCGTTGAAAACATCCTTCTCGGTCAGAACTGCAGCTTTAATGACTGTTATATTAGTCATTACAAGCAATAAAGCCAAAAATGGCAATACGAATAAAATTTTTCCCATTTTATTTTTCATAAGCAAATCCTCATCTTAAATAAATATACTTATCCCTCAGATCAATCAAATAACACAATACGTATAATTGTTATTTAATTAATTATTAGTTTATATAATACATTATGTATATCATTTAAATTTTCCAATAACTATAAGAATTTATATTTAAAAATGAAATTATAATTAGGGCAAAAAAATAGACTTGTTACAAATCATCGTGATCTGTAAACAAGTCTATTTGAATTAACTACTTAATAACTGTGTATCCATCGCGAACTTCAAACAATGAACTAGTTGATTCGTCCATCTCTGTCATTCTGATAGAGTCTCCAAGTAAGTCTGTAACTGACAAGATCTTCAACTTAGCGAATTTGCATTCTTCAGGAACAACGATCGAATCTGTTACAACGATTTCTTTAAGTTCTGAGTTTTGTAGATCTTTGGCAGCGTTCTTAGAGAAAATTGGGTGGGTAGCAGCGGCATAAACATCAACTGCTCCAGCTTCCTTCAAGGCTTCTGCACTATTTATCATTCTTGTACCAGTATCAATTAAGTCATCTACGATAACGCAATGTTTGCCTTCAACGTCACCGATGACACCAGGAACAATATCTTCCATTTCAGTTGATCTTTGATCAACGATAGCAATTTGTGAACCGAATACTTCTGCCAAGGCACGCGCACGTTTCATTGAGTTATGATCAGGTGCAACGAAGACGAAGTCATCTTGCTTGTCGTCCATCTTGTCCATGAAGTACTTGGCGAAGATAGGCATGGCACG
Source organism: Companilactobacillus sp. HBUAS59699 (assembly GCF_036913575.1). Taxonomy (NCBI): domain Bacteria; kingdom Bacillati; phylum Bacillota; class Bacilli; order Lactobacillales; family Lactobacillaceae; genus Companilactobacillus; species Companilactobacillus sp. HBUAS59699. Next base: position 246,538 of record NZ_JAYKTV010000003.1, on the reverse strand, counting down.
TAAGTGATCGACAGGAATGTCGAAGAATCCTTGGATTTGATCAGCGTGCATATCCAACGCAATAACACGGTCAACTCCACCCATTTCTAGCAAGTTAGAGAATAACTTAGCTGAGATAGGTTCACGTGCACGAGACTTTCTATCTGAACGTGTATATGCGAAGTAAGGCAATACACAAATAATTTGTTTCGTACTTGCACGTCTTAGAGCATCAACGGCAATCATTAATTCCATGAAGTTGTCGTTAACTGGATCTGAAACTGAATGAATGATGTAAACGTCTTTTCCACGAATACTCTCATTGATTTGAATATTGATTTCTCCATCTGCGAAGTGAGAAACGGATGCGTCCAACAATGGAACACCCATATATTCAGAAATTCTCTTGGCTAATGGTTGATTACCATTCAAAGAAAGTAAAGCAATTTTATCTAATGATGTATTAGACATATCTGGTCTGTCCTCCAAAATTATATTAATACTGGTCGATCAATGGGCTTACTTTCGTCCGCAATCACAAGGCCCATATCATTATCCGTCATGACACGTTCCTTATTGCGTACGGCAGACTGCGAGACGATTGTAAACTTATAGTTCAATTTTACACTTAATTGAAGGTACTTATCCAGTATATACGAGTCAATTTTACCATTTAAATACAAATGATACTGCGGATACTTCTTCATAACGTTTTCAACCGTCTTTACATTCGCGTCATTTTTTAACTGTGCTATTGTCAGAGCAATACCTACACGTTCTGCAAAGTTTCCGAGAAACTTATTTTTTTCGTCCGGTTTTAATTGCGGCTTGCCAAAAATATTTTTCTTAATATAATCCTCAACATTAGTCATTGATTTCCACCTTTCGAACTGTTATTCCTATTATACATACTATGATAACGGTATAATAGGAATAAAGAAAGGATGTGTTATCTATGGATGAAATGGTATTTTTTAACCCTGGTGACGCAATTGCTAACTCAAAAGATTTTGGAGAGGCAGTTCGTGGAGCACAAATTTATAAAGCTAAAGATCCTTATGAATCATCCTTGATCGTTGCGGAAGATGTTTCCGACAAGAAGAGTTTCGTCGTCTACTTCGCAAAGGATGAGAAGTCTCAAGTCAAAGATTCAGATAAATCAGTTATTCCTTATCATTTGAAGAAAAAAATCTAAATTTTTAACAAAGTTATAAACAGCAAGGCGGCAATCGTCTGAACACTACCGACTGCTAATCCATAAATCAAGAATCTAGGCCCTTCTTTTAAGAACTTCGCTAGATCAAGTCGCAAGCCGATTGCTGCTAAAGCTGTCGTTTCAAACCAAGTGCTGACCACGTGCGCACTATCACCAAAGATCGTCGGCATCGTAGTCACACTGTTAATAATGCAAATGATCAAGAATGCCAAGACGTACCAAGGAATCGGCATTCTTGTTTTTTTATGCGTATTTACCGGCACACTAGAATTGTGATTCACTTTCTTTTCGAAGAAGAAGACCACAGCGACCAGCATAATGATTCGAGTTATCTTGAATAACATCGCATACTTAACCGTTTGCGAATCGATCAAGCTTGCACCTGCAACTACTTGCCCCACTGATTGTAACGTTCCCCCAAGCAAGGCACTCTTACTGAGCAGACTGTCGCCAAAAACCGCCAGACCAAGAAATGGCAGTGTCAGCATCATTACTGTTCCCAACAAATTAACTAATGTGATGATCTGCCCTTTCTCTTCATCATCAGCGTCAATTGCCGGAGCGATCGCCCCAATAGCAGAAGATCCGCAGACAGCATTTCCTCCAGCCATCATCAAGGACATCTTCTCACTAAAACCTAGCTTGCGCCCGATCGCATAAGCTGAAATAATAACAGTAGTCATCATCATGAGAATGTACACCAATCCAGGTACTCCCATCTCAGCGATGGTTTGGAAGGTCACGGTAAAGCCTAACAATACGACTGAATATTCCAACAACTTGCTCTCGGAAAACTTAGTCCCGATCGAAAGAGTCGACTGCTTAAAAAAAGTATTCCCCAAAATAATTCCTAATAAAATTGCGATCGTTGCTCCTCCAAGACTCGGCAACCAAATTGCCGCAACTTTCGCAATAATCGCTACCACTACTGATAATCCCAGTCCTGGTAAGGTTGCAATGACTTTTTGCATCCTTGTATCCTTACTAGTTTCTAAATCCATATACTTAACCTCCTATGACAGTCTCTTAAGTATATCGGTAGAACTACGATTAAATTATTCGATAACCTAATAGCTTCCATTAATAATCCTGATAGGAGTTGATCATCATCCTTAAACTATTAGAAACTTTCAAAACCGTTTATGAGACTAAGAGCTTCTCGAAAGCCTCAAAAATATTGTTCGTCTCACAACCAACCGTCTCATCGCAAATAATGCAGCTGGAGAATGATCTCAATATCAAACTATTCATTCGCAACGGTCGCCAAAAGATCCTCGCCACCCCGCAAGCAGATATCCTCTACAAACGAGCTATCGACTTGATCGACGACTGGGAAGATCTCAGACAAGAGATCCGTCACGACGCTGACAAAAAAATCTCTTGTGATATCGGCGCTTCGCACACCTTTGCCATCTACCTATTACCGATCCTTCTACCAAAACTCTACAAGAAATTCCCTAACATCCACTTTACTATTCGGATGATGAATTCAATGGAAGTTCTCGAGAGCATTGAAGCCAGCAATCTAGACTTCGGATTCATCGAGAAGCCACTGGCTGCCAGTAACATCAAGCGTACTAGCTTATGCGATGATCAATTAGTCTTAGTCGACAATGGCGATCCTTGGTTAGTGAGAGAACCATCATCTGGGGTTTACTACTACACTAAGCAGTACTTAGCTGAGAACAATATCACTGAACCTAAGATGGAAGTGAAAAATAATGAAATGATCGTCAGACTTTTGAAGCAAAATTTTGGCAAGTCGATTATTTCTAAGCGAGCCGCTGAAGGTTTGGATTACCAAATGTTGAATTACAAATACGAACGAAAATTCTATTTAATGCGCTCTGAAAGTCATCATTTCGATGATATCGACGAGTGTATCAATTACACTATCAAGACTTGTCGTGGGTTGTTTTGATGCTTTGTGGTTTTTGATGCCGCTGAGGATGGTCAACAATTCCATCTGCCGTGGACCGGCCTCAGTCTTCGTCTTCGGCCTCGCTTTGAAGCCTGCAGTCTTCAAAGTCGTCCAGTGTTCTAAGCGATAAATCGCTAAGAACACTTTTACGGCGGATTCCATTGTTGACCATCCTCAGCTAATTTCGTATTACTTCTATTTTCTAATATCTGCTTACCAACAAAATAATATCGAATTTTTTTATACCCAAAAAGAATAAAACAGTGTGCCCTGACAAATGAATAGATGATATATTCATTTGCCAGAACACACTGTTTTTATATAGTCGATAAATTGAGCTGGAGGTCAGCAGTAATGGAATCCGTGGCGATTGTGGTGTTAATGCGGGCGGTCTTCCCGCATTTACAGCACGGATGTCTTTCTTGATTTGCGATTTGTGTAAAGCAAGAAAGCAAAGTTCGAGACCGCTTTTTGGCTCGGGCTGGTCCCGCCACAGATGGAATTACTGCTGACCAGAAGCGGCATCAGAACCAGAATCCAATACTATTCCAACGTCACACTCCCGTTAATTTGTTAAAATATAGTTGCACAAAGTTTTACTCGATTTGTTCTCGATTGTCCTTGTCCAAACGAGAATCTCTGATCGTCTTGTAAACCCGCAAATTGGCAACACCAACATCACGGACATTTTCCATCGCAAACTTGCGTGTAATACTGTCCTTGCGTGAAACATAATGATACAGAGGAATATTGTCGAGATAAAACTTCTTCGCAACAGTCGCATATTCAACGTTAAAAACTTGATCTTCCATCAAATCCAGATCCGTCTGAAAGTGGATCGAGTTAGCTTCGATCAGGCTGCGACGATAAACTTTGTTCCAAGTGTATCCCATGATCGTGCCACTGATCTTGGTTATCTGTTTGATAGCTTCATCACGGTCAACGAAGCCGTTTTGACGCTTATCGGACTTGACCTTGCTCTTGCCGTTTTCGTTATCAATAAAGAAACCGCACGTTGCAAGATCAACGTCAGTATTTTCAAAAACGGTTAAAAAGAAATCAACATATCCCGGTTCTAACCAATCATCGCCATCGATAAAAGTGACAAGATTGCCAGAGATATGCTTTAGTCCAGTGTTTCTAGCTGCTGAAACACCAGAATTATTAGTGTGAGCATACGACGATATCCAATCGTACTTAGCTTCATAACTTGCGATAATATCCAACGTACTATCGGTCGAACAGTCGTCCACCACGATCAATTCAAAATTCTTATTAGTTTGAGCGACCAATGAATCAAGTGTCGACACAACATAGCTGGCAACGTTATAAGTTGTCATTATGATTGAAAGTTTATTATTTACCATTAAATCACCTTAATAGTATTTTACTTCGAAAGACCTATAATACGCAACGAATCCGAGGAGGAAAAAACATGAAACGAATTTTAAATCTTGACGGAGCCATAAACTTACGTGAATTGGGAGGATATAAAACCACTGATGGTAAACAAATTAAATATAATAAACTCCTTCGTTCAGGAGATATAAGTAATTTAACTCCACAAGCTTTAAATTACCTTAAAAAATACGGCTTAAAGTACGTGGTGGATTTTCGTGGCGATCGAGAACAACAAGTTTGGGCAGATCAGAGTACTGATTTTTACCAAATTTATTCCGACCCGGTTTATCCATTAATGGGCAATGGTGACAAGCTAGCCAGTGCTTTGAGCAACACTCAATCCTACTTAGGCATGATCTATCAAAGTGTCCTATTAGACAAATACGGACAACGTGCCTACGCTTTATTATTTGAATTATTATTAGAAAATAATCAAGAAAAAAAATCCTTACTATTTCACTGTGCCGCCGGAAAAGATCGAACTGGCATGGCTGCCATTTTGATTCTCAAAGCCCTGGGTGTCGACGATGAGACCATTGCCCGTGACTACTTGTTGACTAACTTGATGTATTCCGATTCTGAAACTATCGAAAAAACTCTAAACGATAAGAATGGTAATCAAGACATCAACAAGATGAACATGACTAAGGCTGACTTAGAGAGTATTACTTCGGTTTTTGACGCGATAAAACACTATTATGGAAGCTTCGAGAATTATCTAACTCAAGCTTTGCATTTTGACAAAACTAAGTTGCAAAGATTAAAAGATATTTATTTGGAAGACTAAGCACACATTCTCAGCGACGGCTGAGATTTTTTTGTATAATGGAGGTTCGATATGTGAAAGTTTCATGAACTTTCACACCAACATCTTTATACAAGTATATTTATCTTGTATACTAAAGTCTGTTAATACAATGGAGGAATGAGAATGTTTTGTCCAAATTGCGGCCACAAAGTTGACGTATCACAAAAGTTCTGTGACAACTGTGGCTATGATCTAACTTCAATTAAAACTAAACGTAACGAAGAAAAACAAGCAGCTTCAAAAAAAGACGATGACACTATCAAATCATTGTCCGATATCGAAGCAGAATTAAATGATTCTGAACCTGAAAAAGTAACTTCTGAATCCAAACCTAAATACGAGCAAGCTCCTGCTCAACAAAGAGAATACAGCTCGGTGAAGCCTGCTTCAGAAGTAGTTCACAAAAAGCCTGTCGTCAAACCAACTACTCCTAAGTACGATTCCGTTCGTACTTTTGACAGTACCAAAAAGGTCCCTGATGAAGCCTTGGAGGACCGTACAGTTGCCTATGATAAGGATGCTTTTCGACAAGCTGCTGCTAAGCCTTATGCAGCACCGAGAACTTCTAATCCTACTCATGCTTCACAACAGCACGAATCATCAGCTCTTAACACTACTCAAGACTTTAAGAATCGACTCTTCAAAAACGGCGAGGATCCTTTCAAGCCTACCAAGAGTGAATTAAAGAAGATGAAAGAACAAAAGAAGCGTGAACAAGCCGAGAATGATACTAATGATGGTTTGATCCATAACATGGGTAAATTTGCGAAGAACAATGCTTATCTTGGGATCTTTGCAGTTATTATCGTGGCTATCTTACTAGTAGTCAAAAGAAACTACGGTTTCATCGCCTTAGCAATCGTCTTATTGCTCTGGTTCTTAGCTTCACAAGTCAGCCATGGTAATGAAATGAGTGCCAACAAAAAGTTCAAACGTGATAACAGTCATACTTCCGATGGCCAACCACAACAATATCAAGAAGAATACAAGAAGCCTAAGAAGCAAAAAGTCACTGATTCTTCACACGGTAAGAACACTCGTCAAAAAGTCATCATCGGTTCATCTATCATTGGCTTCGCCGCATCGATCGGTGGTCCTTTCATCAACGGAGTTTCACTATCAAGTACCATTGCTTCAGCCGCTAGTTATACTGCTAACTTCGGTTATCAATACAGTACTTTGATCGTGAACTTATCTTCAGCTATCCGTCTGATCTGTTTCTTATCACCAGTAATTGCTTTGATCGCAGCCTGTTTCAGAAATCGTGGCAGTATCAGAATGGTTCGATTATTCACTGTTCTACCAACGATCATCTACGCTTTAGTCTTTGCAATCTTCTACTCTGGTGCAGTCAACTCATCAGTTATCACCGGACAGACTGCTGTCGGTGGAACTCAATTCGGTGCCAGCTTCTACATCTTGCTAGTAACTTCGATTGTGTCATTGATCATGGCATATTCATTGCATCCCAGAATGAAAGCTTAGAAAAATATACATTGAGTACAAATACCTAGTCGTCCACGTTTTGGACGGCTTTTTTGTTTGCATTTATAAGTTTGCCTGCTATAATTTGGGTTAAGAAAATCAAATATGTTTAAACACGTTCGATTTTCGAAAACCCATTTCTTTAGTTCCATATAAAGACTGAGTTTGCATGTTCCAATTCCTCACCGGCTTAAAAGAACCGACGTTGCGGAATATGTATCGGAGTACCACAATGAATGGGATTAAAGACAAGGGGGCACCCCCTTGTTTTTAAAATTTAATATATACGGGGATGAATAAGAATCAATACCATACAAGTTAAGGATTCGTTCTTTTCAATCATCCGTAGAGCTGGCGGATCGATTGGAAAGACGAGTTTTCGAATAGAAGCTGTAGTCATTTGATTGCCAGCCTAATCATTATATAAACCCTCCCGAGATACAAAAATTTAGTTAAAAAAATTCCAAATAAGGTGATAACAATGTTATATAATGCCTCTCTGATAATTTTAAGCATCTTTTTAATAATAATTACGATAGGCATGGCCTATTTGGGAATTAAACACACACTTGGTAAGCAATAGTATTTGCTTACACAAACGAACCCACCCTCTATTCTTATAGAGAGTGGGTTCGTTTTGTCTTAAAGACAGCTTTCAAATGACCAAGTCAGTGTCGTACTGTACTTACCAGCTGGCACTGACGCTTCATCAATGTACAACAAAGGACCATTTTCCTTATCGAAACCAATTGATTGTAGTGGTTCATTCTCCTTACTCTCAACGACTTTTACTTTTTTGCCCATTATTTCTTCGTAATTACCGTTGTCATACAACCGTATATGACCAGGCAGCACATTGCCCTTTTCATCCATGAATTCATTTTCTTGATTCACGAAGACCTTGATCTGTTCCTTCACCCGTCGCTGATCATCAACCGAAACAATATCATTCGGCTTATTCGTATCATCAGTTCGAGAGATTAATTCGTCCTTAGAGTATGCATGGATCGAGCCATAATTAATGTCTCGAACATTCTTCTGCAAAGCATTGATCACATAGTTCAAATTCTTTTTAGCACCTAAGAAACGATAAGAATTGTCTTCCTTATAAGAGAATATATAAGGCTGTGTTTCTGTGCCTTTGTTAGAAGTTACGCCTCCTACTGTGGTCAGGATCTTAATATCTAGTTTTTTCCCAGCGTCACAGTTAATGTCATTGATTATCAAGTTGGCAGTGTCATCTCCTGACAAGTGCTCCACATGGTATTGCTTCGAATTCAATTCTTCGCCGTTAATATTAACACCCTCAACGATCGTGTCACGATAAAGCGGCAAGACATATTTACCATCCCGCAAAGGGACACTTTCGCTGCCAACACGGACTTCATCGTTATACAAAACCTTATCACCATTAGCGATGTCGTTCAAAGTATCGTCCGTATTATTATTGTTAAAAGTTTCATTACTGACTGAATTACTCAAAGTTACTTCCGGACTATCGGCAGGTAACACATTCAGCTTGGCCTTATTAGTGATGTATTCATACGAATCTCTACCGAACTTCATACTGATTTCGATCCAATACAGATCATTATTGTTCTTGACCCGTGGTTCTTCGATCTTATACATCAGTTCTTTTTTGTTAGATTCAACCAGTTCTCGATCATTCGTACCAGCAGGTTGTCTGTACCATCTGATTGTAAAGTCCGCACTTTTCTCATCCCACTGTCCGATATTACCTAACATTTCAAATTGAACTGGCTCACCAGACTTAACTTGTCTATCATCGAGTCCGCCACCGATCCGAACCTTGGTGCTATCTGAAACAACGCTGCCGTCAGCATTCTTGATCGTACCTGTCACTGTAACGATTCCGGAGACACCACGGCTATTAGCATGCAATTCACCAGTTTCTTTATCGATGTAAGCCAATTGATTGTTATCGACTGACCAAACAATATCTTCTGTATAGTCTTCAGGTGTAACTTTGGCTCGCGCCACAGTCGAGTTCAACGCAATCTCACTCGGATTGTTATACAGGTAATCGTCATCGACTGAAACTTCGATCTTGTCAGCGTTCTTGTCCTTCTCGTTGACTAGAACCGTGGCAACCTTGGACCAAATTTCAGCAAATGGAAAACCGAGTCCTCCAACTGGTCGCCAATTAACTTGTTGCTGATAATGAGTCACACCTGCTTCTTTATTCGGTAGATGCAAGTCTTCTTGGTTACCGCCCTCTTGCTTACTCATTTCTGTCCAGTGCTCACCTTTATCAGTCGATTTGTACCACTGGTACCTTGGTACGGCAAATGGTGTCATTGTTATTCCCAATGTCGATCGTCCTGAATGTGTGACTAGATGGGTAGTATGGTTAGTAACTGTAAAAGTAACTTCTGGTGGCTGCACGGTATATCCACGATTCAACCAAATACCCATGAATTTTTTCACGTCTTCTGAAGGTTCTGCCTTAGGCTTAACCTCAATGTTGACGTCTTGTGTTGCAGCATTAACGGTTTGTATATTATTTCTTATCATTCCTCCTGTAACAATGAATACCGCTATCATTATCAGGGGATATAGTACTCTCCTCATGAAAGTTATATTCCTCATTCTTCGTTTTTATTTATTCGTTACAAAAATTCTTTTATTTTTTTCTGTAAACAAAAAGTAGCGCGCTGAAATCATTTTCAGCGTGCTACTTTTTCATATTTATAGTAAACTATTTATCCTCGACTAGGAATTGCATTCGATCAGCAATGTTAGTAAATATACCATCTACTCCCCAAGAAAACAACTCTTGAGCTCGATTTATGTCATCTACCGTCCAAACGTTGATCTGATAGCCATAGTCCTTCATCTTCTTGACCTTGGCTTCAGTCAAACCACGACTGTCCGGATGGATATACTTGGCATGACAAGCTTGCATGTATAAATTCCAATCTTCACCCATACCAAAGACATCAAATAATACCGCATAGTCTAGGTTAGGACGCAGATCATGCATCTTCATCAACATAATGGGGTTAAAACTAGAAATAATCAATTGAACATCAGGATCTAGACGATCAGTTGCTTCAGCAAATTGCTTAACTAAGCTATTTGCCAAGTGATCGGCATCATCCCCAACGACACCCTTCAATTCGATATTGGCATTCAACTTATGAATATTTAAGAAGTCGATCAATTGATCTAATGTAGGGATCTTCTCTCCACGGAACTTCTCAGCGAACCAAGAACCAGCATCAGCCTGTCCCACTAATGAGCTCTCCAAAGTTTCAATGGAGCCTTCTTCATTAGTAGTTCTGTCTAATTTGTCATCATGGATCACGAAGACTTTTTCGTCCTTAGTGATACTGAGATCAGTCTCGATCCAATCGATCCCACAATCAATAACTGTGTTAAAACCAGCCATAGTGTTTTCAGGCGCTAAAGTTGGTATTCCTCTATGAGCAAGTACTTTCTTTGACATTATATACAAATCCTCCAAGGGAAATTATACTACTCTGGTTTTGTTTAATTAAAACATGGTAACAAAAATCCTTCAATAGCTAAATTGAAGGATTCTGATTTTCATAAAATTAAGCTTGGTAACGTGATTCACCATCAAGGTATGTTTCTTCTAGACTCATGTCATCATTTAGGACGATAAAGTCAGCATCACGTCCTGGTAAAATAGCACCACATGCATCATCGATGTGTGTACTCTTGGCAGGTACGTAACTACCCATTGTGATAGCTTCTTCTTCAGTAGCAACTTCCCAATCAACAACGTTCTTAATAGCATCCTTCAATAGTAAGATACTACCAGCTAAACTATGTGGTTCTTGTTGTAGTCTAACTTGTCCGTCACCAACAGTAACAGGGAATTCACCCAATACGTAGTCACCATCTGGCATTAAGCCGGCACTCATACAGTCAGTGATAAGTGCAACGTGTTCTGGAGTCTTCTTGTCAACAAGGATTCTTGCTGCATATGGGCTAACGTGATGACCATCACAGATCAACTCATCATCAACAAGGTTCATTGACATTGCGGCACCAACCATACCAGGAGCACGGTGACTTAGACCACTCATACCGTTATATGTGTGTGTAAATCCTGTTGCACCAGCTTCAACACAAGCTTTAGCTTGTTCGAAGGTAGCGTCACTGTGGCCTAGAGCAACGGTAACACCAGTTGCCGCAACAGCCTTAGTGAATTCAACTGAACCCTTACGTTCTGGGGCGATAGAAATCTTCTTGATCATACCCTTAGCTGATTCTTGCCATTCTGTGAATTCTTCAACACTAGGATCTCTGAAGTACTTAGGATTTTGAGCACCCTTGTGCTTCTCTGTGTAGAAAGGTCCTTCAAAGTGGATACCTTGGATCTTAGCACCAGTACCTTCACCCTTGTGTTCACCAATTGTCTTACAGATCTCATTCAATTGGTCGTGTGAAGCCGTAAGTGTTGTTGGTAGCCATGAAGTAACACCGGCCTTTAGTAGGCCTTCTGACATTTCGTTGAATTCTTTCCAGCTGTTGTTCATAACATCATCGCCCACTAGACCGTGAATATGTGTATCAACTAGTCCAGGTGCGATGTACTTGTCAGAATAATCAACGATCTTGCCTTCTGGCTTCTCGTCTTCTGTAAAGAAGTCTCCAAACTTACCATCAGTAACTTCTAGATAACCACCGTTTTCAGTAGTGTTTTGTAAAAAGAATTTCTTAGCATGAATATAATATGTCATTTTCAATCCTCCAAAAGTATATCAAAACAAGTTCTGTTTGCATGATTTATTATAACAGTTATTAGTGGTCTATACCACAATTAATTACGATTCTTTTGTTCCTACAAAAAACATCTTCTCTCAATTAAAGAGAAGATGCAATGTTGACAATGCAATTATTCATAATCGTGAATAGTTACACCCTTTACGACACGGTTAACAGTACCGCTGGCTGAAGGTGTATCTGGTGTATTGCCAACCTTGATAGAACTTAGTAATGCAAAGGTTTGAGCAAACATAACGTCAGGTAGAGCTTGGTATAATTCAGGCAAGTCAGGGAGTCCGGCTTGAATTAAGAAGTTGTCACCCGAGAAGTTATTGTCTGCTGAAGTACCAACACCAACAACCTTCTTGCAAATTTGATCTCCTTTGATCTCTTCAAGAATATCAACGTCATATTGACGACTGTACTTATCATTACTTAAGAAATCAAAGACAAGTGTCTTGCCATTTACGTATGACTTAGGACCATGACGGAATCCCATTGAAGAATCAAAGATCGTTGTCAATTGTCCGGCAGTCAATTCGAGAACCTTCAATTGAGCTTCACGAGTCAAGCCAGATAATGAACCTGTTCCAAGATAGGCAATGCGATCGTAGTCAAGATCAGCGATAGCTTGAATCTCATCCTCGCGGTTAACGACTTCTTGTCCCATCTTGATAATGGCATCGATCCAAGGCTTCTTGTCAGTCTTGCTTTGGTCGAAGATCAAGGCAGCTGTCAAAGTCATACATGAGAAGCTACCTGTCATAGCGAATCCCTTATCATTTGAACCAGCTGGTTGCAGTAGCAACAAGTTGCCGTCTTCGTTCTCGGCCTTCTTAGCCAAGTGACCATCTGGTGCACAAGTGATAGTGATTTGGTATAGATTCTTAACAATCTTCTCAGCTAATTCAACGGTCGCAACACTCTCTGGAGAGTTACCACTTCTAGCGAATGAAACCAAGATCGTTGGATCATCAGCTCTAAGGTTGTCTAATGGTGCTGAAACAATATCAGTTGTTGGAATACTTTCAAAGTTATAGTGAGAAGTATCACCGGCCTTATTTAGATATGGTCTTAATGTATCTCCCACATAAGCTGATGTACCTGCACCTGTGAAGATCACACGGATTTTCTTGTCAGGGAAGTTTGAAATTATTTCATCCAAAAAGTTATTAACTTTGTCTTGATCAGCTGCGAAGTTATCGTAAGCCTCTTTCCACAAATCAGGTTGTTGTTGAATTTCACGGGTTGTAATTTGTGCACCCATTTCTTCTAGTTCTTTATCAGTTTTTCTAAACAATGGTATAAGTTCCCTTCTCTATCTATTTTCATTCCAAGCATTCAACATGCACCACGGCTAACCCTGGAACTGGGAAATTAGCGTGATAAATATCATCATGTTTTGTAACATCGACTATCTGATTCTTAACCTCACTACCTTCACGATAAGTGATCGATAGTTGTTTAATATCTCGGTCGAGTTTGAAATCAATTTTGTTTACGTCATCTAGTGACCAATTACTGATGATGATCTTTTGACCATCAAAGACAGCTTTGCAATTATACATATCAACTAAGTGAGCTACGTTGAGATATTTCTTCAAGTCACGTTCACGATAGTCGATATATTCAGCTTCCCAACCATACTTGGCATGTTCTGTCAGCGGCATGATATAGAAGTTATCATTGGCAACGGTAGCTGGACCAACTTTTTCGCCGTAGCGATTATAAGCGTTAGATTCAACATTCATCTCTGATAAGTAATGGATCTTCACGTAGGCACCAATATGTGTCTGCATGCTTATTCTGGACTTTGTCACACCAGCTAGCGTAGCATTATCGAATTGTTCATATACTTGATGACCAGTTCTCGGTTGAATGACCTCGATTTCGTCAGCGTTGATCAAATTCAATAATTTCCGTGAATCTAGTACGATCACAGCATCACCATCTAATAGGACGTAATTGTTCTGGATCAGGTCAGTGATCTGATCGTTATCCAAGGTATTCAAGAAGTTACCTGTCAAAGCAACAGTCTCATTTTGGATCACTTGACCAGTATAATTAACTGGCTTCGTTGCGAATCCAAAGACTGATAACAACTCCAACCATTGTGTCTGCGAGGCCATCAAACTATGCAAGGTCCCGTCAGCTACTTTGTACTTAGCAACTTCTTGTGTCATTGGCACAAGAATTCCGTCTCGGTCTTCAAGTGAAATACCATTCTCGTACAAGTAATCAGCGAACTTCTTGCTCTGATCTAGCATCTCATCGTATTGATAAGTCTTATCGATGCCGATTCCCATCATGCTGAACAAGTTCATCAACAATCCATCAGCGTGGATCAAACTCGTTGTCTCCAACTGAAATTGTGAGAAGCGATTTGACTTAGCGTATTGAGAATACAAGAAGTTCTCTAACTCTGGATAAGTCTTGTGCTTATCCCCAACCAAAGTCCTTACTGCAACCGTATATTTTTCAAAGTCACGTGCATACTTGAGTGGACTGACCTCGTTATAGGCAGGTAAATGTGGTCTCGAAACAGCAGGGGTAGTTTCGCCACTCAAAGTATTCAGTAACTTGTGCCAATCACGATTCTCCATCGCATGAATCTCAGGCCAGGAACTCATTAAGCCTAAGGTCGTATCTGGAGATACTTGATGGACTTTGGTTTCGATCATATGTGCAGCTTGTAAAATTTCTTTTCGTGCTACTTCTAAGTAAGCATCACGATATTTATTCTCGCCACCGTTTAACATTTGTCCCACGAACTCTTCACGTGATAAGTCAGTACCAGCAATGGCATTATACTTCTTCATGTGATCATCGCAGAAACATCCTAGTTCAAACGGCGCATTCTTATAGTGTCTGAAGTCATCTTCGATCCACAATTCATGCGGTTTGATGCTTGCATAAACGGCGTAGATGTCTGAGACATATTCCATCCAACCGTGATAACCAGGGCAGGCCATCGAAGTGCTCTTCACGCCTTGATAGCTGACCATTGGCTTAATATCTAATTCGGGACGAATCCCTAATCCACGGTCGGAATGGTTCATTGTTGTCCAAGGATTAAGACTGATCGTCACACCCATTTCTTTGAGTGGTTGTGAGATCTCGTCTATTTCTGTAACTAATTCTTTGGCTTTTCCTAGAGTAATGTGTGAATCTGACAATTCTTCCTGATTGATGAAAAAAGCAACGTCGCTGATATGGGCCTTTCTAATGAAATCGACCATATCTTTCTTTTTATCATCGTCATAAATACTCTTATCAATGGCTAATCGTAATGTATAGCGATAACTATTCATCTTCTTCATCGTCATCATCCGAAGTTTGGTTTAAGAAAGCATTAACGTCAACGATTCCGTCCTTACCTTCCTTCATCAAAGCACTGATATCGAGTTCTTTTGAAACAAACATTTGATTAGCGTAATTAATTACCATCGGTAGGTTCAAACCTGAAACAACATGCATATCTGGATATTTCTGTGTTAAATTGACTACAACATTTCCTGGAGTTCCGCCTAATAGATCAACGATCACATAGACAGGTTCCTTACCGTAATATTTTTTAATTTCTGTTTCTACTTTTTCCTTCAGAGTATCTGGGCCATCTGACTTTTGTAAGCCCAATGCTGCTGAATTAGGTAATTCCCCAATAATCAACTCTGCTGATTTCTTTGTTTCAATAGCCATATTTCCATGACTGATCAAGATTAATGCCATAATTTACATCCTCCTAGATTTTGCCTAGTAAGCCGACTGCTGATAGTAGAACGGCAAAAATAATAACAATGAAGATAACCTTTGTTGATGTCATACCCTTCTTACCAAGTAACCAGTAAACCAAACCTACGACACAGGCTGGTACAAGTTTTGGAAGGATCATATCAATATTAGTTTGAACAACTAGTGGAACCTTACCCATGTGAGCAACTAGTGGAACTTGGATATTAATCATAGTAGCGATCAAAGCACCAACGATGAAGACACCAAGCAATGTAGCGGCATCTGTCAAAGCATTCAATTGACCTTGCATCTCAGAAACAAGTTTTGTACCTGTCTTATAAGCAAAGCGTAATTGTTTCCAACGGAAGACCATGATAGCGATATTAACTGCTAACCATAGGAACAATCCAATAGGGTTACCTTGGGCTGCCATAGTAGCAGCAACGGCACCCATGATAGTAGGAACTAAGGCTGCGAATAATGAATCACCGATAGCAGCGAATGGTCCCATAAGACCTGTCTTAATACCAGCAACAGTATCTAGTGAATCAGCACCTTCCTTACCTTCAATGGCAAGATCGATACCTGTAACAATTGTGTTAAAGAAATTACTTGTGTTGAAGAACTGGTTATGAGTCTTCATAGCTTCTTTTAGTTCTGGAGTACCATCACCATAGATCTTTCTTAGTTGTGGCAAAATCGTATAAAGATAACCTGAAGCCTGCATTCTTTCATAGTTCCAACCCATTTGGAAACCAAACAAACTACGTTTGTTGATCTGGTTGAAATCTTTTTTCGTTAATTCGTATTCTTTATTCTTCTTCATCGCCGTCTACCTCCCCGTTAGCATCTTCGATTTCGTCTTCTTCATCTTCGTCTTCATCGCCTGCGCCAGATGTTGGACCGGCAACAGTAGCAGTGTTCATCTTAGCGATTGACTTCTTGTATTCAAGAATAGCTAGAGCACCACCGATCAAAGCGATAGCTAACATTGGAAGAGAATTGAATGTTGCTGTAAAGGCCTTGCTTGCACCAGCTAAACCAGTACCAAGTGTTTGGACACTTGTGAATAGTGTTGATAGCAAAGCAGTAATTGTGAAACCAAGGATCAAGTAAGCAATGTGTTTCTTAACTGGTAAGTAGCGTAGCAAGATAGCGAAACCAACGGCTGGAAGTGTAGCACCGGCTGTTTGTAGACCTGTGTTCAACCATTGTAGGTCACCGTTTAGATATGTAACCATTGTCTTAACAACACCTTGACCTAGAGCCAAAGCTAGGAATACAGGGATACCACGTGATAGACACCATGGAATTGCACCCATGATCGTATGTCTTTCGATACCTTTGTAGTTGAAGTTTTCGATATCTTTATCAACTTTGTGTTGGAAATAAGTATTTGTAAATCTAGCTAGAATATCAAATGATGTTAATAGTGCGGCAACTGGAACACCGATAGCAGCAATAGCAGTAGCAGCTTTCATACCTGTACCGATTGAAAAGGCTGTTGCCAAAACAGTACCTGAGTTAGCATCGATCTTAGAAGCACCACCGAAAGTACCAACACCAAGAACCGTTAGTTGAAGAGCAGCACCGATAATAAGTCCGGTCTTCATGTCACCCATGATCAAGCCAGAAACCATTCCGGCCCAAACTGGTTGACTCAATGATGAGTTCATTTGTAGTTCATCATAGATGTTATACATAGAATATGCCGTTAAAAGCAATATTTGAACAATTGTAAAGCTCATAGCTCATTCCCCCAAATTACTTATTATTTTTTGTAGTCTTTCAAGATACCTGCGAAGTCCTTGACAGGGTCACCAGGAACCATCTGTGCTGTAACTTTAACTCCAGCATCCATTAACTTGTGGAATGCATCATAATCTTCGTCAGTAACGTTGATCGATTGTGTCAAATGTTGTGTGTTGTCCTTTTGAGACATGTTACCAACATTGATAGTGTCAAACTTAACTCCCTCTTCAGTCATACTTACAAGTGTTGAAGGATTCTTAACAACAAGAAATACTTTTTGAGAATCGTATTTTCCGGCTAAGATGTTAGCTGAAGATTTCTTCGTTCCTAAAATACTTAGGTTTACCCCGGCTGGTTTGGCTAATTTAAGGGCAGTTTTTTGAATATCACTTTTTATAATTTCGTTATCAACAACCATAATTCTTGTAGCTTGTAATTTAGTTGTCCATAAATTAGCCACTTGACCATGAATTAATCTTTCATCTATTCTTACTGCAACAATTGACATAATTATTCCTCCAAATTCGGTGATAAAAATCACTCTTTAAGATTTTTTACTAATATCGTGACGAATGTGATAAGCAAATTGATCACTTCTCGCAACGCTCAGCGTATATTCGATTACCTGATTGTGAAGATTGTAGGTCGACCGCTTCAGATTCAAGCACGGTGTTCCTTCCTTAATATCCAGATAATGACTATCCCTCTTACTGGTAATTCCCGCTAGGAAATATTCGTCAGCGTAGTACACTTGCTCGTTAAATTCCGTCGCAAAGATCTCATACAATGATCTGCCTTCAAGCATATCTTCAGTCAGAAGATTGAAATGACTTGCTGGTAGATACGTTCTTTCTAACATCACTGGCAATCCATCGGCGAATCTCAGGCGCTTGATCTTTATGACCTGATCTCCGATTTCAACATCCAGTTTCCGTGAAAAGTATGAATTTGCCTCCTTCCTCTCAAAGCTAAGAATTTTTGTCTGTGGTTTCTTGCCAATGGACATCATTTGCTTATTAAAACTATAACTACTATTTAGATCACTATTCAGATCCACCCGATTCACAAAAGTTCCTTTTCCATGAACTCGACGGATAAGACCAGTTATCTCTAATTCATTCAAAGCCGCACGAACCGTCGTCCGGGATAATTGATATTTGTCCGATATCTGTCTCTCTGACGGCAACTTTGCGTTCGCCGGCATCGACTGAATGTAGTTGGTTAATAAGTTGATTAGCTGTTCTTGAAGAGTGATTTTCATATTACTCGGTCCCTTTCTGGTATCAACCACAAGTCCATTGTATACGCTTGCAGTATTTGTTTCAACAAATTGGTCATACCAATTTTTCGTTGGTATATCACAATTATAGCGGTATATAAGTATTAGTTTAAGGTATAAAAAAAGTGGTACTTTTTTATGAAAAAGATACCACTATCAAAATATTTAAAATAAATCTCTGAAATATGTCACTGGTTGATACCAGTTAGCTTATCGATACAAATGTTTGACTCGATAATTGAATTCATCTGCTCGAGCCCAACTGATCGTGTATTCAATTGCCCGTCCGATGTTGTCAGTTGTAACTCGTTCCAATCTCAGACAAGGTGCACCGGGCTTCTCAGACAGAAGATTCGAGATCTTGTCGTTCAAGATCGATGCCCGACAAGATTCATCAGCTTCTTTGATGTGAACATTGTAGAGTTTTTCAAACGTTCCATACATAGAGTTATCTTCTAATTGTTGACGAGTCAAGCCATCGAAAACACTAGCTGGCAAGAAACTCTTACCGAACATCATCGGCTTACTGTTGGCCATACGGATTCGATCGACTTCAAAGACATTCAGATCCCCCTTTAAATGCAAACGGTGGATCAGTTCTTCATCGGCAGAGATTTTTTTGAACTTGATGATTCGATCACTGGGAGTCCTGCCTTGGATCTCCATCGTCTTGGAAAAACTAAATAAGTCGGCCAAATTGGTTAAGCTCTCAGAACGGGCTGTCACAAAGGTCCCCTTACCGTGCATCCGTGTGATCAATCCCGATAATTCCAACTTATCCAAAGCATTCCTGACGGTCGTTCGACTGACATTGAATTGTAACATCAAATCACGTTCCGACGGTAAACGATCGTTAGGTCGCATTTCGGTAAGAATTTGATTAGATAAAAAATCGATTAGATGCTGTGAAAGAGATTCTTTTTTATCCATAATACCTTCTCCTATAAACTGGTTAGTACCACTTTATTTAGTTTACATTGAAAACGTTTACTAAGCAAACGAATTGATGGCTTTTCTGCACAAAAAAAACATCATGCCGAAGCATGATGCTTTAATATTGGAAATTCTCGTGGCATAAACAAGCTGCGAATCATTGGCACAAATCGTACTAGCCACGTCATGCCGATCGCAAAAACAATTCTATACAGAATCCCTACTAAAACAGGGATTCCGTGCGGTACCTTACCTGATAATCCAGAAATGATATTACTATAAAATCTCAGGCAATCTAAGTCTAATAAATGAAAACATAATACTGTCAATGACTGGGCACCAATGAACAGTAACCATCTTCTAATATTAATCAGATTGTGAGATCGTAAGTACCGATTGATTATTTTTGAGATCTTGATGATTTTTCTTTGTCATTCAAATCACCACTAATACTGAATATTTCCAGTCTTTTCAGTCTTCAATGCCAAACCGCCACGAATAAAGTCACTTACACGTTGTAGTTCGCTTTGACTAACAACTTCGAATGTTTGTCCGTCAATAACCTTAGTTGTTCCGGAAATATGAGTATCATCGATTTTTTCAGTGAAATGCTTGTAGTTCTTGATAATTGTAGTCAAATTATCAAAGGTCATATCAGTTTGAACTTGGCTACACAATGTCTTGATAAACTTCTGATTCATCAAAGCCTTGATAGATGTACACTTGTGCATAATGGCAGCCAACATAGCTCCTTGACGAGATTCATGTGCTAAATAACCTGAAGAACTAGAACTTGTTTCTTGAGAATATGCTAGAGCTTTAGCTCCATCCATATGTGTCTTGACACCTTGTTCGAAGGTGAATCCATCTTTACTGAAGGTGCTTGTTGGTGTGATGTCAACACCGCCTAATTCATTGATGACTTTTTCCATACCACTGATATTGATCAAGGCATAATAGTCAACTGGCACGTTCAAAAGTTTTTGAACGGTAGTAATGCTGGACTTTGCTTGGCCGTGTTCATAGGCTTCGCTGATCTCAGCTGGTGACTTGTCATAACCTGGAATCTTAACGGCCAAGTCATGAGGGATACTTGTGATCGTAGTCTTCTCAGACTTAGGATCGATAGTAACGACCATCATAGTATCAGTCTTACCTTCGTATGAACGATTAAAATCAGAAGCGTCCGTACCCATTAGCAAGATCGATATGGGCTTTTTAGCCTTCAACAATGCATTCGTATCACGGCTGCCGGCTACTTGAACAGGATCGAAGGAACTGTTGACCGCACTTTTGACATCACGGTAACGTGACAATCCCAATCCTAAGCCGCCGATTAACACGAAGGCTATCAACGATAATAGGATATTTCTCAAAATATGCTTCTTGTTATAACGTTTCATATCCATCTACTTCTTTCTATTGCGAATCAACGACTTTGCTTCATCGATGATCTTCGTTCTAAATAGGATCAACAATACTGTATAAAAAACCATCCCTACGAATACTTCAAATATCAGCATCTTCCAAGAGATCGGTAGAATGCGGTCGAGTTCAAAGACTACTTCAAACATCAAGACACCTGCAATCAAGTACTTGGACCAGTCCGAGAATAACTCGCGATAGTTCACCTGATGTCTGATCGAGAATAACTGATACAGAGTAATCGATAGTTCGGATAAGACAGTCGCAATCGTTGCCCCAATTGCTCCCCATTTGATTATCAGTGGGATATTAAAGATGATATTAACGATCGCACCGATAACAACAGAGATCGTGTAAGACTTCATCTGCTTAGTCGGGATCAAATACTGGATTCCGAGGACGTTGCTCCAGGCAATCAGGACAATTACGACTGACTCGATTATCATGATGGGAATGACCGCTAAGAAGCGCTTGGTGAAGAACAAAGTAACAAACTTAGCAGTCACCGCCATCAGTCCAAAGGCAATCGGAATTGCTATTGCACTTACGAATCTAAAACTTTGATACAAATAATGCCGCGTCTTCTTCACTTCTCCTTTGGCGAAGGCATTAGCGACGTGCGGCAACATGACCGTTCCTGTGGCCGTTACGATTGCCAGTGCCATCTTGACCATCTTGTCAGACTGATCGAAGTAACCAGTTGCTTTGACTGAAACCATTATTCCTAACATCGTCTTATTCAGAACACCGTAGATCTGCATGGCGACTTGCGGCAAGAACAAGACTAGTGACGGTTTCAAATGGCGCCAGATCGACAAGTGATGGAAGTCAGCTTTTACCAAATACTTTCGAAGACTCGGGAATAAGGTTAAATTGCCTAGTAACAGTGACATCGACAAGATGAAGATGTAGATTCCTAAGTCAGAGTATGACTTGACGAAGGTGAAGATACTGATCAAGGTCAAGATCTTGATGACGAAGTTTCTGATCACAGTTACGTAGAAGTTCTCCATCCCCATAAAGAACCAGGAGATGTCAAACGCTGCGGCGATCAAGGAGACTGACTGCGCTAAGTAGTAGATTCGATATTGACCACTTAACATTAGAAAGATTCCAAAGGCCGCATAGGCTAAGACGATCGTAATGATCCTCATGAAAAATATTTCATAGAAGGTTTGCGTCAACTGGCGCTTGTCACTTCTGACAAAGGCTATTTGACGATTACCGTACAGGTCGACACCGATACTGCCAAAGACGATAAAATACTGGATCACTGAATTGGTATAGGAATTGATCCCGACACCAGTTGGACCCAAGACTCTGGCAAGATACGGAGTTGTGACCAGGGGGACTAATAAGATAAAAACTTGGTAGAAGGCATTGTACAAGTAATTCTTAACGACTTTCATCGGCCGAATTCATGTGCAACCAACTCAAGTGCAGCCATTATCGTCTGATCCATATCGTAATAACGATACAATCCCAAACGGCCGCCAAACAAAACATCGGGACATGTCTTCCTAGCCAAATTTAAATAGCGTGCATACAACTGCTTGTTCACTGAATCGTTGATTGGATAGTAAGGCTCAGCGCCACGTTGCCAAGTCTTCGGATACTCACGAGTGATGACCGTCTTGTGTTTATTACCCGCTCCAAACTCAAAGTGCTTATGTTCGATGATCCGAGTATACGGCGTCTCTGCATCCGTGTAATTAACGACCGCATTACCTTGAAAGTTGTCGATCTTCTTGATCTCAGTTTCAAAGCGCAAACTGCGGTAGGACAATTCACCTAGTTCATAGTTGAAGAATTGATCGATCATACCAGTGAAGACGACGCGCGGATATTCTTTGAGATACAGCTTCTGATCATCGAAGAAGTCAGTCTCAGTCTTGACGTCGATCAGTTTGTTATCCAGCAATTGCTCAACTATCTGGGTATAACCACCAATTGGTATACCTTGGTAAGGATCGTTGAAATAATTATTGTCGTAGGTGAAACGAACCGGGATTCGGCGAATGATGAAGGCGGGCAATTCTGTTGCCTTAGCTCCCCACTGCTTCTCGGTGTATCCTTTGATGAGCTTCTTATAGACGTCCGTTCCCACCAGCGATTCAGCCTGTTCCTCCAAGTTCTTGGGAGGTTTTAAGAGATTTAGCTCTGAACGTTGTTTTTCGATTTTTGCTTGGGCTTGCGCCGGAGTTATCACCCCCCAAAGTTTGTTGAAAGTATTCATATTGAAGGGCAGATTGTAGATCTCGCCATGATAATTTGCAATCGGTGAATTAATGTAATTATTAAATTGCGCAAATTGATTGACGTAATCCCAGATCTTCTTGACCCGCGTATGAAAAATATGTGCGCCATACTCGTGTACTTGGATCCCTTCAATTGGCTTGGTGTAAATATTGCCACTGACGTGATCTCTCTTCTCAATGACCGTGACATGATTGCCACGTTTAGCTGCTTCACTGGCGAAGACAGCTCCGAATAACCCTGAACCAACAACTAAATATTCCATCAACTTCACCTTCATTATTCGTATAAATAGCTATAAAAAGTCCTAGATTTGTCAGCTGTTCGGCTACGATACTTAGTCTTGTTCGAAAGCTTGAAGATACTAGTATTTCTCGTGATCTTGTCGAGCAGTTGCTGATCAAACTTAGCGTTCATCAATGGTGCCAGTTCCTCGCAATTAACATTATTTGCGGGGACTTTTTTTAATTTGTCACGGAAATGGCCGATGTTGTTCTTATATGCAATATCGAACAGATAGTCGGTCAAGAAATAATCCGGAGTTGGGATGTCGTTTTCGATGTAATAATCTAAACAATCACTGACAAACTTAAATAACATCTGACCGGAACGACCACCCAAGCAATAGATGACCCAGCGACCCTTGGGAATGAACTTGCTGCCAAAGTCCGGAATGCCCTTGACGGTAATTAATGCATGCTGGGAGAAATCCAGCTGATTCAAGAAATTATCGTGTTCACCCACGTAGACCGTGCTGTCCAACCAAACGCCGCCGTATTCAAAGAGGATCTTCATACGCACATAGTCGGAAAAAGTTTGATAACTGATCTGATCGTCATTTAAGCGCTCTATGACGTCTTCTGGAATCTGCACGAAGTCACCGATATTCTCCTGATTCAAGACGATCACCCGCTTATTCAAACGTTCACGCATCAAAGTCAGATTACGTTGAACAAATCTCGGAACGTTGGTCACCTGCCACCACATGACCCAGACAATCTTGTTAGTTAAAACCGGATCGACTTTAACCAGTTCGTCGTGCCAAAAAGTCGTTGGAACATCTTGGATCGTCTGTTGAATTTTTTTCTCGATCAAATAATGATACGGATCGTACACGAAGCTCGGTAGGATCGACTTCTTGCCCTTAGTGACTTTTTTTAATGCTGATTCTGATTTGTAGATACTAGTTAAATATAAATTTAAAAATGAACGTGCCATTTGAATCATCCCTTAATTCCTGTGTATATATGTGATCTTTGGATTGAAGAAGCGACCAGAAACCATCCCGCGTGTGATGATCTTGATTTTTTTAGCACGCTTATGAACTCCAGGTCCACACGCCACTCGCAATAATTCCCAACTCATGCCGGCATACGACTTCAAGCGGAACTTGATGTGGCGCTTGCGAGCTAGAAACATGCGGTTTCTGAAAGAATAAAAATACCGATCCAGGCGATCACTGTTGTCACTGACAATGTCGACGCCAGTGTTTTGCTTCATCTTGTGAATAACGATGCTGTTAGGAACGAAGTAGGAAGTGTGCTCCTTACTGATTCGAGCAGTGTATTCCGCGTCATCACCCCAGATGAAGAACTCCTTGTACGGCAACCCTACTTGCTGGATCACTTCTCTAGGGATCATCAACGATACGAACGAAGCTGACTTAATGACTGGGTAGAAGCCCTTGCCATTAGCCGTCTGATTCCAATCCAACGGATCGACCACCGGGATATTCATTAAGGCTGGACTACCATCAGTCCAGCGAACGTTGCTTGCTAAAAAGCCAAATTCATAAATATTCTGACCAGCCTCTAATAGTTTTTGGAGAGTGTCTGTTTCAGGGATCGTGTCGTCGTCCATCAACCACAAGAGTTCATCCGAATTACTGTTGATGAATTCTTGCATCCCGCGGTAGAATCCCGCTGAACCGCCACGGTTCTGTGCCATATGGATCACCTTAAAATTAGGATTAGTGATCTGATCGAGAAACTCCTTCGTTCCATCAGTACTGTGATTATCGATCACAATAACGTGATCCACTGGTGTCGTTTGAAAATCGATCGCCGCTAAACATTCTTCTAATAGTTTCAATCGATTGAACGTAACTACTAATGCTGTTGTTTTCATGAACCCTCGCCTTCTTATTAATAGTGCACAAGCTGCATCTTGAGTATTGCTAAATAATGAATTACTGGAAATAAATTAAAACGTGATTTGATCAACCAACGCATCGGCAGATTGATATCCTTGGGTTCAAAGTAATACTTGTCTTTGACCTTCCGATAAAAACTACTCAACTCGTGCTTAGTTGCCATTTGGATCGGTGCTAAGTCGATTATCTTCAACTGTGTAGCGATCATCCGACTGAGACGGTTGACCATCAATTCTTGCTGATTAGGATTCAAGCCGTCAGCGTGTTCCTTGATATAGCTGTTGACGTGATCAACGACTAAACTGTGCTGCTGTTGATTCTTACGCATGTTTGTCATGCTGATCGACTGGTTGTCTTGATTGACGCGGTAGTTGTATAAGGGAATATTGACGAATTCGAACGTCTTCACATACGGGATCGGATAGAGGATGTATTCGATATCGACGTAGTAAGCATGTTCATCAAGTTGAATCTCATTCTCTTGCAGCAACTTAGTGCGCAAAGTGTAAGTGTGCATGCTCGGTACTGGGCAAATACCTTGTTCTTTCAGGTAGTACTTCTGACCCCAACTGATATCATCCGGCTTGATTTCAGGGATGTGTTTGTGATGATTCTTGTCATTGAAGGCCCAAAACGGTGTCAAGATCAAATCAGTCTCGGTACGCTTCAGTAAGCCCACGAATCGATCGAGATTTTTCGAATCGAGCCAGTCGTCAGCGTCAACGACTTTGAAATACCGACCGTTGGCCTGAGCAATACCAGTGTTGATCGTTGATCCGTAACCGCCATTTTCTTTCGAGATCAGGCGAACTGAACCTGGATAAGAATCCTGGTACTTCTGACCGATCTCAGCTGTCTGGTCAGTTGAACCGTCGTTGATGACCATAATATCTAAGCGATTCAAATTGTGACACTTAACTAACTCACCCAACACATTGTCCAAGAACTTCTCAGCATTGTAGCTGGGGATAACAATCGATAATAATTTATCCATCGGCTTACCCCTTTTCTAAGATCTTGCTTAAATTAGCAAAATAATTATTGGTATAAAACTTCTTGATCGAATCTTGAATCGCCATCGCATTGTAGTGGCTGCGGTTCTCGCTGATCTCAATACAGTCATTCTTAAACTCATTGATTCGGCCACTCTCGTACAACAAACCATTGGCATCATTGATCTCATCCTTTGGTCCAGTCGAAACATTGGCGGCTACGACTGGTACTCCATGAGACATTGCTTCAAGGATCGACATCGGCAATCCTTCATAAGTCGAGGTCAAGACAAAGGCAGTGGCTGAATCGATCAATTTCCAAGGTTCTCGTTGCCAGCCTTTGAAACTGACACAGTCATTCAACTGTAAGCCGTTGACCAGACGCTTGAGGCTGTCGACATCAGGACCATCGCCCCACAACTCCAACTTAGCTTGCGGTAACTCACGCTGGACCATCTCGAAGCCACGGATCATCTCTTGTAAGTTCTTCTGGTGCTGATACTCTAAGCGTCCGACATAGATGTACTTAGGATACTTAGCCACTGGGATTTGGCGCTTACTCGGTTCAATCGGATTGAAGACCGAGAAGACCTTCTCCGCAGGTATCTGCATCTTGAGCAATTGTTGCTTGATACCGGTAGAAATCGCCAAATGATAATCGGCTCGTTTGAAATACTTCCGGTCACTGACGAACATCTTCGCTAGTGAGAAATGAACCCAATCAACGATCTGATAGTGCTTGTGAAGGACTGTTCTGACCTTGTGGCTTAAATTGATATACCTCGGAGAAAGAACGATCACATCGTCTGCCTTTGTAAAGATCAAGTAGACCAAAAAATTCACAACACCGAACAATCGCATCGACTTGTTGCTACAAATTCTTAAACCATAATGACAGTTGCCTTGACGATCGAAGACATCCCCGTTGTGATAGGCAAACGGTAAGACGAATCTGACTTGCAAAGAGTCGCTGTGATGGCTTGAAAAATAACTATTCCATTTTCTAAGTACCGTCTCCGTACCGCCAATATAGGGCGGGTAAAAATACGGTACGATCACATCAATACGTTTCATGCGGCCACTCCGGAAAGATATATGTGTTCGATCGCATTGACCATGTTCATAACGTCATACTTCTTTGTAAATAATTGATAGCTGGCCTTGGCGTCTTCACCCTTGTGATCGATCACTTCTTTGAAGGCTGCGACTAGTTTTTGGTCGTCATTCAAGATCTCATCCGTTAACAAAATACCGTTATGATGGACTAACTCCTTGTGCCCGATCACATCAGTAATGATCAGAGGCATCTTCTCCGAAATTGCTTCTAGAACAGAGAACGGTTGACCTTCGTAACGAGAAGTGGAGATGAAAATATCGGATTTTTCTAAGTAGGTATAGGGATTGGCGTGGAAGCCGACGAACTTGATCTTATCGGCTAGACCTAAGCGGATAACTTCTGCTCGGCATTCGTTGAGCATCGGCCCGTCACCGACCCAGAAGAAGCGACTGTCGGGAATTGCTGCCGTGATCTTTTGGGCTATCTTGATGAACAATTGCGGATCTTTTTGAAAACCACAGCGAGCAACATTGATGAAGTCGATGTTGGGATGGGAGATCTTCTCATATTCATGGAACGGTACACCGTTATTGATCACGACTGACTGGGACTGCTTGACTAATTTGTTGTCCAATGCGTACTTCTCTTCACCGGAAGAAACATGGATCACCTTCGTAAAGAAGTGGCTCATGAATCTCTCAGCTGACTTCAAGATGTGATTCTTCAACCAGCCTCGGTCCACTTCGGAGAAGTAAGCGTGCGGTGTGAAGACAACCGGAATGTGGTCGTGATAGATCATCTTATAGAGCACCATGGTGATACCAGCGATCGTACTGTGTGCATGAACTAATTGAATCCTCTTAGTGACGATCAACTCATGCAACTTCTTCATCAGTGACAAATAGCGTATCGGATGCTTGGGAAAATCTGAGAGGCGGTCGTCAGTCAGATACTTAGCAGGCACTTCCGCTCCACGCTTAGAACTGACCATCGTCGTCATCTCAATATTCTTGTTATTAGCGAAACGGTTTAAATAATCGATCTGGCGCTTAACTCCACCACCATACGATTCACAAATCTCTAAGACTTTCATATCATCACCTCATTAGTCGTGCGTTCAGTACGCTCCATTGGGTTTAAAAAATAAAATTACGGTCCGAAATAAAATCTCTAGATCGAACCAAGCGTTACGTTCGTTGATATAATCCACATCCAGTTGGACCATCTTATCGAAGCTAACATTACTTCTGCCACTGACTTGCCATAGTCCGGTACATCCCGGCTTGACATCCAGTCTTTGAAAATCAAACTTAGTGTATTTTTTGACCTCATCAGGAAGCGGCGGACGTGGTCCGACCAAACTCATCTGACCCAGGACTACATTCAACAATTGCGGTAATTCATCCAGGCTGTACTTGCGAATAAACTTGCCAATGTGCGTTACCCGCGGATCATTCTTCATCTTGAACATGGCTCCAGCTATCTCATTCTTAGACGCTAGTTTTTGGCGTTGCTGGTCCGCATTGACACACATTGAACGAAATTTGAACATTTCAAACGGCTTGCGTTCTTTGCCGACTCTGATCTGTTCATAGAAGACTGGACCGTGGGGGTCGTCAAACTTGATAGCTAAGGCAATGACCAAAAAAACTGGCGATAAAATGATCAAACCTAACAAACAAGCTATGAGATCAAAGCACCTCTTGAAAGTTCGATATACATAACGGTGCTGTTGATAGGCAACATCAACTGCTTTTTTAAAATATTCCATATAAAACGCCCCTTTGAATTTCCCACTATTCAAACGAGCTGATACCCTTAACTCTTCTTGGTCCCATAATATTCGCCACCGTAGTAAACGGACTTTTGGACCGTGACTCGATTCATGATGGCACCAATAATATGGGCGTGAACTAATTCCAGTGATTCCTTAGCATGTCTGACACCGGCCTTGATGGCGATGCCTTGCGGTACGACCATCACTACTCCGTCAACGACTGACGCTAGAACTTGTGTATCGGTGACCGTATTGACTGGCGGTGCATCTAGGATCAGAATGTCGAATCTCTCTTCTAGTTCCTTGAGTAATTGCTTCAAACGATTACTGCCGAGTAATTCAGACGGATTGGGCGGGATCGGTCCGCTGGGGATGATAGAGAGATTTCTGACCAAAGCTGGTTGCAGGATCTCGTCCACCTTGGCCGTTCCCAATAAGTAATTTGAGAGCCCGATGCGATTGTCGATACCAAAGGTCTTGTGGATCGTTGGTCGACGCAAGTCAGAGTCGATCAGGACTACCTTTGAACCTTGATCTGCACAGGTCACGGCGAAGTTATTGCTGACGGTGGACTTGCCCTCAGAAGGTGCTGACGAGGTGAAGACGATCGACTTGATCTGTTTGTCCACTGCGGTGAATTGAATATTGGTCCTAACGGTACGAAATTGTTCTGCCACCGCGTCTTGGGGATGGTTGTAAGTGATCAGATTCACACCGTGCTTTTGGCTAGTGGAATCCAACTTATTCTTCTTTATTCCAAACATCGCTAGACCCTCCGATCTTTCAGATTAGTCACACGTACTGTGCGAACCGGCTTTGATTCTGAGACTTCTTCATAAGACTTCTTGCTGATCTCACTGATCTGTCCCAGATTGACCCAGCCCATGTCGTCAGTTAAGAAGCTCTCGTTGATGACTGTCTTGTCAGTCGCTTCACGGATCAATGCCAAGCCACAACCTAGGATCAAACCTACTAACAAACCAGCCGCTAAACTAAGCGCCTTTCTCGGACTGTACGGAGTGCTACTTGGTGATGCCGTTGAAACGATCGAAACATTATCAACACTCATGATCTTGCCGACCTTTTGCTTGAAGACCTTAGCTGTCAAGTTAGCGATTGCTGCGGCTGTATTCGCATCAGTCGACTTGGCAGTCACGGAAAAGACCTGCGAGTTCTGTTGATTACTGATTGAGATCGACTTCTGCAAGCCAGTCTCTGAACCCGGATAACCAGGATACTTCTCTACTTCTTGATTGACTTCATCCAGCACCGTGGGACTAGTAATAATGTCCTTGTAAGTACTGATCATCTGAACATCTGCTTGAACTTGCTGATACTGAGCCGCCTGCAATTGATCGGACATCTTCCGATTGACCAAGATCTCAGTGGTCGACTCATATTTCGGACTCAGGACAAAGAACGTAACGAATCCAGTCGCAAAGACAGTGATCAAAGTCGTATAAATAATCATTTTGATATGCTTACGAAGTATGCCGAAGATCTCGATCATACTAGTCGTATTAGCCATTTGTTCTGATTTCACAGTCTTCCTCCCATGGACGTTTTCACTACAAATCAAAAATTATATTTCTCCTGTAGCTACGACAAATGATAAAACATGTTTAAACATATGAGATAGTATTTAGAATCAATCTTACGATTTGTCTAGTTTGTGAAATCAGCCAAAAAAAATAGCACTTAGACCAAAGTCTAAATGCTGTTGAGGCTGTAAGGGATGATGTCTCCCAAGTTGTTGATCAGCTTGTAATAAAAGATTGCCAAACCGACCACGACCACTACTGTGACCAGTGTTAAATCGACTAACTTTCGATTCTTGAATCTTCGTGAAATAGCCAGGACCATCTGCGGGATCGAGATGATCGAATAGATGGCGAAGTAGTCGGCCATGCGAATGATCAATTGTGATTTCATCCCCACAATGTAGAGGATCGCCCCGATTGCTGTCATGAAAACCGTAAATCCTGCTGCCTGATCGTCTAAAATATCAGTAATAAAAATCGCTATAAGAACTAATGCTAGTAAGAATATCCCCAAAAGCAACGTGCCACCGCCAGAGACCAAGACCGCATCCGTGTACATCTGATAGTGATCGAAGAGCTGTGAAAAATTGTTGAGTAAATTAGCTAAGAACAAGTTGGACAATGCCGCCAGAACCGCCATCACACCAAAAGTAAACTTGGACTTCTTAATAAACCACACGATGTACCCGACAATGGCGAAGATCGCCGTACTGTGGATTCCAATCGCTAAGACAAACATGATGACTGATCCCAGCAAGTGGTGACGTGATAACAGTGCCATCGCCAACATGACCATCGAGACAGCTAACATCTGACGTTGAATGTTAAAACTCTCAAAGTAAAAGTAAAAAGTCAGATAGACATAAATACTCAAAAACATTAAGTCTTCATCACCAGAGAATAGCTCGACTGACTTCAAGATACAAAAGACCGTCGCTAATGACAGTATAAATAGGAAGACATGATAATTACCGTTAGTCAGATGATCGACTACACTACTCAATGCCGAATAGACCAGCGTCCCATTACCATTGAAGCCCGAGTTCTGCGCCAAGTAAAAACTGACATACTGGGGCGTATCAGTCCCAACAATGCTAGAACGCAAGCCCAACAGTAACGTCAAGTGCGTTAAGATCAACCAAAAGTAGGCACGTCGATCCTGATAATAAGTATTAGTAAATAAACTATAAATAATAAAAATCACTAAGTTGATCGAGTAAAAAATCATTGTTCTTACCCCACAAATATCTTTGTAAGTAAGAATATATCATTTGTTTAAACAATTCTATCTTTTAGTACTAAAAAAGTTCCGCAAAATTAATTGCCGAACTAATTTAAGGTACGACTTCTAAATAACCACCGCGTACCATCAGCTAGTTTGACCGCTAGCCAATTCATCAACTTCGCCAAGAATAGCTGCCGTACTAAGTCGATCACTGTACAGGTCAGATAGACTACTGTGGCAACCACGAAGCCCATACCAACAGAGCTCAACAAAGTCTTGTATTGCGCATTATTGACAAAAGTCCACAGTGCTACCCGGATCACCACATTATCGTGAATCAAGTACACTCCCAGCGTTGCCGATGAGATCGTATTGATAAAACGATTGCTGCCAAGACGCCAATCTTTGGCTAATAAGAACAGTGAAAATGAAGTCAAAACTATTGGTAACTTGTTCTGAAAAATAAAGAAAATAGCATAGTCCATAAAGAATTGATTAGACTTACCCAAGATATTCAGATCCGCTACCAAGAGCAAAGTTATCAACACCGACCCGTAAAAGATCCAGCGCAACGACACTTTACTGATATGCAGTTCGTGATTTCTCATGAAGCCAGCTACTAAATATAGGTAGACAAACCAGGCATAGTCACTGTAACCAGCCAATTTCAGATTCGATACCGTTGGGATAATGACCCAGATAAAAGTTAAAAATGATAATAAGAACAGATACGACCGCCTATTCAAGTGATGGATCATCACGTTCAAAAACGGTGACAAGCAGAGCATGAATAGGAAAGCATTGACGAACCAGTATTCTAAAGGAATCGGGAATATCAGATGAATGATATTGGTCTTATTCAGATACGGACTGTTGCGGTCGAAAAACCAATATATCCCTAACACCAGATACGAATAAAATAATGTCTCCAGTAATGTGCGATAGATCCGTTCCAGTTTGAAAGTCTTATTTACCAAGAAATAAGCACTGATCAAAACGAAGATGTTGACACCAACCTTGCCAAAGGAAGTTACTAGGTTAAGACCGACCTTCTGCCATGAAAAAGTCCCCTCATAGAAAGTTCCGTGGATACCGTAATGATGCAATACGATTAAAAACATACTGATGATCCTCAGTAGTTCAAAGTTTGATTGTCGTTGTTTCATGATTTCCCCCATGGAATCAATTATAAAACAAAAAGACGACTTCGCAATTACCCGAAGTCGCCAATAATAGTTATCTGTAAAGTTTAGCTTAGTACACTATTTTGATCATCACGCAAATCAGATAGTTCATCGATGATCTTCTGAAACCTATCTTCAGGGATGCGTCTGTCGCCTGATTCATACTTCACGAACCGATCCAAAGGTATATTCAATGCTGCCGCAGCTTGCTTTTGTGACAAGTTCATTTCACGTTCCAATTTGATTATTTCCAGTGACAAATCAAATTGCTTAGATCCCATTGCCCTCTTCAAATATTCATTGTCAGCAAATATTGAGGAAGTTGAAAAATCATTTGTTCTCAATTGAAACATCCTTTCAAGTCGCATATTCAAATCAATGGCTCCGCATTTAATGGTAACATTTTGGATTGTAAAGTTCATTTACAAAGGGCAGACAAATTGGAAATGTTGGCGAATTATCACTCAGCTAATTCAGCGACAAAATCGTTGCGCTTAGTATAAGGAATCGTTTCAATGTCTTCACTATCAAATAAAGAAATAATATTTGCATCAATGCTTTTTTCATTGTCATTAATAAACGTATAAAACTTAGTTTTTCGCTTTAAAACATCTTTAGTCAATCTGACATCAGTCGCTAACGCCTTAGCGTAATATTCATTTCTAGGAGAATTCATAGTCTTAATAAGCTTATCTGGTATATTCTTGATTCCCGCAATCGTAAAATCATATTTGTGTGTCATACCCGAGTTACTAACGAACGTTGGATCTTGTAATACACGGATATTATTATCTTCAAAGAACCTGGCAATTTCATTTTTAAATATGTCATTAACGTTTGAATCAGATAGCATAAACATATCATTGATAAATAACATTGCCTGAATCAAAAAGTTTTGTGCTCTGGGAAATCCTGCTGTACTTTTTGTTTCTATATATAATTCATTGTTTTTTTTATCTAAGTTAACCGCATATGATTTCAATTGCGTCTCTAAAATCTGTCTGCGTTTTTTTGAACGCATTATCTTGATTCCCTCAGATTCTAAATCATCCAAAACATAACCGCCGTCAGTTAATCTTATACCATCATCACTTTTTACCGCATACAAGATCAAGGAATCATTATGCCTATCTAAAAAAGGAGTATCTATTCTGATATAAGAAGTGTTAAGTCTATTAAATGAGAAATTCCTATTGTAAAGCTCTTTTACTTCCCTTTCCAAACTTAAGGTATCTAAACTACTCTTCAAAATAAACACTTCCTTTCAATTAATGCAGCAAATATTATTGTTCATTGTATAATGATACTTTATCTTCCTTTGAATTCGAACCTTTTTCAGGATAATAAACTGAAGCAGACAAAACCTTCTGATCAGGCTTTTTGCATCTCTTACAGTTCTTACGGAACTTATGATAATGTACCTCATACTTAACGTGTAAGTTATCATCCAAAAATAACATTATAATATATCTGTTTATTATCCATTTGGGCATATACCATCTATAACGATTATTCTTACCTCTGTCTTCGAACTCTAATCTTAAAATTCGACGTTTATAATGACCTTCATTTATTATCTTTTTACGCTCCTCATTGGCTTTTCTAGCCTCTTCAGTACCTTTTGAAGGATCATTCTTCAACGGAATAAATTCTTCAGCTCCTGATAAAAAATCCAAGAGATGTGATTGAAATACCCACAACTTTTGAGTTTCATGTTGTTTGACGATTTTCTTATTTATAAATTTCCCAGCATTCAAGGATTCAGAAACATCTGCCGAATTCTTACAAAAATCCTTGAATTCCTTTTCGCTAGGATCAAAGTGATTCTCTAAAATCAAATGATCATCACTGTTATTACATACTAACACCTCGTAACCATGTTCCTTGTAATCATCATCCATCGCATCACTCAAAGAAATTCCCAAATTAGAGTTCTTGGCTTCTCTGAATGAGAAAACAGCTCCCGCAAATCCTAAGGCAGTTACTACAACATTCGCCCAGTCAGCAATATTTCCAAAATCCATATACATCTCCCCCAAACATATAAATATATTTTTATTATATAGCAATGATATAGATATTCGTTGTTGTTAGGGATCTTATGTGGGTAAAAAAATAACACCCCACAAACATGGAGTGTTAAGTCTAATTCAAATATTAATATAATGAACTAGTTGTTGTAGTAGTGCTTGGTACATATTGAATGTTACCAGTCTTTGCACTGTTCAAGTCCAAACTCTTACGTAAAGCATCTGTTTCACGTTGTAGTTCGCTCTTAGTTACAACTTGCAAGTTTTGACCATTAACCTTCTTAGCTGTACCTTGTAGGTGATCTTCGCTGACATCTTTAGTAGCGTCACGGTAGTCAGTACCGATTGTCTTCAAGTTGTCAAATGTTAGATCAGTTAGAACTTGGTCAGTTAATGAGTTGATGAAGTCTTGGTTCAACAGTGTTGAAATTGAACCTGATTGTTTAGCAATAGCAGTCAAGACGTCACGTTGACGGTTTTGACGACCATAGTCACCATCAAGATTGTTACTGTTCATACCAGCATATGCCAATGCCTTAGCACCGTTCATATGTGTCTTAACACCCTTAGTGAAGCTGTATCCACCAAAGCTGAATGTTAATGTTGGTGTAACATCGATTCCACCAACTTCATTGATAACCTTCTTCAAGCCACCAACGTTAAGTAATACGTAGAAGTCGATAGGAACATTAAACAAGCTTTGAACAGTCTTAACACTTGCTCCAGCTTGTCCTAATTCGTAAGCCTTGTTGATTGGAGCTGGTGATTCCTTCTTGTATCCAGGGATGTTAACAGCAGTCTCACCAGAGATACTGTTTACAGTTGTCTTATTAGTTTTAGGATTAATAGTGATAACCATCATACTATTAGTATGACCCTTGTAATTTCTATCTAGTTTAGCAGAACCAGAATTAGTACCCATAACCAAGATCGAGATAGGTCTCTTTGAGCTTAGCTTGTTACCAACATCATGTGCACTTACACCAGATGATTGGAACGAACTGTTGACTGATTCTTTAACACTACGGTATTTTGACATACCCATAGCAGCTCCACCAAAAACAAACAAAAGAAGAAATGCGATCAGCAAAGTTCTTAAGTTGCGGTTCTTGTGGTTCTTATGTCTATTTTGCATATGTTCTCCCCCTATATGATTCAAAAAATATATTTCCTCATTTATGTAAATATACTTTTTGATTATGAATAATTAAGTTCATATCTCCATTATACTTTTTTTTTACGGCTTTAATACCGTTTATGAAGAATTAATATATTTTTTTATCCGCCTCCTTTGGTTAACAGCTGTTTAAATTCAGATATAAATTTAACCCTCATTACAAAAATCATAAAAATATATATACCAACTCCAACAAGAACTTCAAATAGCATCATTGCCCACGATTTAGAAAAATTAATATCCATCAAAAAAACTATAACAAACATAACAAATCCCGATATGAAATATTTGTTAGTATCAGTAAATAGTCTTCGATAACTAATATCATTTTTTAAGATATACAGTTGGTACATTGTTACAGATAACTCAGATATTACAGTTGCAATACTAGTGCCAACAGTTCCGAACATAATTATAAGTGGAATGTTTATAATAAGATTAACAAATAAACCCAATAAAATAGATATTGTATACTCTTTTACACGCTTTACAGGCAATAAATACTGAATCCCAAGAGTATTACTCCATGCAATTAACAATATTACTATTGACTCAATCATCAATACAGGTATAACGGGTATAAATTTATCAGTAAAAAAGAGTGGAACAAATTTTGGAGATATTGCCATAATTCCAAACATCATAGGAACGGATAATAAAGTTACAAAATTAAAGCTTTTATAAAGATATTCTCTAGTTTTACCATACTCACCGTTTACAAACGCATTTGCAACATGGGGCAACATAACAGTACCCATAGATGTGACAATGGCCAAAACAAGTTTTACCATTTTATCAGATTGATCAAAAAAACCTGCTGCTTGAACCGAGACCATCGATCCTAACATTGTTTTATTAACTATTAAATAAAATTGCATAGCACTTTGTGGAACAAAGAGGACTAAAGATGGAAATAAATGTTTCCTTAAATTTAATTTACTAATTTTAGAATTACCAATATATCTTGGTAAACTTGGAAATAAGGTTAAATTACCAATAAGTACAGATAACGAGATTATCAATATATATATCGTTAAATCTGAGTACGTTTTAACAAAGATAAAAATACTGAACAAAGTGATAATTTTAATAATGCTGTTTCTGAATACTGTAATGGCAAAGTTCTCTACTCCCATAAAAAACCAAGAAATATCAAATAGCGATGCAACAATAGATACTGATTGTGCAAGATAATATATCCTATACTGATTTGTTTTTAAAAAGAACAAAATAAAAACAACAATTGAAATAACAATCATGATGGATCTTAATAAAAAAATCTCATAAAATGTTTGTTTTAGCCGTACCTTATCGTCTCTAACAAAAGCTATTTCTCGATTACCATATAAATTAATGCCTAATCCGCTGAATAGAATAAAATACTGTATTATTGAGTTAGTATACGAGT
Organism: Companilactobacillus sp. HBUAS59699; assembly: GCF_036913575.1. Taxonomy (NCBI): domain Bacteria; kingdom Bacillati; phylum Bacillota; class Bacilli; order Lactobacillales; family Lactobacillaceae; genus Companilactobacillus; species Companilactobacillus sp. HBUAS59699. The sequence goes on along the minus strand of NZ_JAYKTV010000003.1, from coordinate 209,050 downwards.
TAATGCCAACTCCCGTAGGACCAAGAACTTTGGATAAATAGGGTATCGTTAATAACGGAACCAATAATATAAAAACATGGTATGAGGCATTATAGATAAAATTTTTTATAACTTTCATTACTGCTCCTACAAACGAATAAAATTACGTTTTACTTTTCAAACTTAGACTTAAAATTAAACTTATTCTCCAAAGTATCTCTAATTTGTTGTATCTCTTTATCAAAGTTATATGATTCCGCATCATTAATACATATTAGTGGATGAATTGGATTTGATAATTCCGATATTATATTATCAATATTTTTTAGCGAATAATATTTACTTACCTTCATACTTCTAGGAATAAATTCCCCATCAACCATTCTTTTGTACCTTATAAAGGAATGACTTATATCGTCATTAGTTCTAAATTTATTAGCTGATGTTTTTTTGAATTCCTCAGGAGCCAATTCTCTCGCTTTTCTAAACTGAGTTTTCGTATATGGTATTGCAATATGTAAATCTAAGAATCCAGGGAAATTATTCCACGGACTCATTAATAGCGTTCTTATAACATTTGTACCATATTTAAAATTAAAAAACTTAGAATAATGATTTTTTATAACATTCTTCTTATCATAATACTTATTTATGAGTTGAATATTATTATTATTTATATTGCTAATACCGCCATAAATTGGAATAATTGGAGTAATTATTGCAGAGTCTTTTGGAATTCCATTTTCAAAAAAAATATTCTTTTTGATATTATCATTAACAAAGAAATCATCATTAAAAAGAACAAAATTTTCAGACAGTCCCTTGATTTTGTCCAAATTTAATTCAATTGCATTTGAATTAAACACAGGTAAATTTCTTTCATCTAAAAAATCTTTATGATCAACAACGGAAACCTTTGAATAATCTGAATTTAACCAACTAGGGCATTGATTATCAGTTACTAGAAAAATATGATTAACCCAATTAGCGTACTTCTCAATAGATCTAAACCAATATTTTAAAGTATCGTAATCCCTATACCTCTCATTTGAATTCAAAGCTGAACTAAGTATCTCTCCCGTATACTTGCTTTTTTTGATTGACCACTTTTTATCACTACCGTCAACCCAAAGTAATACAAAATCTATCTTCATAAATTCCATCCTTTCGTATTTTAAATATGAATTTCTTATACGTCACAATATTCTAAAGCAAAAAAGCAATAAACACCTGATGATAAGATTAAAGATAACTTAGCCCATAAAAATATAGGGAATGACATTTCCTAAGTTATTGGATAACTTATAAATAAGAATTACCAAACCTACGGACATAAATAGAGCCACAATTAATATATAAATTATACTTTTATTTTTAAATCTAAAAGAAAGGTATTTAGCCATTGATGGTAGTAAAACCATCGAATAAACCCCAAAATATACTGCCATTCTGATTATCAACTGCGAACTGCTACCTAATATATATAGAATTCCACCTACTTGGGTCATAAATAAGGCAAACGACACTTTTTCATCCTTTAAAATATCAGTAAAAGTAATTGATGAGACTATCATTATTATCAAAAAAAGGCCCAGTATTGCTGTACCTCCGTTAGTAGAATACTTAGTACCAAAAACGGTATTTTCATACATAGAATAATGTGAAAAATATCCAATAAAGATCATCAAAATTTTATCCATAAAAAATGATAGAATTGCTATGAACGCACTCATAATGAATAACATACTTTTACTTTTTTTTATTTTCCAAATAATTAAGCCGAGAATGGCTATAATAGCTGTACTATGTATGCCGATTGCAATAAATAATAATATTAAAGATTTGATGATTCTATTATTACTTGTTTCATTATATAAGGTCATCATCGCAAACATTGATATAGCAACAGCTAACATTTGTCTTTGCATGTTAAAACTTTCAAAATAATAATAAAAACTAATATAAATATAAAAGTTTAGAAAAAAATAATCCAAACCATGATTATAAATCATAAATGATTTAGAAAATAAATAGATGGTTAAAAATGAAAGTACAAATATGAAAACGTGGTAATTTCCATTTGTAATATTCCAAATAAACTTACTTAGTAAATTATATATACTTGCACCATTACTATTAAAAGTAAAATTTTGAGATTCATAAAACGATACATATTGTGGGGTATCTGTACCCACGGTGTATGATCTTAAACCCATTAGTGACGAGAAGTGAATAACAACAACCCAAAAATATACTTTAGAACGATTTAAGTATGGTATTTTAAAGAAAGCACTATATAAAATAAATACGATAATATTTGATATATAGAAAATCAAAATGACCTCCTGGAGAAATTAAAATTGTTTTACTTTTGATGCTTATAAAATAGATATAATAATTTATAGTTTTTTCTACCTAGAAGGCTAAGATACGTTCCAATCAAGACTTTTTTATTAGTGATTTTCTTTAATAAAATCAGATTTCTACAATCAATAATTTCTTTCCATAATATATCTGAACTTTCTTTAAAATTATCATCACCAATCTGTAGCCAAACATTAGAATAAGCTGCAAAAAGTCTACTTTTAACTAAAACACTTAAATCAGGAAATGTGTTACAAACAATGCGTTCAACCTCATGACCAACTTTTATAATATCCATTTTTTTTAAATCAAAGGATCTATTTATAGTATTGTCATTCCTTTGAATATAAAAATAGTCTGGAGCATCAATATATGAAACCGTATCAGATAAACATATGGCATTTATGCAAACTAAAAAATCCTCATATATCAGTCCTTCGGGAAATTTTATATTACTAAATAGTGATTTTAAAAACATCTTTCCACAAACTTCTACATCAGGTCTTTGATTTAAAACCTTTTTTAATGCTACTTTATTATTATCAATTTCTAGCTTTCTATTTCTCCTGCGATCACCTTTAATACATTCACCATGACTATCCATTAATGTAAGTCCAACCATAGACACATCCTCACCATGGGATAATCCTCTCAATAAATCTAATAAGTAGTTACTAGACACAAAATCATCACTATCAATAAATGTAACATACTTTCCCTTTGACTCATTTAAACCAACATTTCTTGCAGAACTTCTTCCCTTATTAGATTGACTAATAACATGTATTCTAGAGTCTAAATGTTCCCAATGTTCTAACTTCTGCAAACTATTATCGCTAGAACCATCATTTATAATCAATACCTCGAAATTCTTATATTTTTGACTAATAATCGATTTTATACATCTATCAATATATCGTTCAGAATTATAACAAGGTACAATGATACTTACTAAATCATTCACTCTTTACTTACCGACCTCTTTTAAATTGTTAAATCTATGCACTCATTAAATTATATATATATCCATTAAACGATTATATAATTTCTCATAATTGTATTTATTATCAAATAATTTGCGACCATTTATGCCCATCAACTTTATTCTATCTTTGCTCATTTCATGAAACTTTGAAATAACATCATTAAGCATTTCTATAGATTCTGACTTAAAAACTAGCCCATTAAATCCATTACGAACAATTTCCGGTAAGCCCCCCACATCAGAAGCAATTACCATTTTACTATTCTTACATGCTTCCAATGCTACTAGTCCAAATCCCTCCCATCTGGATGGAACAATAACCGCATCACAAAATTTAATGTAGGAATCAATAAGGTTATTTTCAACCCATCCCACTGATTTTACATTTCTAGGAAGCGCAACAGGCTCATTACTTTCCAAAACCGATCCACCTATCATAACCAGCTCTATATTATATTCTTCAAAATCAATATTTTTTAACAGGAAATCTAAGCCCTTTTGTTTATCAAATCTTCCAATAAATAGAATTTTCTTGCATTCTTTATCATTTTCATAAGGATTAACAATTTCATGATATTCAATTTTTGACGGAATAGAATTGTAAATCAAATACATCTTATCAATCGGCAAACCTAATTGAATCGATTTTTCTTGTTCGTCTTTCGAAATGTTAATAATAGTACTGGTTTTAATAGATAAAATCATTTCAATAACTTTGAAAATCCACTTTTTAATTTTAGAAATATCTTCTTTATTAAAACTCCAACCATGAGCACAATAAATGACCTTATACTTTGCTGATTTAACAAAATAAGTAAATCTAACAAGACCTGCAAAACTGCTATGATAATGAACAACATCAGGATCATACGAATCAATAATTTTTCTAATTGAAAGTAATTTAAAAATTCCAATGATACTTCTTTTATAATCAAACTCTGCATTTATAAATTTACTAGAATGAAAATCAAAAGATTCTGAATTATAATTTGAATTAATTAAAATCACCTTTTCAACTCTCTCATCATTGAGTTGCTCACTGATTAGATTTCTAAGGTAAGTGGCGACACCACCAGATGCATATTCTGCTACATGTACAATTATCATAACTAATACGCGCCTTTACCAAAAAATATACTCTTAAAATTTCCATACACTATTTTACAATCCATACCAAAACTTATGTGACTCACATAATACTCTTCAATATTTGCTCGCTCAGGATAGCCAACATTACTTCTACCTGAAGCTTGCCAAAGTCCCATGGCCCCCGGCTTAACTGATAATAATTTATACTCATCATATTCTATTAACTCTGGTTCAATAACTGGTCTGGGACCAACCAAGCTCATGTCCCCCAATAAAATATTTATAAACTGAGGAATCTCATCAATGGAACTTTTTCGCAAAATTCTACCAAATCTTGTAATTCTAGGATCATCTTCAGGAGCCAATTTATAGTTGTTATCAACATATTTTTGATACAATTCTTTATTCTTATAAAGCTTCTTATCAGCATCCATAATCATTGATCGAAACTTATACATTCCGAATTTTTTACCATGATATCCTACACGCTCTTGCTTATAGAACACTGGTCCCCTATTTGAATTACTAAATGTGTCGATAGCCCATATGGCAAAAAAAACAGGACTCAGACAAATAAGTGCAAGTAAAGAAATAACTATATCTGCACATCGTTTGATTGTCCTATATATATATTGATTGGAATGTGAATTATTACTTACTAAATGAGTCTCTTTTCCTTCCATCTCCATAAATATTTCCCCCTCAGAAAACACAAAATATTATAAAATCACTATCAAAATAACTGGCATTATTTTTAAAACACAATAAGTGATTTCGATTACACAAATAAATTAAAACAATCCAAAGAATCTCTTCTTCTTAACATCTGAAACTAGCTTAATATCACTAATTTCAACGTCATCCCCATTCAAGATGTTCTTAGCATTTTGATTGAATCGTTGTGCTGTTTCTATACCTTCTTGTTCTTGCAGCCTATCGAATGCTTCTCGCATCATAAACCTGCGACCTTTGAAGTTATGTGCATCAGATGCAAAGGCAAATCCCAAATTTGCCTTTATTATTTTTTCAGTGAGTGCCTGGACGTTCTTGCCAAACACTCCTAAGTAGCTACTACTGGTTAACTGCGTTAGACATCCCATTTCAACGAATGAATACAATCTATCAGGATCCTTCTGGAAACCCTGATTTCTCTCCGGATGTGCCAATACTGGTGTGATACCACGTGAGGTCAACTCAAAGATCATATTCTCGGCATATTCTGGGACTTCGCTATGTGGAAACTCCAATAACAAGTATCGATTGCCGGAATCCATGAACAAGATATCATCATCAAAGATTGCCTTTAACAAATCGCCGGTCAGATGTACTTCTTGACCTGGGAATACTTTCAACGGAATATTATTATCGACCAAGTCTTGCTGGAAGGCTCCGGTCTCTTTTATTACGTCGATCTTGTGATTAGTATAATGACTATCCATATGATGAGGTGTCAACAATATATGACTGATACCTTGATCGACAGCCGCTTGAGCCATCTTCAGAGCCATCTCACGATCCTTAGCACCATCATCTACTCCTGGCAAAATATGACAATGCAGATCAATTAGTTTCATTTTTTCTTTTTCTTACCTTCAGATCCATAATAACCGCCATAGTAGCCGCCGTAATAACTGCCACCATAGTAACTTCCTCCGTAGTAACCGCCAGACTTCTGTTCAGTTACTCGGTTCATAATGGCTCCTAGAATATTGGCATTAACAGTTTCCAATGCTTCTTTAGCATGCATCACACCGGCCTTATCAGCGATTCCTTGCGGAACGACCAAAATGGTACCGTCGACTTGAGCTGCCAGGACTTGGGCATCGGTAACTGTATTGACTGGTGGAGCATCCAAGACCAATAGATCAAACTTATCAACCAATCTGACTAAGAGATCCTTCGTCCGCATACTTCCCAACAATTCAGCCGGATTAGGTGGAACTGGACCACTAGTAATAACGTATAGGCCATCGACAACGGTTGGTTGAATGATTTCATCCAACGTTGCATTACCTAACAAGTAATTGGATAATCCCTTACGATTGCTTACGCCAAAGGTCTTGTGAACTGTTGGACGACGCAAGTCTGAGTCTACTAAGATAACCTTAGATCCTTGATCTGCCCAAGTAACAGCCACGTTATTACTGATAGTTGACTTTCCTTCGGATGGATCAGATGATGTGAACAATAGTGACTTCAACTTCTTATCGACTGATGAGAATTGAATATTAGTTCTGATCGTCTTGAATTGTTCTGAGATCATCCCTTTAGGATCGGTGTAAGTTACTAGACCAATACCGTACTTCAAACTGGTATTGTCAATCTTATGTTTCTTACGATTAAACAAATGAATAGCCATGACCTACACCCTCCTTTGACTAGTCTGTGGAGCAAACTCAGGATTATTCGATCCATGTAATTCTTGCTTACGATGGATTCGTTTCTTAACCTCATCTTGATCGATCTCATTAACGATCCCTAGGTTAGTGATACCGAGATCATCGGTAATGAACTTCTCTGAAGTAACAGTCGTATCCGTCACTTCACGAATGAAGGCGAAGCCAATACCTAGCAATAACCCGACAATGACACCAGCTAGTAAGTTCAGCGTCTTCCTAGGACTGACTGGATTCTTATTGATGGCGGCTGGTGAAACAATTGAAACATTATCTATCCTCATAATCTTGCCGACTTTTTTCTTAAATGTCTTCGCTGTCAGGTTGGCTACTTCTGAAGCTGTATAAGGATCAGTTGATTTAACCGTCACTGAGAAGACTTGTGAATTCTGTTGGCTGCTTACTGAGATCTCATCCTTTAGTGCACCCATTGATCCAGGATAGCCGGGATAATTATTAACTTGCTTATCAACCGTCTTCAAGACCGTTGGACTAGTAATAATATCCTTATAAGTATTGATCATCTGCACATCGGCTTGTGTCTGTTGCAATTGTGCTGCCTGCATGTCAGACGACAACTTCCGATTGACTAGCAGCTGTGTTGTAGCTTGATATTTTGGTGCCATTACAAAAAAAGTGACGAATGCCACAGCTAGTGTAACGACGAATGTTGTCCCCAAAATCATTCTTATATGTTTACGAAGTATGGCAAAAATTTGCATCATACTTATCGTTTGTTCTGACCCCACTGAAATCCTCCGATATAACTAACAAATCTTCCATTTCATTTAAAGATAGTAGCATCATATTAAGATTGACACAATGCCAATTTTGATATAAGTAAAACATTATCGAATCTATATTATAAATAAAATAACTGATTTTTAGCTTATTTGACTATCAGACAAGTATTATTATACATGTTTGATGATTTAATTTGTACCCTAAAAAATATTTTGCATAAATTAAAAATTATAAGTATCAATTAAATCTTATCACAATATATTACCTGAATAATATTTGTTATAGAATTGTAATTTTATTTTTTCAATATTTTTCGAGTTTTATGTGCATAGTGCTTGTACAAGCCTGAATAACGTCCTCGATATTCCGACTTCCAGGGTTTATCACGACCACAGAAGTGCAACACTACGGTATGTTCAATTACCCAATCGAGATTCCAGACGCCAGCACCTAATGCTTGGTACAAGGTACTCATTCTAGCGTCGTAATTATAGATTTCATCAGGTATCTGCTTGAATTGATGTCCATACAGACCATTCAAAATATCCTGATCCGGTAATAACAGTGCCATCTTGTTCTCTTCGATATAATCAAAGATGTCCTTAGCGTGGACTTGTTCCCGGATCAATGGCAAGTTCATCAACAAGACACCGGAGTTGTAATAACTCTCAGCCTCATAATTGCCCAGGCGTAACTTGTTGATCGAATCGGTCACGTCATTGGCTAGTGCTGAATGACTAGCTGCGGCGTAGAGATTATTGTCAAAGTCCAGCTTATATAATGGAAGTAAACTGTTGATAACTAGAATATCCACATCTAGGTAAAGAATTCGATCCAAATCCTCTGGTAAATACTTATGTGCCAACAATCTGTAGTAGATAGTTGCTGGATAACGATCAGTAGTTGGAGCATCTTTGAACAATTCGTTTCCTATTATAATGGGATAATAGACAACATGTGTCGTTTTGCAGAACTCAATGATCTTATCTGTTTGTTTGAGTTTGGATTTTTGAATAACATAGACTGACAATGGTACGTCTGGTGTATTCTCTTCAATTGAATACAGTGTCGTCAATAATTGATCGACCACGTTGTCGTCGATTGCGAATAGTAAGTTCATGGTAGTCCCCCTCGTTATGTCATTAGTGTTATTGTATCATTGCTATATATTAATTTATGAGGTGAAATTATGATTAAACCGATCAATCGTGATACAACACTGTTATCACAAAAATCTCTGCCCGCAACGCAACAAGATACTGCGACTATCACTGACCTAATGGACACGCTCGAACACCACAAGGACCACTGTGTCGGTATGGCTGCTAATATGATTGGTGTGAATAAGCGTATCTTAGTCTTCCAGCTTGGTATGATGCCTGTTCCTATGGTCAATCCAGTCATCGTTAAGAAGTCGGGTAAGTACACTGCCCAAGAAGGTTGTTTATCATTAGACGGCGAACGTTCGGCTACTCGTTATCAGAATATTGAGGTTAAGTATCTTGATAGGAATTTTGTAGCGCAAACTCAAAAGTTCAATGGTTTTGTGGCTGAGATCATTCAGCATGAGATGGATCATTTTGAGGGTATTTTGATTTAACACTTCCGCTGGCGGTGGTCAACAATTCCATCTGCCGTGGACCGGTCTCAAACTACGTTTTCGACCTCGCTTTGAAGCCTGTAGTCTTCAAAGTCGTCCAGTTTACTAAGCGATAAATCGCTAAGTAAACTTTTACGGCGGATTCCATTGTTGTCCACCGTCAGCTAAATTTATATTACTGCTATTTCTGGAATATCTATTTAGACTTTTTTATATCTTACAAATTAAAACAGCAATCATGACAATATGGGGATAGTTTTTTATCCACTTATTGTGATTGCTGCTTTTTTTGCTAAATTTAGCTGGAAGTCAGAAGTAATGGAATCAGTAACGACAGTGGTGTTTATGTGGACGTTTTTTCCACATTTACAGCACGGATGACTTAGCTGATTTGTGGTTTATGCAAAGCAGCTAAGCAAGGTATGAGACCGCCTTTTGGCTCATACCGGTCCAGTTACAGATGGAATTACTTCTGAATGGAAGCGGAATTACTCAAACTTATTATTCTTCAAAACTTCACTATAAAAACAAATTTCACGGAACTTATCATCCAGTCTATCAACAAAGTGTCCCGTGTTTTCATCCGCTTCATTAAGTGAGCCATCTTCATTGAAATTATTATCCGCAAACCACAACAATGCCGGATCAGGCAAGACGATCATCTTCAACATTTGCAAGATAGGAACAATTGCATTGGCTGCCACGATTCCTCCATCGCTGAAGTGTGAATATGCAATAACTTGAACCGGCTTGCGTTCTACTTCTGAACCAACTAGATCCAGGGCATTCTTCAATCCACCCGGAATAGCACGGTCATATTCTGGAGTCAAAATCACATAGCCATCTTGATTTTGTAACGCATCTAACCATTTACCCTCAACAGTATTCAAGTCATGAATCTGTTCTTCAAGTGGTGTCTCCTCGTGGTCATACAATGGCAACTCATAATCACGCAAATCTAACCACGTGTACTCCACGTTATCGGTATTGTTAACGACTGATTGTAGATACTTAAATATCTTCCCACCTAGTGATTTAGTTCTCGTACTACCCAATATCACACCTATTTTCGTTGTCATTTGAGTCCTCCATTCCTAATTTATATATATTTAATAATTATTTTATATATTAAGGCTAGAAGATATTTTTTTGTTAGTCAAATGATTGGATTAAAAAAGACCTGATAGTTACTCAGGCCTCTTTGAAATTCAATTCTTCCAGCATTTGATAAATGGTAATCACTTTAACATCAAAATATTCAGCTACGGTTGTTATCTTTGGTTCTTTGCTACTCGGTCTGACAATACTCATCATTGGTTTCTTTCTTTCATGAGAAACAACAACATAATTATTAGCTTTTGCCATAGCGATTAGCCAAGGATCAGCTTTCTCGTTATCTGACCAAAGATTATAACCAGCTTGTGTCCAAAACTTTGACTTAACAAGCCAATTTTGTATGTCAGCATATCGCATCACAGTATTCTCATCAACTTCAACTATTCGATCTTCAAAATTATTTTTAACAAAATCACTGACAAAATCATTGCTACCAGTCAATTCATCATAAACTTGCTTGATCATATACACATTACTATTCTTAGCAATTTCATCCCAAACTTTTGAAAAACATAGAGGTCGATAATAGTTATGACTGGATTCAATTAAAGCATTAGAATCAATCAAATATTTTGTCATAATCCATTATCCTCCCTGAATGATTTCATCAAAGCATTGTAAGTCTCTACTTTTTTCACACCTACTAAAGAGGATGCTTCTGAAGCAGAAATACTGCCGCTATTTCTAGAATCCATGACGGCATACATAAAATTACCATCGATTCTTGATTTCTGAGTTGAGTAGTAATTACCACCACTAACTTTAACTTTATTATTTATCAATGATGTTTGTTCCTGCTTAATATTGTCAATATCATTTCCACTGCAAAGTTTCATTTTGTTCATTCTGATAGCAACAACAATGGGACTCACATGCATTTTCTGAGCAATTCGTTTTATAACATAATCATTACCTTTGGTCGACGAATATTTTTCAACATAACTTCTTATTACTTGTTTTGGCACTAATATTCCCGCAGTAACTTCATTTATCCATTGTTCTTCTGACTTGTTAATTTCAGTAAATTCATCTACATTCAAAATTTCATCCTTAGCGATAATTACGTGTACAAATTCGTGAACTAATGAAAAGATATTTGCTGTTCTGCTGTCCGCCCTGTTAATGAAGATCAACGGTACTACATCATCTATTAAAACAAAGGCTCTAAATTCTGAAACTTTTAGACTTCTCTTATTTTGATTTCCAACAACTCCGTTTTGCATCACAAGAATACCCTGAGATTCAATCGAATTTCTTAATTTTTTATAAAATTCTTCAATTTTGTTTTCTTTGATATTTGTAATATCTAACTTTTTGGTTGCATATTCTATAACATCATTGATTCTGCTATCTACACTAAAAGAGCCAACTATTTCAATTGGATTATCCTGACCGTTCTCACTCAAGTAATCTTTCATCCAAGATTGCCTATACTCCATCTCATTTAACGTTTCAATCAACGCACGACTTGCTTTGGCATTTTTATTACCGACTGTCCTGAACTTGAGTGCAGGAATTTCCTCCTTTGGAGGATCATTCAAAAAGAAATATCCAAAAGGCACCGATGTAAATTTACTAAAATCCTGAATTTGTTTCACAGTCGGTTCAACTTCACCAGATAGCCATTTTTGAAATTGATCAAATTTATCATTGATTGCTTCAACATTCTTATCGCCATTCTCAATCACCCAATTAAAAATAGACTTTTTAACTGGAAAACGTACATACGCTGTCATTTAGATATCCTCCTCTCAAATAGTTATATTCTAATTCTCTATCATTATACTTTAAAAAAATTATTTAAGCTCACATTTAAAAAGTCACATTTTCACCACACAATAATAAATTACGTCAAAAAAAATCGATCATTCTTCACCAGAATCAGTAATTCCAGCAACCACGGTTTCGATCGCATTAACCAAGGGGCTGTCGGCACTGATACCAGTTTCGGAAAAGCGAGCTTCCCACCAGTCGATCCTGATATGTTGAATTTTATCGACTACTTTGTGTCCTGTCTCTGTCAGCAATAAGTTCTTGGTCTTACCGGCGCCATCAACTTTGCTCAAATAATCGAGTTTTTGCATTTTATTGATTTCTCTGGTGGCTAATCCTTTATCAACTACTAGTAATCTCGCCACTTGATTCTGGCTTATCTCGGGATAATCACCGATCGACAACAGAATACAAGCTGCGGTGGGATTGAGTTTTAGCTGGTCAAACTGTTCTTTGGTATCTTTATAATACTGTCTATGCAGGATCGAAATATCCTGCGCTAGGTATCCAATATTCTTCATAAAATTATCTCCAAGTGTTACGTGTTGACAAATCAACACAAACGATTTATGTTATTAACAATAACATCACACTAAACGAATCTCAAGGAGGACATCTTAATGTCAACGAAGAAAAACGGTTCTGAAGCTCTATTTAATTCAATGATCAACCAAGGAGTCAAATATGTATTTGGACTTCCTGGAGCAAAGGTAGATAAGTTATTCGACTTAATGGAACACAGTGATGATCCTAAGGCTCCTAAGCTGATCATAACTCACCACGAACAAAACGCTGCCTTCATTGCTGCTGGTATCGGCCGTTTAACTGGTAAACCTGGTGTAGTCGCTACTACATCTGGACCTGGTGTCTCTAACTTAGCCACTGGTCTGATCACAGCTACATCTGAAGGTGACCCAGTCGTTGCATTAGGTGGACAAGTTCCCCGTAATGATGTCGCTAGATTGACTCACCAAAGTATCCCTAGTAAGGAATTAATGATTTCCGCTACTAAGGACAGTGTGGAAGTCCAAGACCCTAACAACTTATCTGAAACTTTCGCCAATGCTTATCAAACTGCCATGGATCCTAAAGCTGGAGCAACTTTTATCTCCTTACCTAAGGACGTCTTAGACGATGAAGTAACTGTGCCCGAGATCAAGAAATTATCACCGATCGAACAAGGTAGTGCCAACAGCGAGATCGTCAGCGAGATCATCGACAAGATCAAGAACGCTAAGTTGCCAGTTATTCTGGCTGGTATGCGTTCATCTAGCGAGGAAGTAACTGAAGCCATCCATCACTTGCTTCACAAATTCTCAATTCCCGTTGTTGAGACTTTCCAAGGTGCCGGTGTAATCTCACGTGACCTAGAGAAGAACTACTACGGCCGTGTAGGTCTATTCAGAAACCAAATCGGTGATGCCATTCTTAAAGAAAGTGACCTCGTTATTGCGGTCGGTTATGATCCCGTTGAATACGAAGCCAGAATTTGGAACGTTGACCGTCAAGGTGAAGTGATCAACCTTGATAGTACTGCTCCTGAGATCTCTAACGAATACCAACCTGACTTAGTCGTTCAAGCCGACATTGCTAAGACGATGCGTGACATCGCCCACAACTTGCCTGACAATATTTCACTTAGTGACGACATGAAGGAACACTTACATCAAATGCAAGTTGACTTCCTATCTCAAGATGAAGTTCCAGCCGAGAACCCTGAAAAGGGCGTTCATCCCCTAGCTATCATCAAAGAACTTCAAGATCAAGTTGACGATGACACAACCGTTACTGTTGATGTCGGTAGTCTGTACATTTGGATGGCACGTCACTTCAGAAGTTACAAACCACGTCACTTACTATTTAGTAATGGTATGCAAACACTCGGTGTCGCCTTACCTTGGGCAATCGCCGCTGCTTTGGAACGTCCTGAAAAACCAGTAGTCTCAGTTGCTGGTGATGGTGGCTTCCTCTTCTCTGGTCAAGAACTGGAAACAGCTGTCCGTCTCAACTTAAACATCGTGCAATTGATCTGGAACGATGGTTACTACGACATGGTTAAGTTCCAAGAAGAAGCTAAGTATGGCCGTAACGCCGGTGTCAATATTGGTAAAGTCGACTTCGCTAAATATGCCGAAAGTTTCGGAGCTACTGGTATGCACGCAACTACTAACGCTGAACTAAAAGACGCCTTGAAGAAGGCCTTCGCTACACCTGGTCCAGTTGTGATCGACATTCCGGTTGATTACAGCGACAACTCCAAGTTTGTTTCCGCATTGCTCGAAGAATACTAATCTAGAAAGGATATTTTCAATTTATGTCAAATTCAAACGTACTATATCAACACGGAACCTTAGCCCTGCTAGTTCCCGGACTTCTCGATGGCACTCTAACAATGAAAGAATTGTTGAGCCACGGTGACACTGGAATCGGTACTGGTGAAGGTCTTGATGGTGAGCTGATCATCCTTGATGGCACACCTTATCAAGTTGACAGTAAAGGAAATGTGAACCTAGTTGACAGTGAATTCACTCTTCCCTTCGCCAACAGTCACTTCGCTGACTATGCAGAAATGCTAGAAGTTGAAGATATCAAGCGAGACGAACTGCAAAAGCAAATCTCTGAAGCTGCTGCTAGTGACAATACTTTCTATTCAGTTAAGATCACTGGTACTTTTAAGAATATGAAGACTCGTGCTGTACAAAAATCTGCCCAACCTTACAAGTCATTGGCTGAAACTGCTGAGAAGCAAAGTATCTTTACGAGGGATTCTGTTGAAGGGACTCTCTTGAGTTACTATTCACCACAGATCTTCGACGGCGCTGCTGTTGGTGGTTTTCACAGTCATTTCATGTCAGATGAACATGATTTTGGCGGTCACATTCTTGATTTTGATTCAGTAACTGGTACGGTTAGTTTCCAACAATTCGACAGCTTGGAACAACACTTGCCTACTGGTAACAAGGCTTATATGGAGCATGATTTCTCTGGGGATAATATTCTTGAGGCTATTCATAGGGCTGAAAGCTAATTGATATTCTTTTCTATTCCGCAGATGGCGGGCAACAATTCCATCTGCCTTGGGACCGTCTTAAGTCTTCGTATTAAGACTCGCTTGGAAGCCTGTAGTCTTCCAAGTCGTCCATTTTACTAAGCGATAAATCGCTAAGTAAACTCTCACGGCGGATTCCATTGTTGCCCGCCATCTGCTAGATTGGGTATTACTTCTTTATTATTTATGATTTTAAAAAGGAAGTATCACGACTATTTTGTCGTAATGCTTCCTTTTTTTTGTGACTAAAAAATTCGGCTGTAGATTAAATGCGAAATAATATCAAACCTATGGCAAATGAATATGATGTATTTCAAGATCGTAACGGTGTCATCATGTTTTACCCCAAAAGAAAGAATCCTTTTTACGATGATAACTTTATTCAATCTCATAATTTAAGGCAGTCTGAAGAATTCGGAGGCCCTCTGATCGGAAAAGAAAAACTCGACGACTAATAGTTTCATTGTTGAATATATTAAAGAACGTCGTAAAAGGAATTCAAAATTTGCGGCTACAGTCGGAAAACAAAAATAAACCAAGCCCGAAGTGATAGTGGTGTAAGAACGGAGGATCTTCCCGTTCTTATACCACTGGACGTATTTTGAAATTCGCGTACTTTGCGAAGTTCAAAATCGAGATTGGAGACCGCTTTTTGGCTCCAATCGTTCCCACATAGGCTTGGTTTATTTTTGTTTGGAGACGAAATACTTCTACTTATTCGCCAAAGCTGAAACAATATCAGGTTCAACCTTTTCAGGCTTAGTTGTTGGAGCATAACGGTCGATCAATTGACCATCGCGACCGATCAAAAACTTGGTGAAGTTCCACTTGATCCGACCATGACCGGCTGTTTCCTTCAGATAAGTGAACAGTGGATCCTCATCATCCCCGTTGACCTTAACTTGCTTAGTCATTGGGAATGTCACACCGTAGTGCATCTGACAGTACTCACTAGTTTCTTCATCAGAACCGAGTTCTTGATGGAACTGATTAGAAGGCAGACCTAGTACTTCGAATCCTTGATCATGATATTTCTTATACAATGTTTCGATACTCTCAAGTTGTGGAGCTAAGCCACACTTACTAGCAGTGTTGACGATCAAAACGACCTTACCTTGATAATCATTAAAGTCGATCTTCTCACCGCTCATCTCTACTTCTGAAAAATCATAAATATTTGCCATCTGCATCATTCCTTCCATATTAATCTCATTATACGTTTAATATAGAAAAGTTATAACTATTTTGTTTATTCAGTGATAGTCTCGACCCAATTATTCATCAGATAGATACTTACCGCTGCTTCCACTACGGCAATAACTAGGAACATTAGAATATTCAAGGCAAAGCTGGCGGAGTAATTAGCATTAAATAACATATTCACAGAATTGTTCATCTGATCCACCGCAAAATTGACAACTTTGAGAACTAGCCAGATAACTACTACGTAAATGACAACGTTCATTACCTTACGACCGGTCGATGGTAAGAAGTTACTTGCGGAACGTGATGCTAGATGGATCAAAGTGATCGTTGTCCAGCTTAGGATCATGATTGCCAACATAAGGCCATTCAGTGCTAGAACACCAGTGATAAAATTAGGAGCATCGAATGATGCACGTCCATTGATCATTGCCATATCGTTCAAAACTTGTGTGTATGAAGACCAATTAGGAATGGCAGATACCAGATAGAAGACAGCTTGGGCAACGAATACATAAAGATATGAAACAAAAGTTGCCAATAAATTAGCCGTGTAGAACTTCGTATCACTGATTGGAATCAGACGATAACTGTCACGAGTGTAAGTCCGTTCTTGAATCACGCTCAAGCGAACGAAGGCGATCAAAAATGCCAGCGTCGACCATCCAATTGTTATAGCTAATGACGAACTCTTATCGAGATTACCGCTAAATGCCTGAACGGCAATACTAACGAATATCGCAATTATATTGATCATCAAGAAAAAGTTCATATCACGAAATCTTTCTTTGAGAAATGTTTTAAATAAATTTCCAAAACTAGTCATCTTGGTTGCCTCCTTCATATAGACTCTCATAGAACTCTTCGATACCCATGTCAGAATCCTCGCGAATCTCGTCAGCCTGCTTGTGGCAGTTGATAGTGTTGTCCTTGATAACAATGATTTCATCAAGAATTGATGCAATTTCAGTCACATAGTGGTCACTGATGATCATCGTTGATTCCTCAGGCTTCCACTTCAAAATACTATTGATGATCTTCTTACGGCTCATACTGTCAATGCCGCCAAAAGGTTCATCCAGCAAATACAAATCCGCTTGACGAGAAAGTGTTAAGGCGATGATGAGTTTTTCCTTCATCCCTTTGGACAAAGCTGACAACTTAAGATTCTGGTCGATCTGTAAGAAGTCGATCAAGGCATTGGAGCGAGCAATATTAAAATCAGGATAGACCGACTTATAAAATTCAAAGATCTTGCCGACTTTCATACTGCCACTCAAGCCACCAAGATGTTCTGTGAAACTGACGTGACCCTTTCTTTCAGCAGTCTTACTTGTGCCTGACACAGTGATCGTTCCCTTACCGTGCGCACTACCGGTGATCAAACGCATCAAAGTAGTCTTACCAGCACCATTCTCACCCAATAGTCCGATGATTTTGCCGCTATCGACAGTTAAATTAACATCGTGCAAAATGTTCTTCAAACTATGACTATAGTTCAAATTTTCAATTTTTAATATCTCACTCATGTGCTTCATCTCTACTTTCCATATAACTCTTCATTTCGGATAATATTTCTTCATCAGTTAAGTTCAACGCATGCAATTCCTTGTACATCAAGGATAATTGCTCCTCGACTAACTGGTTGCGGAGTTGTTGAATACTATCAACATCAGTCGTGACGAAGTTTCCCTTGCCACGTTGAGATACGATTATTTCTTCTGAAAGCATCTCTGTTAGTGCCCGCTGGACCGTATTCACATTTGCCGTCACATCGATTGCTAATTGGCGGACTGAGGGCATCTTCTCACCTGGTTGTAGAATACCAGTGACTATTTGATGATAAAGATAATTCTTGATTTGAAAATAGATCGGAACTTTGTCGTCAAATTTCAATTTGCTTCTCCTCCATAGTGTATTAGTTTACTAGTACACTATAACTTAACTTATTTGAGAATGCAATAAATTTGAAATCATACTAAAAAACTACTTCTAAATTCAGAAGTAGTTTTTTAGTATATATAATTGCTTGTCTAATCAAACAATTTATCAATTTGTTGATACTCGTCCTTACTCAACTGAACCTTCATTGAACCAGCGTTAGCAATCACTTGTTTTTCAACTCTGGCACCGGGAATAACTGAACTAATATCAGGATCAGCGATGTACCAAGCTAAGATGACTTGTGCAATTGTAGCCTCGTGCTTCTCAGCAATCACTTTGACTTCTGCCAAAGCATCGATGATGTGCTTGAATTCATCACTGCTGAACTGCTTGAACTTAGCTCCATCAGCGGCTGAATACTTGCCCGTCAACAAGCCAGAAGCTAATGGGAAATATGGCACGAAGGCGATATTCTGTTCATTCAAATACGGCAATAGTGTCTTCTCAGCATCACGGTGAACCAAGCTGTAATTATCCTCAACGATATCAACTAATCCATCACGGTTAGCTTCCTTGATCTGGTCGAGTGAAAAATTCGATACACCGATGGCTCTGATCTTGCCAGCTTGCTTCAACTCATTCAATGCGGCAACCGATTCATACTTTGGTGTCGTGTCATCTGGAAAATGAATATAGAAAATATCGATGTAATCAGTCTTCAAACGTTTCAAGGCATCATCGACTGCTTTCTTCAAAAATTCAGGATCATTATTGGGTTTGAAATCATTTTGAGGATCTTGCGCTGCCTTTGTGGCAATAATGACCTTAGAACGATCATAGTCTTGCAAGACATCCCCAATTATCTCTTCAGAACGGCCCTTACCGTACATGTAAGCTGTATCAAGTAATTCAATACCAGAATCCAATGCCTTGCGAACGACTGCATAGCCATCCTCATCTTTTAAATTCTCGAATAAATTGTGTCCACCAACTTTGTTAGTTCCTAATCCTAAAGCTGGAATTTCAAGTTTCTTGTTTGCCATACTGCATTCCTCCTGAAATATTCTATCTATTTTGACAATATCACAAACCCAGTTTAGACTATTATAATTTTTATGACAAAAATAAGAGACCATCAAAATTGATTCATCCATAGTAAAACAAAAAAATCGAAGTACATGAGATATGCCTTCGATAATCAATTATTTTTTAAGAATTTTGCAAGTTTTTCCTCAGAATCAATTTTTTTATACTGACCAGCGTCAATTTTTTTCTGAATTTCACGTTCTAACTGTTCTGACGGGGATAACCTTGTAAGTTTGAATGGAATACCATCTGTGGCAACGACTTTTTTGTAAAAAGCTGTCAGTGCAGAAGTGGTATTTAGTCCAACATCATTAAACACTTGTTCTGCTTGATCTACCAAATCTTTATCTAAATTGGCTTGAACACGCTTCTTCTCATGTGATTTCATATCCATAATAATGTCCCCTTTCATAGTGCTATTATACATACAACAGCAGTATATTTCACTCAAATAGAATCAAAATAAGAGACCATCAAAATTGATGATCTCTTATTTAATTTAATCCACTGTAATTTGCATCCGTCCATGACGCTTTGAATAATACAAATTCTTATCGACACGGTTATAAAAATCCATTGGTGATTTATCATCGTCAGTTATTTCGGAAACTCCGACTGAGATCGATATGCTGATCTCATCAGTATCATAATTGACTTTCATATGATTAATAGCTGAAAAAATTTGTCTGACTACTGTTTCAGTCTCCCTCAAACTATAACCTGGGAAGAGGATATTGAACTCCTCACCACCAGTCCGATAAAAACTGATAGTCGTATCATTCTCGTCCAATACTGTCTGTGTAACCATCGAAACGTGCTGCAAAACTCGATCACCAGCTAAATGTCCATACGTATCATTAACATGCTTAAAGTGATCAATATCAAACATCATCATCGTCAGCGGCTTGCCATCTTCATGACTCTGATCAAACATCTGGCGAACATCGTCCGTGTAGGCCGAGAAGTTCTCAGTATTAGTAAGCGTATCGTGACTAGCTAACCTAGCGAGTCTAACTTTGATAGCACTATCTTGTGAAAGCATCGAAATGTACATATATAGCAGGATTTCAAAGATGATCAAGTAGATCCATTCCTGAGCAAACGTCAACCATGTGATATGAAATTTCAGTCGCATCCAGAACCACAGTATGCCACCGAAGCTGATGCCTACCAGCATATAGCGCACAAACTCATTGTGCTTATCGCGATATCTAACTCGAATAAAATTCAAAATCCAAAAGAAAAACATTAAAGTAATTGCATGACCCCAAGATTGCCAATACCCAATTGAGTGGTTGAACACCATATAAACCAGTACGATCGGTACAAATGAATACAACGGAACGTGAATATTCAAAAAGTACGCACAGAACGTGACCGCAATCAGTTGAAAATTCATGAATTCCCACGAGACGCTCGTGCCAACAACTGAAGATTGAATGCTGAAGACAAACACCAGCATGTACAAGACTCCGTACCAGGAGTTCAAAGTATCGTCTTCGATATTAATATTCCACGAATGAGTCCCAGAAGTTATCCAATTGAAAGTAACACTATAGAGTGTAAATACACCTAGGACAAAGAAAACACTAGTTATGAATGGAGCTACCAGCCAGGTCGACCAAGTCATTAACAACCCTTCTTTTATTAGTTATTTTATAAAACTGTTAACACAATAAAACCTATATTAGTCTAATTATTGATAGATTAAAAGAGGCAATATATTATCGATTATATGAAATATTATCATTTTGCATAAAAAAATAAGACTATTGAATGAATCAATAGTCTTACCTGAGGGTTTAATTTAAATCAAAAGCATATTCATATGAAATAAACTTTTTAGACTTGGTTTCCTTATACGCACTTTCTTTATGAGAATACTCAGTAATCTTATTCGCATTAAATCCGTCAAATTTCTTAGATATTTTTTTTAATACATATAACTCATCATTGTTGAAGATAGAACTGTTGATACTTTTGTTAGTACGCAATTCTTCACCATGACCATTGTTGAAAGGAACAAAATCTATAATTCCATCATCCTTTAAAACTGAATAGAGTAATTCAAAATCATTAGGAACCGGGCCATAATGATCATGAATATATGTTGCTCCACTTATCGATGTAGTACTCTGTTGAAAAAATGTAAAATCACTATAGAACAATAGCTTATTAAGTCTTGTCTTTGATAGTCCTTTAGTTGTATTTGTAAAGTAAATAACCATATTCTTGAACTTATTAAAATCAAACTTTGTAAAGCCATCGTTAATATTAGGATGATTATTTTCATTGCTCAATAAATACGCTTTTAAAATCAAATCCTCTTTTAATTCATTTTTCATCCCTAACAAGACATTTTTCACTTTTTCTTGTTCATCATCAGATAAATTAGCCTTATTTATTTCAAAAAAAGATGTGAACGAACTTTCATCATTGATAAATTGCTGCAACAAATTACTTATACTTTCAGTTGGTAAAGAGCCTTTTTCATATCTAGCAACAGTTGCTGAACCAATGCCCAGTAACTTTGCCAGTGCACGTTGTGATAGCTTATATTTATTTCTAAATTCAACAATCTCTTCTGGAGTTACAATGTGATGATTCCTCCTATATTCATTAAACGCCATATTGATTGCCTGATTATCCAAATTATAATCAAAGACGATTTCGTTACTTTGATCATCTACAAGTGCATCTGCAACTACTGTGATATCAATATTTCGTACTTTAAAAACTTGTTTTCTTTTTTCAATATGATTACTCATCAACATCCCTCCTATGTTCGTACGACTTATTATATGGAAGCACAAAAGGTTTACGCGTCCTATGAAATGATAGAACTTTACAACTATCATTTTGAAATTTCAGTTTAATGTAAATTGTACATTTAATATCATCATCCAAAAAATAGATGAATTCCCAAATATCAGTTCCATCACCGTTGAAATCAGGACTGGGCCCACGATAATAATTGATTGGCGTAAGATCATTTAAAATATCGCAAGCATTATCCAAATTCATTCCAAGCTCTAAAAGTCCATCATATATTCTTGGAATCCATTCAATATGTTTAATAGAAATAGAATTCTTAACTTTGAACAAAAATAATACAATATTAGCTTTTTGGGTTATTACCATACTATTAATCCTTATGTTATTTTAACTACTTAATAGCTCTTTTGCAATCAATTGATAGCAAAATTATAACAAAGGTAAATTACCGCAGCAATATAAAAAAAATATAGATTATTATGAATAAAATTATTTCTTATGATTAACAAAAAATAATACCTAACGATAACTGTCGTTAAGTATTATTGAATTTGAAATTATTTAACTATTAGTCTGGCGGCATCAACAAAAAAGCCTAAGACTGCTTGATCCCAGCCTGCTTCAAGATCTTACTCTCAATACCATGTTCCAATTCCTTATCATTATGGATCGGTACCGGCAGTGTTACATTGGTGGTCGGATTGTACATTTTTAAGTGTGAACCATTTTGGGATTTTTCTACAAATCCATTTTGCTTTAATAATTTAACTATCTTGTGAGATTTTAGTGCCATAATATTTATTTTAGCTCCTTTTGAATAAACCCTATCACTACTAGTATCTCACAGTCAGGTTGATTAGTATGCTAAGTCGTCTTGTGCAAAAAAATAAGACCGCACATTTTGTGCGATCTTACAATTTTATTACCATTCATAATCTGTTGGATCTTGTAGGCCACGTCCTGTTGCCTTGTCCAACATAATTCTTTGTTCGAAGTGAGCAACGTTACGTTTTGTTTCTTTGACCATATCTGGGTTAACAGATACATAATCGATGCCACTTTGAATCAAGAAGTTAGTGAATTCTGGATACTCTGAAGGAGCTTGTCCACAAATTGAAACTGTCTTGCCATCTTTGTGTGCTGCCTTGATCAAGTGACGAATTGCACGTTTAACTGCTAGGTTACGCTCGTCAAACAATGGTGCGACTGTATCATTGTTACGATCACAACCAAGAATCAACATTGACAAGTCATTTGATCCGATTGAGTAACCATCGATGAATTGATTGAACTTATCAGCCAAGATGATGTTTGAAGGAATTTCAGCCATCATGTAAACCTTGAAGTTTTCGTTTCTGACTAATCCTTGTTCTCTCATGATCTCAGTGATCTTTTGAGCCTCGTCAACTGTACGAACGAATGGAATCATAACATTCAAGTTTGTTAGACCAAATTCGTTACGAACTTTCTTAACAGCTGCCAATTCTAGTTTGAAGGCCTCGATATACTTAGGATCGTAATAACGTGAAGCACCACGCCAGCCTAATAGATCTGATGGTTCGTGTGGTTCGAACTTGTCTCCACCTTTGAGGTTACGATACTCGCTTGACTTGAAGTCTGAAAGACGTAATACAACTGGTCTTGGTGACATTGCACGAGCAACCTTAGAAACACCGTCAGCAAGCATATTAACAACCTTGTCTGAACGTCCTTGCTCGATCAAGTATAGTGGATGTTCGTGAATGAATGATGTCCAGATGAACTCTTCACGCATGAGTCCGATTCCGTCAGCTGGAAGTGTTGAATACTTGTCAGCCAAGTCTGGGTCACCTAAGTTCATCATGACACCTGTTGCTGTTGGAGCAAATGTTTCAGCGGCAACTACTTGTCCAGCTGCTTGATTGTCTGAACTTGGTTTCTTCAGAAGTGAAGCAACTTTACCTTGATATACAACACCGTTCTTAGCATCAACTGTTACTACATCGCCATCTTTCAATACGTCTGTAGCAGCAACTTGTCTACTCTTAGTACCAACGATACATGGGATCTGCATTTCACGAGATACGATTGCGGCGTGGCAAGTCATACCACCATTATTAGTGATAATTGCGGCAGCCTTCTTCATAGCTGGAACCCAATCAGGTGATGTCATCAAAGTAACCAGGATCTCACCCTTCTTGAATTGGTCAATATCCTTAGGATCATCGATTACGTGAACGACACCGCTAGCCATACCTGGACTTGCTGGCAATCCACGAACAATAACTTTAGCATCTGATTCTGCAACCACATTATCATCTCCACTATCAGTATCTTGATCCTTATTCTTATTCTTCTGTGACCAGAATGTTTCTGGACGAGCTTGCACGATCCATAGACGATTTGTGTTTACATCCAGAGCGTATTCCATATCCATGTAGCAACCGTAGTGCTCTTCGATCTTCTTGGCATATCCGGCTAATTCGATAACTTGTTCGTCAGTTAGAACTTGTTTGTCTTGTAATTCTTCGGGAACTGCTTCTTCTTTAGTTCCTCCATCAGCTACACGTGACAATTGAATTGTTTGTTTAACAATATTTCTTTCAACGATCTTTTGTGAGGCTTTGTCAATTACGAAGTGGTTAGGTGTTACTTTACCTAGAACAATGTATTCACCTAATCCACGAATGGCATCGATGACGATCTTGGAATCATCACCGTTAGAAACATTAACAGAGAACATAATACCTGATGCCTTTGAGAAGACCATCATTTGAACAGCTGCTGATAATGCTACTTTCTCATATGGGAATTGTTGCTTGTGACGATAGTATGTAGCACGATCTGTGAAGAGTGAGGAGTAACATTCTTGAACACGATTTACTACATCATCGGCACCTTTGATGTTAAGATATGATTCTTGCTGACCAGCGAATGAAGCATCTGGTAAGTCTTCAGCTGTAGCAGATGAACGAATAGCAACGAATGGATCTTTTTGGCCAACCTTATCTGAAAGGTCAGCGTATGCTTTTTTGATTTCAGCTGCTAAATCGTCAGGCATCTTTGCGCCCACAATTAAATCACGAATCTTCTTGCAAGTAGCGTGTAATTCATCTGAATCTTCATAGTCTTTCATACTATTCAACAGTTCATTTACCTTGTCATTCAGTCCCGTCTCCTGCATGAAGTATCTATATGCACTAGCAGTAGTAGCGAAACCGTATGGTACTGGTAAGTCCATTGATGAAGTCATTTCTCCCAATGATGAAGATTTGCCCCCAACCAAGTTAACATCATCCCGATGTAATTCGTTGAACCATAAAACGTTTGCTGTATTGCGATCTGACATGAAATTACCTCCCTTTTATGCTTAAAGAATCAATAAAATATATTATGAAAACGTTTCCAATTACAACTTTATTGTAAGACACCTATGTGCAAAGTGCAATGAGGTATTTTAAAAAATTAAAATTTCACTTGTGTCTCAAGTCAAGTAGCACAAGCAATTGCGTGATATTTTTGAAATGTATAAAAAAAGGCCATACACAATTGTGCATAGTCTTCAAAATAAATTATTCAGTATGTGAATATTTTTGATTTTGTTTAATAATTTCTTTTCATGATAAATATGTTTGTATAGATTGAACTCAAGCAGAAAAATGCCTCTTAATATAAATCGTCTGTTGCAAACTAATATCGTACATAAAAGTTCTGCTTTGATTCAGTGTTATCTGTCCATCGAGGTAAATATTTCTTATGTAATCCATCTCTTGGGCAAATAGCTTCAAAACATAATATCTTTCAACGTTTGTCATTTCTTCAGAGATAGTCTCGTCATGTCTAGTTGAATAGATTCTCTCTAAAGTATTCACTTCCATCTGCTTATGCTGCGAATCCTGCTGATTCAAAAAATCCATAATGGGTTGATAGACGTGATCTTCAATGATCTTGCGTTCTGTCTGACGTTGCTCATCAGTCGATTCGACCCGCCTACTACTACTGATCAGCACTCTGGCCCAGTAAATAATAGCTGTCCATGGTCTAAGCGGCTGATTCAAGACATCCCTAACCACAACATCCAAGTGAAATGTCGCCACTTGTTTAGAAACTTGGCCTTGTTCAACTAATTGGTCAGTCATTCGTTTCTCCAGCTCCATAGTCTGCTGGTAGAGTGAATTCAACTTTTTCTGACTCATCCCCTGCAATCTTCTTTGGGTAACAATTATCGGCACGATGTAATTTTTGATATTCTTATCAAAATCACTATCCCGAACACTGATCAACATATGATCGACCATTTCATTCCAAGTCTTTTCTGACTTTACAGCTGCCTTTTCCTTTGTTGCCGGCAACAATAATGGCGTAACGAATATCGGTACCAACATACTCAAGGCAATGACAATAACCGTGATCAAAATTATCGCCGCCCGCAAACTAGTAGGAATACTCTTCAACGTTGTGGGAATAGAAAGCGCCATCATCAAAGTTACAGTTCCGTGCACCCCATTGACACTTGCCAATAGACTATTCACCAAATGATTATCACTAGCTGATTCATTGATCTTCACCAATCGGAAGTAGAACCAAACAAAGCGTAATAAGCCCAAAGCTAAATACAGACTAACTGCAATCAGGAGCAACGAACCAAAGTGAACACGTACATCAAACGACTGTGCGATAATCTTAGGCAGATTGATTCCTAAAATGACAAAAACCAATCCATTCAAAACCTCACTAATAATATTCTCAATTGAAAAAGTAGCATCTTGGATTCTGGCAGTACTTAACTGCCAATTTTTTTGTTCCCAAGTCCGTAACAATCCCGCGGCAACAACTGCCAAAATACCTGACATCCCTAACTCTTCGGCGATAAAGTAAATAATATATGGAATTGCCAAAATATACGGCACGATTACTGCGTTGATGTTCATTTCATGAGTGATCATCCAGCGACGGCTGGCCATGAAAATCCATCCTAACAAGAATCCTATAACTAATCCGCCAATGAAGACGTACAAAAAGTTACCAATTCCTTGAATAGCTGAGAAATGACCCGTAGCTAGAGTCGATGCCGCTAGGTTAAAGGCAACTAAGCCAGAAGCATCATTTAGTAGTGACTCATTCTCCAGTGCACCATCAACCCCAGACGGTAATTCGACCGCAGCGGTGATTGACTTGTAGGCGACAGCATCAGTCGGCGACAAGATAGCTGCCAGCATGAAGCCGCCAAACCAAGTCAGTTCAGGCGTTATAAAATGTGCTAATGCTCCCACGACTAAGATCGACATGATGACCAGATTTATCGCTAACGACAAAGTTGGCCTTAAAGAATACGAGAATTCTCCTAGATCGATCTTGCGACTATCACTAAACATCAAAGTTGAGATCACCACCAACAAGAACACCTCTGGTGGAAATTCAAAATTTGAATATAGTGGGAAAAATGACAGTAAAAGTCCGATCCCAATTTGATAAAAAGCTAGTGGAACCTTTGGAAACCTTTGAAACAGCATTTGAGCGGGAACCACCGCCAAAAGCATAATCATGATACCAAAAAATAAACTCATTTATTTTCTCCCTGATGGTATGTTTATGTTTTATATCATACCCCTTTTAAGGAACATTTTAGTAAAAAGGAACAAATCCACATTGTTAGATTTGCTCCTTCTTTTCAATTATTACTAAGGTCTTAATATTTGTTAAAACTGCTATCTAGGCAAAACTTGAATAGCCCCATGTGCTGGTTCGTCCGAGATCATTCTTTCTAATGAAGACTCACCAGTGTATTTATTCTTATAGGCGGCAGTAATTTTTTTGATCAGTGTTTCATCTGTTACCGATTTAAATTCCACATCAAAATCATGGCTCTCTATTTCTATCTCCCCAGATTGTTGAGTCACTGCAGCATGATACCACTTGGTTTTTTGACCATTCCATCCACGTGAATAAACCTTACCATCCACAACTACTTCCCAAATAGGTGAAACTTCTTCAAAAATTTTCAAATCTGGATTGAATGGTTTAATTGTTAGCGTCTTTGATTCTTCAAACATTTTTAACTGATCTTCATTCCATTGCATCAAAATGATACCCCCAAAAATAATTATCGAACATTAAATCATTTTAAATTTAGTGTATGGTCCCATCTTAATCTTGATGAATGGTTATGTGAAATACTTATTTTTTATTGTGAGTTATTCGGTTTGAGCATTGTTGGATGAAATATTTCTATCTCCTGGTATCTTCCAGTATTTCCCGAATATTTCACTTACCAATAATTGGATGAACCAACACATATCTCATCGCTGTACCTGCATCAATTTTCTTTAAGATGGAGGACATCCTAATACTATTTTATCAACCTATAATACTGATTAGGAGATGTGGGAGCTGATGCGACCCTCTCAAGTATTCCCATTTTTGTAAGTTTGTTCAAAGCATTTCTAACTGAACTCATACTATAGTTATCAACCACTTCATATAGTTCTCGTGTCCGAACACTACTATGTTCATATGCAAGTCCTACCGCTGCACGTTCAATAAAGTTTAAACTCTGCCAATCTTCTCCAATTCTTGATTCTAAATCGTCATTTTTTCTAAAAGAACGCATAATAATATTATTCTTTAAAATCAGATTAACGCTATTAGTATCGACCTCATAAATAGGATCATCTAAAAAGAATTTATTCATATCTTTATAAATTCTATCCACTCCTTCACCGAATTCACGTACCCAGCCAAAATCAGTTAATGCACGTGCAATGTAAGGATTTCGAGAGTAATGCGTTCGCCGAATATTCTCTGGTGTAACAACCGCCGGCAGACTACCTGGACTATGAATTTCTAGCCTATCATCAAACATAAGAATCCTAATATCATCTCCAGTATAATTATATCCTCGATGTACTACAGCATTAACAATTCCTTCAAGCCAAGCTCCTTTAGGATATTCGGGAACATCGATAAACTTACCTGATTCAATGTTCAAACTAGAAAAAGTTCTTAATTGAGCATTTAAAGTGTCACTTGTCTGTTTTAATATCCTGTCCAATGGACCTTCAATTCTAATTTGCTTAATAATATTCATATCAGAACCCGTTTTTGCTTCTCGTCCCTCATATCTAATAAACCTGATTCGCGCACCAGGAATAAAAGCGGTTGGATATTTTGAAAGTAGTAGTATACCCGCTACAGTTAATCGATAATGAATGTTATCATCCTTATCTCTAATTCTTTTCGCTAATCCTTTAGGAAAAAGCAAATCCCAAAGATTAGAACCTTCAAAATTATATAATTGTTTATATTTTTCAACCATTTCTTCATCCAAATCATCTAAAATAGCCTCGTCAATAATTTGACTCTCAAATGCCCTAATTCCCTTATCAAACTCCAAATTTTTACGTTCCTCAAATGAAGCACGATGGGTCTCATCACCCAATCTAAGATATACTTCATCTCTTTTATTCATATATAATTTGTCATCAGTTGGTTTAACTGTTAACAACCAAATTTCATCTGGAATTCCTTGAATATTAATTATCTTTTTAATATTTTTTTCTATTTTTATTGTTGGTACTATTCTCTGGGAACCGATTTGAATAATATCATTCTTTTTTTGATTTGAAAGTAAGTTTATACCCTCATATTTTTTGTCTTTAATTCCCAATGCAATCGTTCCGCCATCGGCATTTGCGAATGCTATCAAAATATTAGCAAGCTTATTCAAATAATAAGTGGCACTTTTACGATCAAATGTTTTCCCCTCTGGGATATTCAACAAATCTGTTTTCTCGTACTTTGGAATATTCAATAGCGTACCTCATATTTATATATATAATTTATATTTGTAATTTTACAAAATAAATTTGAACTTTGTAAAATTTGTGCAACTATGCAAATATAATCCCTACCTAGTAAAATTACTCTCAGCTCTACAATTATAGCTTCAACTCCGTAAAACTACCCTCAGCTCTACAACTATAACTTCAGCTCCGTAAAACTACCCTCAGCTCTACAACTATAACTTCAGCTCCGTAA
>NZ_JAYKTV010000003.1:0-178899 GCF_036913575.1 Companilactobacillus sp. HBUAS59699 | reverse complement strand
CTACCCTCAGCTCTACAACTATAACTTCAGCTCCGTAAAACTACCCTCAGCTCTACAACTATAACTTCAGCTCCGTAAAACTACCCTCAGCTCTACAACTATAACTTCAGCTCCGTAAAACTATACATTGATATATACTATTATACCAATTTTAGTAAAATCAACACCAAACAACATACTATAATTAATAAGACATAGTAGAATTATTCCTATTTTTTTAAGTAGCTTGAATATGTCAAAAATACAAAAAACGACCAAACACAAATGTGTTTGATCGTTTTTTAAGGTATACCGTCGCCTATGGCGACCCTATAAGTAATTCTAAGTGACACGGTCACTAAGAGAATAAGGTATACCGTCGCCTATGGCGACCCTATAAGTAATTCTAAGTGACGTAGTCACTAAGAATTACTAATTAAGCTTCTTCTTACTTACAACTTGTAACTTATCATCCAAGTCATAAACAACTGGTTCACCAGTAGCCATTTCAACATCCATGATGTCAGCATCACTGATGTTTTCGATGTACTTAGTCAAAGCACGTAGTGAGTTACCGTGAGCCGCGATGATAACGTTCTTGCCATCAAGCAACTTAGGAGCGATTTCATCTTCCCAAAATGGAATTACACGTTCCAAAGTAACCTTAAGGTTTTCACCACCAGGAATGATCTTTGGATCCAAGTTAGCGTAACGACGGTCGTTAGCAGCTGAACCTTCGTCAGTAGCTTTCAATAATGGTGGCAATGTATCGTATGAACGTCTCCAGATATGAACTTGTTCATCACCATATTTTTCAGCTGTTTCAGCTTTGTTCAATCCTTGCAAAGCACCATAGTGACGTTCGTTAAGTCTCCATGTCTTTGTTTCAGGAATCCAAAGTTGGTCACAACCTTCAAGAGCGTAGTGCAATGTCTTGATGGCACGTGTCAATACTGAAGTATATGCTTGATCGAATTCGATGCCTTCTTCTTTAAGAAGTTTACCAGCGTTTTGTGCTTGTTTTACACCTTCATCACTAAGGTCAACGTCAACCCAACCAGTAAATTGGTTAGATAAATTCCATTGGCTTTGTCCGTGACGAATGAAAACTAATTTTGCCATTTCAAAATCCTCTTTTCATTTCTTATACAACAATACATTTTACACGAAAACGGCCATAAAAAAAAGCCAGTTTCATGTAAACTGACTTTTTAATTAAAGCTTTCAAATTCTATTGTTTGTAAACTGGTGTTTCTACATCTGTCAGTGTAGAGATATCCATCTTGATCTTCGAATTCTTATTCAAGTAACTATTGACCTTGTCGGAACCAGCGAAGACGGCGGTAACTTTGTCTTTGCCACTCAACAAGTCAGTGATTACTTTGGCGTTCTGACCTTGTGTCATGATAACTGGAATAACTTCGAAGCCACTGTCGCGTAGTGACAATAACTTCTTATAATATACTGAATCGATCGATACGAAGATCGTAGCGTTCATTTGACGTAAGGCTTGGTTCTTCAACCACCAAACGATCAAGTCTTCATCAGTATCAAAGGTACTGATCAAAACATTGCCTTGAGTGAACAATTGAATATACGGATCGTCATTAGTATAGCTCTTGATCAAGACCAAAGTACCATCTTGACGATAGAAGTTTTCACGGACGACTTTGTTAGGATCATGATGATCATAGAATTGGGTTGCCGAGATAACTCCATTGCCGTCGAAAATATCACGACTCAACAACTTGCCATTGCTGTAATGGCGGATGACTTGTAATTGTTGATTAGCAGTACGTGAAACTTCCATTACTAAGTTGTCGTCGGAATCCAAGATCTTATCGGTCTTATCACTGACATGTTGAATCCGATATGATTCTTCGAACGGAATCTCAGCTGGTGTGGCTGCCATATTCATTGAACGGCCTTGCAAGTCGTTGTACATATTTAATAGGTAAGAATTAGGATCGACCCAGCCGGCATTTTGATAATTCATCCAAGTTTGGTTGACTTGATCATCATATGCGACTGAAATAGCGTTGGCCATCAAGTTATGATCAGCCAAAGTTCCAGTCAATTGTTGCCACATCTTGCTGACATCATTCTCAGGGTTAGCGTCTAATTGATCACTAAAAATAAAATAATTGCGATTTGGATCGAGATAGATTTCGTTAGCCATTTCATCAGTATCGAACCATTTTCTCAACAAGGCATTGATTTTAGTAATACGTTCAGCCGCATTATCACGGACTTCGGTTTGATCACTGCCAACACTGCGCAACACATGGTTACAATATCCACGATCAGCTAACAATTCATGACGCAATTGACTCTTCAAGTTTTCACTTTGAGCCAAAGTATTCTGCAAGTTATCCTCAGTATACTTCCAATCTTGCGTATCCTCAGCTTCAGGAACTGGTTGTTCTTCATAGTAATTACCATTTAACTCTTGAGTATTACTTTGAAGCGGACCTTGTCCTTGGTCTTGTGAATTATTGAAGTCTTGATATTGTTGATCCATCATTTGTTGAAAATTCTGTTGGTTGTTGTATGGATCTTGTTGTTGGTCCATTTGTGGTTGTTGAGGCTGTTGTTGATTAGGATCTTGACCTTGATTGTTGTAGTCAAAATTCATTTGTGGTTGATTTGAGGACTCGTTTTGATAATCGCCTGCATAATCATTTGAATAATCATTGTCCTTCTTTTTTCTATCAAAAAATGACATACACCTATTCTCCCATCTACTCAGTTATCCCTATTATATATGACTGTAATACTTTTTTATCGTAATTTCTTCAATTTTATTTTCTTTTTTGGTTGATTTTTTTGAATCGAATGAACTCCTAGGATATCTAGAAAGAAAACAAAGATTGGAATACCGATAATTAATCCCCAAGTACCGATTAATTCCTCAGAAACGATCAAAATAACAAATGTGAAGAAGATTGGTAAGTGTGTCATGCTCGACATGAATTGTGGATTAAGGAAATACGTTTCAATCATATGAATAACAATTATCATAATTATAATATAAATTACATATTTAATTCCACCAACCGAATAAGCTATAAAACTCAATGGTATTAATGAAATTATGACACCAGCTACTGGAATCAACGATAGTATGAATACCATAACTGCTAAGGCAATCACACTCGGCATCTTCATCACTAACAAGGTGATTGTTGTCAGAGCTGTATTGACGACTGCAATCATCAATTGAGCTTCGATAACGACTCCGAAGGTATTGACGAACTTCTGGCCATAGTAACGCAAGTCATCGAAGAGCCAGCCGTACTTACTGCTGAGAAATTGGCGACCAAAATTGTTCATCTGTTCAACTTGGCTAGTGTAAAAAAAGCTCAATAAGAACGACAAGAACAAGTTCAGACCCATCGCACCGATACTCGATAAGTAATTGACTGCCTGCGTGATAGCCGTCTTTATCTGTGCATCTAAGTTGATCTGCTGCAAGTAATCATAAATAACGTTCAAATAGACATTCGACCGCATCTCATCACTCTGATAAAACTTCTGCAACGAGGCGAACATCTTAGCTGTCTGACTGATTATTTGTGGTACATAATTTGCGACTGCAAATACTATCCCGGCAATTATCAATAGATAAACCGGCACGATTACCCAGACCGGCTTCACTCGTGGGAACTTTTTCTGAACTGCCCGAACAAGTTGTACCGATAAAAAGGTAAAAGTAAAAGTCAGTAAAAATAAACTCATCATACTACGAAATAAATAAAATAAACCAACTACTACCGCTAACAGACAGAATCTACGCAGACGTTTGTTAGCTACAAAACCATCGTACGTAATAACACGACACTCCCTACTGTAATGCACTTAATAACAAAATTGTAATAATGAAGATCACCGATATAACGGTGTATCTATAATACCAAACAATCGCTGTAAACTCACGAAACATTGCCGGCCATCTAAAGACCGGTAATGTTCTCGCTGGCAAATAGGCAACTGTAATTCCTAGCGTTCGTAAATATTGTAAGGTCCGTGGAATATGGAATTCACTCGTAATGATCATTACTCTCGGACTAGACTTCTCACGCCAATTCTTCTTCAACAGAATTGCTGAATACTCCAAGTTCTGCATCGTATTCAGTGACCTATTTTCCAAGATTATTTTTGAAGTTGGAACTCCCTGCTTGATCAAATAATCCTGCATGAGACTAGCCTCACTCATCGATAATTCTGAACTATGTCCACCGCTGACAATGATCGTTGGGCGGTCGTGCAAGCGATGAAAGACTTCGACTGTCGTATCCAGTCGCTCCTGCATGACTGGCGGCACGCGCTTAGTTATGAAGCTGGTCCCTAAGACTAACAAGTAATCCGCATCTTCAAACTTGGCCTTCTTGAGGAAATAATAAACGTAGAACACATATCCTAACAGAATCGCCATTAGTACTAAGTCGATCGAGAATAACACGATGACGAAGTAAAGAATCATTGTCGGAGCCTTGCAATCAACAATGTGAACAAAAAATAATACTAATAAGATTATCAATACACCTGTTGTTAGGAACGGATGCCGGCTAAACATATAGCGTGTACGAAAAATAAAGAATAGTTCAATTATTCCGACGATAACCGTCAAAAGAACGTATCCCATGCGAATCCCTCCAATAGGTTAATCAACAAATTAATCTAATGTAAATTTTAAAACCGGAACTTTAAGTTTAACACCATTGACCAAAGTCCAAGTAACTGTGGTCGAATCTTTGTCCGGTTGCTTTAATAAGAATAACCTATTATTCAACATTCCGTAAATTAGGAACTTGCCTTGATTAGTTGTGATGGTTGGACCATTTTCCTTATAAACTGCCGGTGTGACGAGGAACAAGTATTGCATCAACGGCTGCTTATTGCCATCGATATCAACACCTTGATAGTCAGTCGGTTCTTGATTGATACCGTATTTACCACCGAAGTCCACGGCTACATTGCCTAACTTCTTATCATGGTTATCGGAAATAGCCGCTGCCAATTGCATGAAGTCAGCATTTGATTGCACTGGATCAGCCACATAATTCTTGTAGACATTATAAGTCTGAGTAATAGCGTCACGCAGACTAACTTGTGACTTATCAGATTCGGTCAAATAATTACCATTGGCTACTTTTTGGTCTTTTTGCTTACGAACGGTGAAGTCAGATGAGAACAAGTACAACTGTCCACTATTCGATTCAATTCTAGTCCGAGCTCGCTTGATCTGATTGCCAGTTGCTTTAGAATTGACCTTCAAATTAACACTCTTTGGTAAGAGGTTAGCTTGATTCTGACCGTGGAAGTAATAAGTAATGGTCAAGAAGTTCTTCGGAACCAGATAGACTTTGCCATACAGATTCTGAACTTGCCCTGATTCGATAGTCGTTGCCATTACGACCTTACTATCAGTTGTATCAGTATCCGGTTGCGCCGCATGTTCTGTTAATGTCATCTGATAAGTTCC
Organism: Companilactobacillus sp. HBUAS59699; assembly: GCF_036913575.1. Lineage (NCBI taxonomy): Bacteria > Bacillati > Bacillota > Bacilli > Lactobacillales > Lactobacillaceae > Companilactobacillus > Companilactobacillus sp. HBUAS59699. The sequence goes on along the minus strand of NZ_JAYKTV010000003.1, from coordinate 173,435 downwards.
GTTGGTATTAACTGTTAAATTACCGTCAGTTCGACGATAGTTAATAATAGTAGAAAAATTAAAATTACCAGCTAGATTTTGATTCTTTAAAGGAGTTGCACCGGAATTAATATCGATAATGTGATCTGGCATCGACTTGTAGGCGATCGATTGAGATTTCTTTTTATCACTGACGGTCTTAGTCTTCTTGTCAGTCTTCGTTATATAACCAAACTTGTAAGTCTGACCTTGGTATTGAACATAGTAACCCTTCATATGTCTGCCATAGACATTTTCCTTATACGGCTTCAATAACTTGAAGGCTACCTTTTCACTCGAGTTGATGACGATCGTCTTACCATCACGATTCAGCTCATAACTAGGGTTGGCATTGTTATTGTTCATCCGATTAATGCCGACACTATCTCCTAGTGAAAGAGTATCCTTTACTTCAGCCTTACTATTCTTCAAGAACTTGATCGAGATCACATTCGATTCTCCCTGATCTTGGAACAAGTACCATGTCTTAGTCGTATCAACGACTTGGGCATTATCTTTTTTGCCACATCCAGCGATCATGATAAACAAAAACAATATTCCCAATATTGCAAAAAGTTTTTTCCTCATTGATGCATTCTCCTACAGACTCTGTATCCTATTTACGTATAATTATACAACGTGCAGTTATCTTTTAGGAAAAAAAGAAACTAGCTTGGGTGGTGAGGCTAGCGTTCGAATGCCACTGGCGGTGGTCAACAACTTCATCTGCCGTGGACCGGCCTCAGTCTTCGTCTTCGGCCTCGCTTTGAAGCCTGTAGTCTTCAAAGTCGTCCAGTGTTCTAAGCGATAAATCGCTAAGAACACTTTTACGGCGGATTCCGTTGCTGACCTCCACCAGCTGGGTTTGTTTTTCTTCTATATTAGTATTTACCTCTATTCACGTATCTACTTCCTATTAGCTTATTAATAATTCATTTTCAAATTTTATAAGCACATCTAAATACTAAAAAAGGTACGTCCGACAATCTTGTCGTAACGTACCTTCTCATAAGAATCACTAAATTAGCTGGAGGTCAGCAGTAATGGAATCCGTGGCGATTGTGGTGTTAATGCGGGTGGTTTTCCCGCATTTACACCACGGACGTCTTTCTTGATTTGCGGGTTTATGCAAAGCAAGAAAGCGAGATTTTAGACCGCCTTTTGGCTAAAATCGGTCCCGCCACAGATGGAATTACTGCTGACCGGAAGCGGAAAACAAAAAACTAAATAACATACTGTGTTGATACCCACTCGTTTGTTGCGACACGACGATATGTAATACCATTGTATTCTCTAGTCTTGTCTGTATACCAAGGAGTGTTGTTCATCAAAGCACGGTTTGTTACTGTCTTAACTGAACCGTCATTTTGGAATGCAACGATTGGAACATAACTACCATTTGAGTTGTTAACATTGATAGTATTGCTATCTGTAACACCAGTATCAGTATCTGGGGTGTTGTTTCCACCACCGTTAGTTACTGAACCGTTGTTCTTCATATTATTGTAGTAACTACCGATCAATTCATAGAATTGATCCATGCTGTAACCCCATTTAGCAAAGTAGCCGACTGGATCAGTATGATTAGTATCACCATAACGTTGTGAAACATCATTATGTGACAAAACAGTTGTACCAGCAGTAAATGGCAAGTTGTATTGGATCAACTTACTTGCAATGTAATATGCATCGTTAGATACTGAACGAGCAAATTGATCAGTTGTACTTACTTCACACAATTCGACTTGGATGTACTTAGAGTTAGCTGTTGGACCAGCACCCCATACACCGTAATCAGTATTATGAATATTGATGATTTCATTATTATCAACGAATGCGTGAACGTATGAATACATATTTGACCATTCACGGTTGAAATATGTAACTTCGTTTCTAGCTGTAGCACCAGGAGTAGCTGTCTCGTGGACTACGACACCTTCAGGTTTGCCGACCCCGTTTTCATAACCAAACCATTGGCTGAATGTACCTTCTTCATTTTGAATAGATACAGGTTGAATGTTGTTATTTGCAATATAATCATTGATTGCTGAAGCAGCTTGAACATTTTGAATTCCTACATTAGGAACTACATTTTGAACAGTCACATATCCAGCACCAGCTAGTGTAGCAGCTGTAGCCAAACTGACCATAAATTTCTTTTTTGATACCATAATAGATAATTCCTTCCCACCGTTAATTTTCTTAACTCTTAAATTATAACAAGATTTTTCATGAATTGAGTGAAAGTAACATATCTGTAACCAGATAGTAACCTTTATGCCGTTATACTCGCACGTAATTTTACCAAAAGCCTATTGCGATGGTATCTGAGATTACGTGTACTGTATCCATAACGCCGTGCCAATATTACTAAGCTTTTATTGTGAATGAAATGTTCCTGAAATATTTGCGTTTCTAAGACTGTCAAGTTCTTTAAATTCAGGCTTTCCAGCAAATTGTTAGTTTCCTGACCAATTGTCGTGAAATCAAATTCTTCCAGAGAATGTATCTCTGAATATTTCATTTCTTGACGCAATAAGTCTGTCATTCGCCAGCGTAATTTTTGGAAAATATAACTCTTAAATTTAGCTTCATCGTTATGCTCAGACATGAATTTCTCATAAGTCAGTGCATAGATGATGATTGCTTCCTGAAAATAATCCTCATATTCTGTACGACTTGGATAGACATGAATTTGCTTCAAAACACCATGGATCAGGCGTTGATTCTCAAGTGCGTGTGCGAAACCTTCTTCAATTAAATTCAATTACTAAACCCGTAATTCCTAATACTCATAAGCGCTTATGGCATCTACTACAATATCTGATTGAATAATTTTTGTTTAGTTGCCGTTTGATGTCAGAAAGTACCGGTATATCAAGGTTTTACTTTTTACACATAAACTAAAAAGCGCCCCACAGCAGTGAGGCGCACGCGATATCAGTAAAGTTTTTTTAGCCGATATATTTTTTGGTGATAGATTTCTTGCGTAATATTGGACTCGATCTCTCCCTTAGTTATCTCATTCAACAAATAACGTTCAAAACTATCAAACCTACTACTTACATCGGCCCACTTTACTGGTATCTCTTTATGGAACAGGCATCGGCAGTCATCGTACTTACGCAATAGACCAACGTATTTTGGCGGAAACATACACATATTACCCTTAGAAACGATTGAATTAAGTGTCTCTATCTGATGTTCACTCAAGAAACAAACATCATGAACTCGATCGTGCAGATTTCCGTTAGGAAAATCCATTTGTATAACCAATCCCGTGTCCGTTTTAAACTTGGCATGGGTTCCGTACTGACGAGCATCGTTCAGCCAATGAATTGCGATCCAGTCCGTGCAATTTCGGCTGCCTCCACTCATTGGCATGTACGAACAGTAACCAAATACCATCGGAATGTTACGTTTAAGATTAAAATACTTCATTAGCGATTTCGATAATAAGAATCCTACTTTGTTGAATTTTACAAACTCATTCATAAGCTGCTTCGTTGTTCGTTTAACAAAGAATATCCCGAATTCTTCATGGATCACAATAGTGTTGCCAGTAATCATTCGTGGCATCTTGCTCACATCTAACAAAGCGATGATCTCATTATCGACTTCGAAGTCGTCCTTACTAAATAATAAATTAATACCTTTGTTCAGCAGATAGCTGGATGTAATCACTACATCTTTGTATTTACTAGTGTTCAAACAACCGGTTCCTTTCGGGGTCATTAGTTCTTAGCACTGCTATTTACGATACAAAAAAAGACGCTTCTGCGTCCTTTAATTAGAGGTAAATATGCAATACTTGCCATTGACCCAACCAGAAGATACTCTATACCAGGTCTGTCCGTCAACTATTTGTTGCGAAGTAACTTGCCATGTTGTACCGTCCGCTAAACGAGTCCCGGTGAAGCGATTATTGGCGGCTGGACTATTGTATACATTGACACCATAGCCCGGAATATAGTTGATCTTAACTGATCCTTCGACGGTCTTAACGTAGTTAGAACCCTTGACTTGAACATCATTAGAGTTGACCCATTGGCCAGTTGCCACACGATACCAGACTGAACCGTCTGAGTGTGTCGACTTCTTGTCGATCTTCCAATCAGTATTGTTCAATAAGCTGACTGCTAGTGCCGTGTGCTTGTCATTGTAGACCTTGGCGCTAGGAGTAGCTGTAACGTGGATAATATCTGGATATGAGACGATTTGATCTTGTTTGTAATCTTCATTTGGTTGTTCTGACTTCAAAGTTACGTCGTCAGCAGAGATGTATGAATTAGTTCCAACGAAGTAGAATTTCTTGCCATTCTTGTCCAAGACGTACTTCGTTGTGATCCATTCTGACTGATAAGGCAAGACACGACTAGTTACTGCATTAGTATCTGCTTCACTGTATACCTTGGCACCAGTACCTTTAACAACTATCGCTGTATCAGAAATAGACACAGGCGGCTGTGTTGGTGTAGTAGTCTCTTGAGATTTAAGCTGTACATCTTCAGCCTTAACATACTCTGTTGATGAGACCTTGTAATATGTCTGACCATCATCAGTGACGACCTTTGCCGTTATTACCCAAGGAGTTTGATATCCAAGAGCACGATTGGCGGGTTTGTTTGGGTCAGCATTTAAATAGAGCATAGCACTCTTTTGATTAGTTACTGTAACAACATCGTTCATCTTAGTTACAGTACCATTGACTTGTTGGCTCGTATTATCACCTGAATTATTATTTGATCCACTATCAGTAGAGGCATTGCCATCGTATTGAGTCAAATTATACTGTTCAATAATACCGTTTAGAGTTTGAGCATAAATTGGACTTGTGGCGTATTTTCCCTGCAAGGCAGCTGTCGCATCACGATATGACGAAGCATTCTCCTTCCAAGTTCCACTGTAGTAGCTGGTATTAAATGATACACCATTACGTAGTTTATCTCCATTATCTGCGAACGATTCGTAGTAACTTGGATACTTTCTGAAGTTGGCATAGATCACATAGTAACCTTGGTCTTGGCTCCACTCTTGCGTGGGATAGTTAACGTAAGCCCCGTTGTAATCACCCTTGATCCCGAATAAGTTGTGAGCTTGTGTAGCTAGGTCAGATTGACCCCAGCCACTCTCAACGATCGATTGAGCCAACATGACCGAAGCAAACAAGCCATATTTAGAAGCGGCCTTTTGTGCCATCGGTACAGCTTCATTCAAGAATGCTTGTTGAGTTGTAGCACTAACAGCACTAGCGTTGGATTGAGTCAAAGCGGTGGCAGCACTTTTTGACATCACACTAGAAGATTTAGCAGAATCGATCGCATCGGCAGTTGATTCTGAAATTGGTGCACCAGAATCGTCCATTACACTGGCAACGGATGAATCTTTGGCAGTAGACATTTGATCAGTTTGATCTTGATTATCATTATTATCGTCATTACTAGTTACAGCAGCACGAACGTGTGTGTTATTGGAAGATATACCGACCGCTGCCAATACACTGGCTAGAGCGGTGGAAGCGACCCATTTTTTGTTCATAATCATACTCCCCCTTGGTTCTACGTCTAACTCCAAGCCTACTATGTATTGTCATTCTCTTCAATTAAATCTTAAGAAATCTAACGTTTTTTAAACATTTAATTACAAAAAAACAGACCCTCACAGGTCTGCCCATCTAATCATCCATCTTAATAAAGTCAACATATTCAGCTTCGATCCATTCGCCATCTTGGGCGATACGGTAGAATGACTTGCCGTCATCACCAGTACCCTTGGCATCAGTATACCAAGTAGATTCACCCTTAACGAACTTATCTTGAAGCATCTTGCGATCCATTTCGTATGAATCGAATAAGAACACAACATAGCGACTATTTTGATTTACTTTTACAATACCATTTACGTTTTCGAGCATCGAAAATACCACCTTTTAGATATTCTAGTTTAATTATACCCTACTTGAAGAAAGCCTCATAAGATTTGTTAAAATTAAAATACATTTTCATTTGATAAAAATGAATTACTGTATAATTTAAATAATAAAAACTACAAAGGAACTTACGCATGAGACGAAAGAGAATTATATACATAGATGTAATACGAGTGGTTGCTATGATAGCTGTCGTCTTTGCTCACACATGTAGCAGTGTGCTAATAAAGGGATCATCTGCTCCACTATGGACACCAGCAAATATACTTGTAACCATAACTGAAATAGCCGTGCCACTATTCTACATGATAAGTGGTGCAACGATACTCAATAGTAGCAACACCAAAGATTTGAATTATCTATTCAAACATAGATTGATCAGAATTCTGATTCCATTCCTGGCTTGGTCGATTATCTCCGCCTTTTTCTTCCAATTAATCAATAACGGACCGCACTTCCAACAAGCTGTTCATAATATCAGCTTGCTCTACCATCAACCGGTCCTAACCGCCTTCTGGTTCATTTACCCATTAATAGGATTCTATCTAGTATCCCCTGCATTGAAAGCGTTCGTCGATAATGTACCAGAATCTACTATTAATTATATTCTGATATTGTGGTTTATCACTAATATCTTCCTACCCAATTTGTCCAAGTCACTGCCACCACAATATGGACAATATTTTGAAGCTTATGGATTCGCCAGTCTGATATTCTTATCAAAGATGATTGGTTACTTCATTTTGGGGTACAAATTGTCGAATATAACAGCGGAAAAAATAAATTTAAAATTAAACTTAAGTATCTTCATTGTCGGCACATTGCTTGCCATCATAAACATGTATGTAATTAGTCGATATGCATTGCAAACCAAGCCCCTGGCTGGATTCTTAACCCCAGTATTATTGCCATTCTTAGCTGGAACTTCGTTCCTGTGTCTTAAAAAGTTTGAAAGTAACTATTCAATGAGATTCCAAAGCATTATCGAATCTATTGCCCCATTGACATATGGAATCTATCTGTCTCATGGAATAATTATTGAATTAGTAAGTCACGTTATTGATCCAATGAATTACTTCGGCGTGTTCTCTGTATCTATAGTAGTGTGCTTGGTATTGATGTGGGCTCTTAGTAATATACCGTTTGTTAATAAGTATTTGATGTAAAAAACAACACTTCACATAAACAAATTTCCGATATGGAACACGCTTATCACTCAAGAGGTCCTGTTCACTTACTCTAATCAAATCAACTTGATAATTTTAACTACCATTTATACATATAAACACCAGCGGATATTACTACAAACAATCAATCAGTTATACCCACAATTAAAGTAATCAAACTGATTAACTTAGGATGACTATAATCATACTAAGACCATTATTATAGATTGCTAGATATATCAACAAGAGCGTAGCTGTAGAAGCACAGTTTATGAAGCCCTCGTTCCAAGCCAATATATTGTTGATATGACCAGCCGACGACCATTACTGCTTCCGTAGTATATCAGATTGGTGCTAAAGGCATTAAATACTTGCCTTACCATCCAAGAATAATCATCTGCCGATGGTATTAAATAGTAAATGATATTAATCCTCTGAGAATTACTATTGGTAACACTCAGAAGATTAATAGTAAGTCATAATTATAAAATACCACTGAACAAAATAAAAAATCGGATGTGACTTAAAATGAATTTACTAAATAAAGATGTGCTAATGGAAGGATTCAAATTAACTACGGTAACTTTTATTTTCGCATGCTTTTTTCATGATATTTTTAATAAAATGTTATACAAATATTTTTTAAACAAATCAATTATACAAAGCTCTGTGTTAAAAAGAAGTGCAAAAAATTGATTTTATAAAAAAAGCTGACACTATAACAGTATCAGCATCAATCCTTGCATTATATTTTATTGTATTCTCTGTATCAAATAATCACAAAGAAAAAAGATCTAATAAACTCTATTGGGGAAAAAGTATCAACAGCAATTACTATAAGTTGATTTTATTAGAGGAATGGGAAAAGGAAATATTTTTCAAACTAATTCTATTCTACTCGTCCTTCTATTTTATAATATCAAAGCTTTTTCCCACAAATTTATGTGTTTATGGATTCTATCTATGGGAGACTTCAATAATATTCTTTATCCTAACAATATTATTGAATTTCATATGGAGACTTGAAGAAAAAAACTTTTTGAATAAAAATTACGAAGAAATATTCGAAGAAGATTTTAAAATCCTAATTAGGAATACCACATTCTTAAAAATGATATCTGACTTTCATTCTGATTTATTCTCGTATAAAGGTAAATTAACGAATTATTCACAAAATTTCCTTCGAAATATATCTCCTGAAGAGGATTTTGAAGATCTATTAATTAATATATACAGTGAAATAAGTTTAGAATTATGTAAAAAATATTCAATTCCGTCACAAAAAGACAACAAAAAAAATCTAAATATTCTAAGAGTAAAAATATGCACACTGAGATTGTGTTTTATGAACGGTCAATATATTAAGCATTTATACATTTCTTTGTGGAATTTATTAGAATCTAAAGTTAGATTTTCTTCATCGACTGATTATTATTGTCAATTGGAATTATATGAAAAGTCCATTCGTGTGCTATCAAAAATTTCTAGTAACAATTTACTAATTGATTACACTATATCGTTCGAAAAGGATAACTATTCTGCAGACAAAAAAAGCATATTGTTTCCAAATTTAATATTTAATAGTGCCATTACCAATATTGATTACTGGTTATCTATCAATTCAATCCTTAATCAGGATAATAAATATCTAAATATCAAAAATTCACTTTTCAATAATGATTTTTATTTTAGATAGAAAGCAATTAAGTACTCATTATACGTGCTTGAACAGGATGAAATAATTATTACTTCCTGGGAAAATAACATTTATAATTTTGTAGAACGCGAATTGAATCAAATTACACTTAACTCACTGAATTCAAGGAATACCAAAATATCTGAAGAAGAATATAAATATTTGATTTATACATTAATACAAATAGATGAAAAATATATAATCGATATGCTAAAAAAATCAAGATTGATGGATAAAGTTGGAGATAGAGAATCAATGATAATTAAAAGTGTCATATCAGAGTCTAATTAACATTAAAATTATGAAATTTATAATTCTATATAATTTAATCCCTTAAATTTTTCTTTAAATTTTTGTAAAAACATACAATTACTTTTTGTATTTATGTAGATGGCTAGATTTGATTTAGCTCTTGTTATACCCACATAAAACAAATAAAACATGATATCTGATTCTATATTTTTTTTATCATTTTCATTATGATTGAAATTAATGAAATCCCAATTTCTATCATGATAGAATCCATAATCAATATTTAAAATCACATCGTCAAATTCCCTTCCTTTTGCAGAAAAAATGGTCATATTATTAGTATTAATATCCTCTAATGAATCATAAAAATCGTACACTCTATTTGAATCACTATTTGTAAATTTCTTTATTAGTGATTTTATATTTTTCAATTCAGGATTTAATTTTAATCCAAGTTCCAAAAATTCATTTATATCAGATCGTTCTCTATCCTTTTGACTTTCTATAAGGTTTTTAATCGATATTAATGATACATTTTTTATGGAATCTTTAGAAAATATCGAAAATAAAGCACTTACAGTTTCATAATCACTACCATAAAATATAGTACTATAATTCCAAATAGTCTTAACATTACCATTCAATTGATCCAATCTTAACACTTGAGTCCAATCAAGTGGTCTCCTGCCAGAACCACAATTTCTAAGTTTATTAGCAATATCACTAAATCCAGCAATATCGGTGCGCAATCTATTTGTAAGCGAAAGAATAACCGGATTCTTAAAGTCTTTTTGATTAGCTATGGCCTTTACATTTCCTTCTAGCAATCGACCGTGTCTGATAAAAACACTTATATTACCAATGGTTTTATCAGATTCTTGCTGCCTTATACCATCAAAGCTCTCTCTTGTTTTATTAAATAAATCGACCAAGTTTTTTTTTGAACGAAAATTACTATTTAATTTTTTCTGAAATATATTATGTTTGTCTTTCTCTTCTTCAATATTTATGGGATCAATATTCTTATTAAGATATACTGATTGACAAGGATCTCCATATATACCAACAACTAGTGATTTTGAAAGATTATCAAATACCTCCCTAAGAAAATCACCATTTGTATCCTGATATTCATCAATAAGAATATAATCAAATGAACCAGCAATAATATTTGGAAAATTATGAATATTGTCCAAAGAAAAAATAAATAATTTTATGACATCATCATGTGATAACCACAGTTCACCACTATTTTTATTAAAATTAGCGTGTCCAATTTCACCATATTTAATTGTTGTGACATCATTCAGTGCACTTATCTCACAGTCTACTAATGCATCGGGTATAAACTCAGTTGATTTTTTCCATTCATTTAAAACACTCATAGAAATTGGTCTAAGTATCTTCCAACAAAAAGAATGTATAGTTGACAACAGTACATCAATATTACCAATTCTAGATCTTAGTTCATCAATCGCAGCGTTAGAGTAACTTATAACTGCGACATGTTTTTTTAATGAATTTAATTTTTTTATATCACCAACTAATTTAGTTGTTTTTCCTGCCCCTGCGGCGCCACGCACCTCATAAATTCCTTCCTTTAAATTTAAATAACTTACATCATTCTCCATCATCAAGCCATTCCAGACCTTTCAAAATATATTTAGGAACTGTATAACCATCTTCTGAAATCAAGTTTAAACTTTCTAGTGCAAAATCGGCTTTCCCTTTACCTGACTTTAGTAACTCTTTTTCAACAAGATTGATTTTATAAGGATTTTCTGACAAAGTAGTTTCAATATTTTCATTTACCAAGTCCGAATTTAAATACATTTTTTTATTTATATCACTATCTGCAACTAACGCACTTTCTAAAGTCCGTGGCCAAAAATTATATCTTGAATTAAAACCCTGAGTGGTAATCATGAATTTATTATTATTAATCGATTCATAATTGGTATCATCAGAAGTCAAAGTATAACTCTTGGTTATCGCATCAATTCTCTCTTTAAAGTAATCTGACAATGACTTATCATTTTCATTATCTCTTAGATATTTTAAATTGCCATTAGTAGTTTTAACTTTTAAAGAATCATTAGGTTCACCACTTTGTCCATCCATTTTAAAATCTATATCTGTTATAAGTAAGATTTTTTCATAATGGAGATCAACAAGTGCATCTTTTATAGAATTAAATGCTGTACCCACAGGTATAAATGCTATCTTTTCACTTAGAAGATTTGGAACACTATTTCTTATAATTGATATTAATATCAATCTTTCAGAGTTTCCCTCATAAGCAATCAACTTATCAGCAAATAACATTTCTGCATTGTAATTGATAATAAGCTTTTTCAATTTATCACGAGATTTGGAATTATTAGCACCTATAGAATCCCAATTAATAAAGTGAGTAGATTGATTCTCCCTACGTCCAATTATCAATTGAAATTTATTTTCAAACGCTGAAGTAGCAATTTCAGATGAATGTGATATTACTAATAATTGATAAGGTATTTTTAACTTAGTAGCCTCCTTTTTAATGAACCTAGATATCTGTTGAATAAATATATGTTGTAATTGTGGATGAGTAAAAGCCTCTGGCTCCTCGATGGCAAATAATGTTGGATTATGCATATCGTTCTTTTGCATTTTGGAAAACAGAGCCGAAATTCTCGCAACAATATTATAAATATTTTGATATCCTAATCCTTGTGATCTCAATGGTAATTCGAACCCTGCTAAATCATCAAATTTCTGTGCAATTCTAACTTTAGGATTACGCATCCATTCATCAACTGTTAGAATTGCTTCCAATGGATTCTTAGGATTTCGTGGATAGGCAAAATCTTTTAGTTCATCTTGAAAAGACTTCATTCTAGGTGCCACTTTGTCATCTATTTCTTTTTGTATCTTCTCGAATGTTTCCTTTACATCATCAACTTCAGAAATCATACTAGATATTTTTGTTGAAAATTGATTAGCCGTGGCCTCATCATTACTATTCTTTCCAGAATCTACATATCTAAATGCCATAATCGGACATAAAAGTAATTCCCCCTTTTGAACATAATCAATGTCAGATTTTGGCAATGGTAAATATTTTTTTAATGGAACTTTCGATGGAAGTGGTGTAAGTCTATTCTTCAATGCATCGTCTTCAGATCCAATCCAAGCTTGACGTTCAAATAGATTTATTAAATCATTAACATTATCAATTTCTTTTAACATCGAATAATTCTCACTAGGGATAGAATACTTTATTAAGACCACAGTCTTACCACTACTTGAGATTGAACTTAATAATGACCAATAATCAGAATTTAAATCCTTCCATTCGTAGGCAACCTTTAAACACATGCAATCATTTTTTTCGATTCTTTCAGGATTATTTTTATTTATCATGATTTTTTGCAAAAGTTCGATATTCACATCTGTTATTTTAAGATGATTATCAAATGCTGAAAACACATCTAATAAGCTAGTTTTACCAATATTATTCTTACCCAAAAGTACATTGTTATCTCCTAATTTGATCTTACTATTCTTTATTGCTCGAAAGTTTTCTATTTGAATTTCTGATATTTTAATTTTCATTATAATTCTTAAACTCCCAATTATTTTTTGTGAAATCCATCATTTTAATTATACATTATTTAACTCAAATCAGATTAATAAAAAGCGTTATATTACATAGAGATGAAATCATATGCCATAAGCTTACTAGTTTTAAACATTAAAAAACGTCATCAGAGGTATTCTTCTTTACGAATACTTCTGATGACGCCTATTATTATTTGATTCCTAAATTTAATCCCAAATAAGTAAACAATGATCTATGATTAATTTCAATTGAAGAGTTCTCACGAATAATTGCTTCATAATTGCCATCTTTACTAGATGGTCTAACTTCAATAATCAAAGAAACAGCTGGTTTCTTTGATGAAAAATCCAAATACTCTTTCAATTGTTTCATTCGATCAAATTCACCAATGGATTCTCCAACAAAATAATCCTCGTAGAAACTCACGATTTGATATTTGCCCCTAAAACCAATAACAAAATCAATACGGTTATTACGTAAAATTTTAATTTCTTCTAAAAATCCACCAAATTCCAACGTATCACCAATAAAATTATTGTCCAGATCACCTGGGAACTTATACTGCAATCTAATGGTTCGTTTCTGACCATTCATGTCAGATTCTGAGACTGACTTAATGTGCTTGTTTGTCGTAGGAGCAAGTTTAATTCTTTTACTCTTCTTAGTATTCTTGCCCCTAATTTTTTCAGTCTTATCTTTGTTAATATCTGGAGATGATTTTTGCGGCATTACACCGTTATTTTCGATCAGATCAAACATATGCCTATGTTTACTACGCTTCTCATTATCAGATAAATGATAATTTTCAGTCTCTCCGTTAACAATTTCAACTTCTTTTTCAACTCTTTTGAAATAGTCTTTGCAATTCTGTTTATGTGGCTCTCCACGATAAGTTCGCAAATATGCATGTGACTTGGATGTTTCACTACTAAATGTCAGTAAGCATCCACAAACGGGGCATTCTAAGTTTCCTTTAAAAGTGATACTAGGACCAGCTTTCACTAGCTCCTCTAACGTCATATCAACGTTTAAACTTCGTACATGTGCTTTTTTAATTTTCATTTAAAGCATTTCCTTTCTGGAAATGCAAAAAAATCAGTTAGGAATTTAAATCCCAAGAGTAATTTGTTATAATTGGTTTGTAGACAAGTATATTATCATATACTGAGGTCAATTCCTGTTGACTTCTGCATTTCCGAGTCAAGTAAGCTGCAACTTACTTGACTCTTTTTTTATATTCTTATTATACCATATGTTGTTGTTACAGTAATGCTACAAAACACACTTTTTGGACATATAAGACTTTTTTAGCCATTAACACCATTCCTACTAAATATGACTAAAAGTCCTTTAAAAAGCTTATAGAGTTAAAAATATGGTATTTATTTTGATTGATGTATTACGTTTTATATCAAATAAATTGCAAATACCATATATTGTGGTACAGATCTAGGCAGGACTAAATTTTCTGATGTTTGTTAGTAATTATCAATACACTTTTTATCACAATTTAAGAATTAAAAAGAAGCACATCAAAAGATGTGCTTCAGGTGTGATTTAGATCTACCAACACTATTTGACGTAGACTTTAATTAAAATCTACCAATATTATTTAACATTTTTAATCTTAACTTGATACTTCTTCAAACTAATCTTACCCTTGTACAACTTCTGACTCTTAGCATACTTAAAGGCCTTGTTGAAGTCAGACTTCTTAACCTTATGAACCTTCTTCATTGAAACATCTTCCTTACCCAAGTAACCACGGGCCTTATCAGATGTACCGAAGTCAGCTAAGATGTTGTAAGTCCAAGCGAAACCATTCTTATTGAACGCTTTGATACCTTGGTTAGCAGTGTCGATCAAGATTCTAGTTGAACTAGCATTCTTACTCAAGAAGTCCTTAGAGAAGATCAATACGTTTCCGTTATCCTTCTTCAAAGATTGCTTGTTAAGAATCTTAGCACCGTTAGCCTTAGCTTCACTGATCCATGGGTCAGCAGCAACAATAGCGTCAACTGATCCATCCTTCAAGTCACTCACACGAGTTGCTTCAGGATCAACGTACTTAAGCTTAACGTCCTTGAGCTTCATCTTGTTCTTCTTAAGAAGTTGCTTCAAATAATACTTACTACCATCATTCTTATTAACGGCAATGGTCTTACCCTTTAACTTCTTAACGTTCTTATACTTCTTGTTAGCAGCTAAACCGTAGTAACCAGGCATTGTACTACCGATCTTCCAGTTAGCCTTCTTGGCGAATGAAGCATAATTTACCAAATCTGTGACAGCAACGTTGACTTCGCCACCAGTAATGGCATTGTCTAAGTCTGCAGTTGAATCATACGACTTCAATTCAACTTCAATGTTATTTGTTTGGAACAAATTAGCTTGCTTAGCAATGTACAATGGCAATGCTGAAACATCCTTAGTTGTACCAATAACTATCTTGGTCTCACCTGCCGCATCAGCAGCTTGAGCAGTCTTAACATTCATCAATGATAATGAACCCAGAACCATGACAAGCGTTGCCAAAATCAATCCTATTTTTTTAATAATACGTGACATACAGATTATTCTCCTCTCGCATTCACTAGTATTTATCATACCAGTTTGCGAAAATATTGGCACCGTTGTTGAACAAAAATAATAATAAATAATCGCAGTTTTATTTTTTTAAACAATTACTTATCAATATTTCATGACGAGAACCATCTGGAGAAACAAATGCTGATTCTTCATTTTCTGGTGAAGCAGTTACCGGTAAACCATACTCTTTAGCCACTTCTAAAATTTTATCTCTATCATACATAAGTTTCACCTCCATAATAATTATATTGTACATATATTCTTAGCGAAATATGCCTGAAATGCTCAAAACAAATAAAAAATTTCTCAATATTAACTATCGAGAAATCCACATCAACTTTACATGAAATACTTATTAACCAGCGGTATCTTACTCATGATCCAAACTGAAATAATACATACTACTATCGAGATACCAAAGACCGCAATATAATTCATCGGATTGACAATACTCTGGGCTAGGGCAATCACGATCCCGTGTATCAAGTAAATACCATACGTCAATGGAGCAAGCCACTCTACAACTACTTGTACTTTAACCGGATACTTACCTTCAAACTTCTTCAAGATCAAGAACAATGAACTGGCCAAGATCGGCAACAAGATCGAAGTTGGAAATCCTGACAATGGCATCTGTTGTAACGAATATCTAGCAACGATGTACATATTGATGATAGCCACTAACATACCAATACTGAAGATACTTACGTGTAACTTCAAGTTGATCTTCTCTTTGGCAATATTAGATAATTTATAACCCAAGATGAAGTAACCACCCATATTAGATAGGAACATCAAGCCATTGCCGTAAGCATTGAAGTACGTACCCATTTCTGGAGGCAATGAATTGACCATACCTGACAGAACGATATTAGTGATATACCACAAGATCAAGATATAGTTGATCGTCGACTTATTAGCACCGTCCACGAATGTCTTGATAGCTGGCGAAAGCAAATAGAACCCTAACAATGGATACAGGAACCAATATGCCGTGATCACAGGCTGATTGTAGATCATCGCAATCTTCTTCAAGATCAGATCCAACTTGAAGCCGTCACCGACTATCTGGAAGAAGAATGCCGAAATAATCGTCCAAATCACAAATGGCACCCCGATCCTAACTAGACGATGCTTGAATAAATACTTCAGATCCTTAGTCCTAGAACTGTTCAGGATCGTTACCCCACTGATCATATAGAACAACGGTACCGCTACTTCCGAGACCGTCTCCAAAATATTAGCCGGTGCCCACAATCTAGAACCTTGCCCCGAAACTATCATATTAGTACACGTGTGAACAAAGACCACGGCCAACATAGCCACGTCCCTGATCACGTCAATATAAATAACCCTCTTATTTCTCATACTTTCTAAAAATTCCCCATGTTTAATATTAATAATTATACATGATATTCATGAAGAAAATCCAAGAAATTAAGGCAAAGCTGCCGATTTGTAAAAAAGTATTAGATTCTTCCACCGCTCGATTAACCAAAACCCAAATTACTGTATAATTGAATAATACTAAAAATATATCGAGGCTCTAATTTATGAAACGTAAAAGGATCATCTATATTGATATAATCAGAGTCGTTGCCATGTTGGCGGTCGTCTTCGCCCATTCATGTGCCAACATCCTGATTGCAGGACCGAGGGCAAGTCTGTGGGCGCCCGCGAATATCTTAGTAACAGTTACTGAAATAGCCGTGCCGCTCTTCTACATGATCAGCGGGGCAACAATTCTCAATAGTAACAGAACCAAAGACTTGAAGTATTTATTCAAACATCGATTAGTCAGGATCATCCTACCCTTCGTGATCTGGACGATTATCTCAGCTGTCTTCTTCCAGACGATCAACGAAGGCCTCAATCTCCACGCTATCGTAACAAAAGTAGCAATGATCTATCATCAACCAGTACTGATGGCATTCTGGTTCCTCTATCCATTGATTGGATTCTACCTAGTGTCACCTGCTATCAAAGCATTCATCGATAACACCAATAAGTCAACGATTAATTACATCTTGATCCTGTGGTACATCACCAATATCGTCTTACCGGGAATGGTCAATTCACTACCCGATACGACCGGTGCTTACTTCAGTGCCTATGGCAATGGCTTAATGTTCCTATCTAACAAGATCGGCTACTTCATCTTAGGTTATGTCTTGTCAAACCTTGCCAATGATAAGATCAAGTTAAAACTACACCTAAGCGTCTTCAGTATTGGCATGCTAGTGGCTATCATCAATATGTATGTGATCAGTCGATACTCCTTACAACAAAAACCACTGGCAGGATTCCCTACCGCAATTCTCTTACCAATTCTAGCAAGTTCACTCTTCTTGATCCTGAAGAAGTTCGAGAATAATTATCCAATGAAACTACAAAGCCCCATTGAATCAATTGCTCCATTGACTTACGGCGTCTACCTGTCACACGGAATCGTGATCGATCTCGTACAACGGATTATCGATCCACTGATTATCTACTAGTGTTCCCAATCGCAATCATTATCTGTCTAGCCTTAGTCTGGGCATTGAGTAACATACCATTTATTAACAAGTACTTCATATAGTAAAAGGAAGACCAAAATTTCTGATGTTGGTGAGTAATCATCAACATCTTTTTTGTTTTTTTAAATTAAATGTAAACAAAAAATCATAATTGCTTAATTAATTATTATATGCAATATAAGTGGTATTGGTAAAAGTGGAACAAATAAATAACAATTATAAATGGGAATATAACCATTTAAAAGACTATAAATCTAACAGAATATGTAAAAATCATTCAATTCATATTTATATCATAATATTAAAGAATTCAATTGATTCAAGAATAAAAAGAAGTACATCATTTGATGTACTTCTAGTGTGATTTAGATCTACCAACACTATTAATATAAACTACGAAAACAACATTGGATAATTTTTCACACAATTTCATATATTTAAAGAAAGCATTGAATACGCTAATTATCATTTTTCTTCTTTGAATTATCTTCAAGTTTCTTCAAACGTTTATTTCTATTAATGAGAGATATTTTCTCAGATCTTGTTAAATAATCTATAAGCTCATCATAACTTATATCTTGAATAACTTTAATAAGATAATCATGATCGGTATATCCTTGATTTCTTATCCATTTCTTAAATTCTCCAATATTCATTTCATCTAAACCATTCTTGACGTTCATTGCATTAAATTTTGGTCTCCAAAACTTATAAAGAAAGTTTGATGCTGAATATGGCAATTCTTTTACAAGCAATTCTTCAGGTACTATTAAATGAAATTCTTTTTTACCAGGGCATTTTGCGATTGTTATCAATATTTTATCCCATTTTTCTGTTTCGGAATTCCATGCCTTTGTCTCTTTTTGAAGAGTAGACAAACCATATTGGTTTGCAACTAATTCAGTATAATCACTAATTTGCTTTATCATCAACACAATCAGTAAATCCGAATTCATATCGGGACCATAACCATAAACAAAAACCGGTGAAAAAATATTTCCATGTAATAGTTTGATGATATCACCCTTATCCTTGAATAAATCTAGAATCTCAAAGAACTTATCGTCTGCAATTCCTCGACCATTACTACCATTTTTAGAATGTCCTAGACAAGGATAGTAGCTTTTCTCGGATAGATTAGAAAAATTATGGACAACCGTCTCTTTTTGATTTAATTCATATTTTCGGCCATTGTATTCCATAAAGTTATCAATATTCAATCGTGCGTCTTTACCATCAAAGCCATTACATGATAATACCAAATTGTAATCAACATATAGTAGATCATCTGAATTATCAGAATTAATATGATATTTATATTTATTCATTACGTTATCTCCTTATTACTAATTTATAATATGAAAATAAAAACGTAAAATTTAGGTAAAGGGCTTTAATTATCCTAATTTATCTAGTAGTATAATTATGTAAAAGTTAACTATACTATTTACTTGCGGAGTTCACTAGACTTCGCTTTTTTATTTTCATTTTTAATATGTTTTTAAATTTATTTAAAATTAATTACAGCATTAAACCACCCCCTAAAATCAATTAATTGAATCTTACTTATTCCAATCAACATCTAAGTCTTCATTTACGGTTTGGTAAATATTAACTCTTTGATCTACATCAATGCGATTGACCAACCAACCTTTTAGGCTGAATTTTTGTATAAAATCTTCAATCCTATTAGTGCCATTTATTTCCTTTAACGTAACTACAACTCCAAATTTTATATCTTCACCATCTCCAGCACGCAATCTTTCTTTGGTCTTAATACTCATGCCCCACATTTCATCGTTAGAATGATAAACTTTACGCGCCACTGGGGTATCTTTGATTACATCACTTATATGTTTAACATTATCCCATTTTTTAAACATCTTACGTGCGTCTTTCTCAGTTAAATACCCTAATTCATTATCAAGACTTTGCCGGTTCTTATCGACACTGTCAATATCCCCATTATTCTTTATTCTTCCGAAATAAATATCCAATTCAGTATTAGTATAGTCTACACCCTGGTTTCTTGAGCATTTTGGAAAGTAGCACATTGTAACTTTAGTCAGAAATGGATATTTATCTTTATAAGTTGGAATCGGAAAATTATAAGCATAGGTATTATATTTTTCTGACTTTCCAGATATGAAAAATTTTATCTCGTCACTTGGGGAATTCAATATGTTTTCAATTCTAACCGGTACAATTCCATGGCCCAGCAATATATTTGCTGAGTCTCTTTTTTTATTCCAGCCAATGGCCGCATCAACTATCAATGCTTTAGCAACTTCTCGATCAATTCCTATAACATCTATCATATAAGATAGTTTTCTAGCAATCCATGGTGCTGCAAATGATGTCCCACTCACTGGGCGAACTCTAGAATCATAGTATGCATAGAGTGGTTCATCTTCAGTACCTCCATAATAACTAACATCAGGCTTAACAAAGAACGACAAAACAGGACCTTTTCTTGAATAATCTGCTGGATTACCACTTCTATCAACCGAATTAACTACCAAAGAATTTATAGAATCAGCCGGTGCACCTATTCGTATGATATTAGTCGTAGCATCACTTAGATTAGTGCCGGATATAACAAAAATGACACCGTAATCAAACTGTATTTGATCTAATATTGCTCCCTCGGCAGATATAAAATCTCTTTCTATTTCCTTCTTATCTCCCAATGAAAAATTCCACACATTTATGTCAGGATTAGATGCGACTATTTCTTTAACACTTTGAATTATGCTGAAAGAAGAGAAAGATTTTCCAAGTGAAACTCCAAAATGCCTTACCTTGAATCTTCCACATCCATCATCTAAATCTGGGTTCAAGTTTGGTCCATCAACAATTATTGAGGTTACAGCGGTTCCATGGAAGTAATCGGAATCGGTTGTTGAAATATTTCTATTAATTTTTTTATCATATTGTACCCAATCCGCAAAATAGGAATTTGTATCAAACAACGTATCTATAACACCAATAGTAGGTTCATTATCAGGAACGGGTATATCAGGTATATCATTATTTGACATCTCAACGTCAAAATCACTAGGATCCAGCTTAGTTAAGTCTTCGGTCGCCATTGCAACTAAATAGGGAGCATTCTGTAACAGAATCCTTAAATTATTTTCATCCAAAAGTACAGTAGTTCCATTCATAATGTTATTATCTGAAATATTAATACCAATACTTTTCAGCATATCTATTACATTCGTATTAGTATCATAAAGCGAAATAATTGATTTTCCTTTCACATCTGATACATCTTTATCTAGATAAAATTTCTCCACAAAGTATGAGTCAACCACTATTTTTTGAAAATTTGATTTTGCTAAACCATATTTTTTAAAATCAATTTGTTCATGTGTTAATGGTGAATTAAAAGTATCATTGTCTACTTTTCCGTTAAACTCATTATCCATAATATCGATGGCTTTATTCAATTCCATCAACGAATTATTTAAGTTATCCAATTGAATATAGTGAGTAATGATATGTTTCATTTTCTTCTTATCGTTAAAATTGTTAAACTTTGCCCCAACAACCGTATCATTAGGAAGAATTTTACCTTTATTAGAGAATAACCTACTAATACGATTACTTTTTGCTGCAACTTTAATATACAAAATACTAATTAAGGCTCCTTGTATGATCTTATTATTATTCCAATATTTAAGTAGTCCATTTAACTCGTCAAGTAATTTTCTCATCTTTTCAGAAGATATGGTACTTCCGACAGGTAACTTAGGAGCTCCCGGACGACCACTATTTGCTTTTTGAGTAAATTGACCTTTTAACTCTAAAATATCGTTCATACTATTATCCCCTTAATTCTCTAGAGATTTGGCTTTTTGAAATCCCCGTTAGAATTTCCATTTCTCTAAGTGTAAATCCCAAATCATGCAATTCGTATAAATCAAAATCCCCATTTTTTTTAACGGCATCTTTTAATAATCTATTCAAATAGTCATACTTGTTAGAAGGATCACTAAATGCTAATGCAATTTTAATATCATTTTTTAATTCACCTGGACTTGGTATAGGATTAATCAATTTTACGATTTTCTTAAATAATTTCATATCCCTACCTGCATCTTTAAAAAATTTTAGTTGGTTCTCCAGTATACTTACTGCTATTGAAACCAAGTCATCCTCCGAATATCTATCAAAACTTATCACTTTATCAAAGCGTCTAGTAATTGCCCTGTCAAAATTTGAATATAAATTTGTCGTTCCCATAAGTAATATTTCCGGATTAAGAATATCTAACTCTTTTAGAACTGTTGATGTTACCCTCCCCATTTCCCTAGAGTCATTATCATTCATCCTATCCAATGCAATTGCATCGAATTCGTCAAATAACACAATTATTCGATCAGGTCTTGGAGCTTTATTTATCTCATTAAAGACTTCGACAATGTTTTTAGGTGTTTGTCCAAGCTTGCTATCCACTAACTGGCTAAGTTCAACGGTATAAAGTTGCCTTCTAAGTAACCTTGCTATCTGCTTAACTGTTTCTGTCTTGCCAGTACCAGGAGCTCCTTCCAATAAAAATTTATTCACTCCAACATGGTGATTGACGGCATTGATTACACCTTGTATATCTTCTGAAATAGATTTAGGCAGTGGTAATGGTGAGGGTTCTTCATCATCAACTTTTCTTAGAAATTTACTCTCAAATACAGTTCCTTGGGGAACAAAATTATTTGTTGTAGAAATTAATCCTATAATATATTGTGACAGCTGGCTATCACCAATAGAATCAAAATATCTTGCCATATTAATGGATGTATTTCTAAATTGAATGTCATTATTTTCAAAATGAAATCTTATTAAATCGATGATATCCTTCTTCTTCAATGTCATACTTACTCACCTCAGTTGCCATAATATCAAATTTTAAACACTATGTAAAGTTTTGGGACAAACTAAATTCATAATGGGACACATTACTAATAAAACACTCATGATTTAATCCTATCAACACCATTTGGCGTAGATCAAAAAAAGCATCTCCAGAAGGAGATGCCTTTAAGTTCAAAATCACTCATCAATACGATTTGACAAAGAGCAAAAAAAAAGAATCCACAAAAGTGGATTCTTTAAATCAAAAACTAACCATAGACTAGTTATTTGAGTAGTTAACACCTGTACCTTGTTGTAGCCATTCGTTTGTAGCTACACGGTAGTATGTATTACCTTCTGCATCTTTAGCAGTATTAATTACGTGCCATGCAGTACCAGGCATCAATGAACGGTTTGTAAGAACCTTACCATCCTTGTTGTATAGGAAGTATACATAGTTACCAGCATCTAATGTAGCAGTGCCGTCAACCTTTGTAATATCTGTTAATGCACCAGTTGATGTTGATGTGTCTCCATCTTTAACAAATGTTACACTATCAGCGTCGATCCATTCACCAGTAGCAACACGATATTGTTTGTTGCCGTTAGCATCTGTACGAACGGCATTTGTCTTCCATGCAGTATTTGGTTGTAATGCACGGTTTGTGATTGTCTTGTTATCATTGTTTTGTAGTGTATAGTATGAAGCATCATTCTTTGTTGTAACAACACCAGAAACTTTTTCTGTTGTCCAGCTTGCATTTTGTGAAACTTTAACTTCACGAACAAATGTTAATGTATTGTCATCAGTAGCATTCAATGAAGCTTCTGTTTGAGCTGACATTGTTGCACCATTAACTGTTACAGAGTAGTTGTCTTCACCAGCAAGGTAGTTATCAACGATACTCTTAGCAGTAACTACGTTACCTTCTGAATCGTTGCCTAACTTACCAGACTTAAGTGTGATTGTAACTGGTTGGTAATATGTAACATCAGCATTTCCAAATGTTGAGTCTGAATATACATCAGTTTTTTCGTCATTTGTGATAGCTGCTTTAAGGTTCTTGTACAATAGACCTGCTTTTGTAGTAGTTGCATCGTTATCTAATTCAATTGTGTTTCCATTTTGATCCTTAACAACACCATCAATTGTTGATGATAATTGTGTATCAACAGTCTTTGAACCATATGCAACATCAAGTGGGTTTGTGTATGAAACATTCAATGCCTTAACTTCTGAATAATTGTTATCATTTGTTAATGTGAATGTACCTGTTAGTGGTGTTTGAGCATCACCATCTTTGTCACCATACTTAATTGTGTATGCATACTTGATGCTACCATTATCTTTAGCAACAGCAGCAGCTAATGTTGTGTAATCATTTGAGTTGATCTTGTTGTTGTTTGAATCAACTGCATAAACTTTAACTTGTGCATCAACATTCTCGTCAGCCAAAACAGCTGAGTTTGATGCTGAAATACTACCATTTGTAATACCTAATGCTAAGAAGTCAGCAGCTGACATATATGTGTCATATTGAGCGTCTGTCAAAGCAGTTGGGTATGTACCGTTAGTACTGTTATCACCATAAGTTGTGTTAACCATAACACCCTTAAGTGCATTTACAGCAGTAGTAATATTATCGTTTGTGATTTCATTTGCAGTAGCAGCAGCAGTAGTAGTATCTTCTGTGCCTGCAGCTTGTGATACAACAGGAGCAGCAACTGGGGCAACAGTTAGAAGTGTTGCAGCAGCGATTCCTGCATATTTAATAGATTTTTTCAATGTTAATCCTCCCCTGGACTACAAGAATTTATTATTTAATTTGTTCAGTGGGCTATCCCACTGACAATCATTATATGAAACTCCGGCTCTTGAATCAACCATTAATTGAAAAAGGTTAGCATTTGTAATATTTCTGTATTATAACTAACAATTTTGTAACATTCCTGTATTAACAGGACTCACAAAGCGCAGAAACATTATTATGCTACTCTTCTTTATTAATGGCTTGTTCAAACTGCCTACTCTTATAATAGTCGATTCAGGACAATCCCTCAAGGTTAATCCATGAATTATTTAATTTTTTTTGGATTTATAAACATCATTTGGTATTACTAAGTAGATCCACGCTAACAGTGATATAACGGCAACACTCAAATAGACAGTTCTATTCGCATAATTTGTAGTTAGCGTCACGTTAGTATAGGCATGATCTGCCTGCCAGCGTAATCCTCCTCGACTGCTTCGACTAGCTGGGACTTTTTCACCGTTTATTTTTAGTATCGTTCCACGATAATAAGCTACTGGTAGATCGATAACTGTCTGTGATTTGATATTCTCGAATTGATACTGATTACCTTCAGGTGTAATAGCAGGCTTCATTGTCAGCTTCTTGCCATCGACAATTGCTACATGCTGTTCTATCTGGGCAATCGACTGTTGAGACTTCTTAGGAATGTATTGTTCCAAGTAAGAATCAGGAATCTCGCCTTTATTGATCATTTCATTAGTGATCACTAGATCATCCCTAGACAGCAGTGTCTGATCGATCGACTTATTAAATGACAGCGACCACAGACTGCAATTGATAACCACAAACATCCCTGCAACTATCCACCAAATTTTAAAACTATAATTCTGAACAGATAACTCGATCACCTTGGCAGCAATCACACTAGTGAACAAGGTCGTAAACATCAAGATCCTAAATGGGAATTGAATAGCGTGGATCGGGGTATGTTGCAATAAGCTCCACGGGAAGGTATTCGTTGCCAGCAAGAAACTCACGATCGAAATCCAATAGATTATTCGATATTTCTTCTCGAATTGCTTGTAGAACAATAATCCGATAACTAATGTTAATAACAAAATCGTTCCAATATTATATACATTACCCTCAATAGCTCGATAGCTAGTGTTCTGAAAACTAGCAGTCACAAGTGCGGTTATACTCTCACCCTTCAAGCGATAAGTACTGAAGTTGTACACTACTGCGAAGATGATCGCCTGCTTGGTAGAATGTGAGAATGACTTCATCGAATAATGACTGATCAAAAAAGAAATAAAAAAGAAAAACGCTAATCCTGCGTAATATATAGTAACGGGATCAGTTATCAAGAACGAGATCATTGCGAA
Organism: Companilactobacillus sp. HBUAS59699; assembly: GCF_036913575.1. Lineage (NCBI taxonomy): Bacteria > Bacillati > Bacillota > Bacilli > Lactobacillales > Lactobacillaceae > Companilactobacillus > Companilactobacillus sp. HBUAS59699. The sequence continues at coordinate 147,669 of NZ_JAYKTV010000003.1, read as the reverse complement.
TGGCAGCAACGTGACCCACGGATAGAAGATGTTGATTCCATAGCCGATCAGACCAAAGTTGTTGATCGATATCGTAGGTATCGTATGCGCATCCCTGATCGAATAGATGATATTTTGCATTCGTTGAAATTGATAGTAAATATCGTCCCCATTCCAAACAAAGCTCCTCTTGATCGTTAGCAGCATAAAAAGCGTCAGCCCGAGATATAAAAGACCGAGCAAAACTATTGAAGTCCCCCGACTACGTGTTATTTTTTTCAAAATTGTTCCCCTAAGCATATTTGTTATCTTTAATTCTATATTACTTGTAAAGTGATTAATACTTTTTAATGAGAAAAAGCCCACAACTGGTTGGTTGTGGGCTTGGGGTTGGGTTGTGGTTCTATTCTGAAATGAATTGCACAAAACAACTTCTTCCGCTTACTACGGATAAGTGATGCACCAACTGTGTTGGCACCTCCCTTATCTTAGGCAGTGCTCAGAATCTCCCGGCTTTCTCCGCTCTCTAGCGTTTAAACAGCCAAATCTTCTGAAAACAAATGCGTTTCAGTACGTTCCACATATTTGGCAGCAGAGACTTTTGTATATAAGCCAATACCGTCTTTTTCAAATAATTGGCTAGCCACGATCTTGTCCATGGCCTTTCTAACTGTGGGTGTGTCGAGATCATCACGCACGTAGTTCAATACTAAGTTGCGCTTTTGACCTTTTGATGTCTTGAATGTTAGTTGTAGTTTCTTCATATAATATGTCCTCTTTTCTTATTTTGAATTAGTCAGTTGCAATGTCTGTGTGCTTAACGATTTCTGCTTTAACAAATGTATCTCCATCAGAGAGCATTGCTAAGGCATCAGAGAATAGTGCAATTTGTTCCTTAGTTGGCTCTTGGACTACATTGTTGAACGGCTTAACCTTCTTACCGCCAATATATTTGTCGTTCGCCATTGTTACATTAATAGAAGTTCTTTTCCAGCTCATTTGATTTACCTCGATTTTTTAATTTAGTAAGGAACTTATCGGCCGTTTAAGTTGCTTACATAAATAGTAACGAGTGAGAGTGGCAAAAACGGAAATGATTTTTGAATTTTTTTTAATTGTAGTTTGCGGATTCTGCTGTTAGAATGTGCGTGTATTAAAAATACGATAAAAAAGTGTGTCCTACCGTCACAGCTCCACATAAGTGGTGACAAAGATAAGCATCTAAAAAATATAGACCACGACCTCTGACAGTCTAGGTGGTCTATTTTTTTATATCTTTTTACACATTCCTATACTTAAAAGCAATCCTTACTTTAACAACCCCATTTAGCTGGAGGACAGCAGTAATGGAATCAGTAGCAAAAGTGGTGTTAATGCGGGTGGTTTCCCAGCATTTACAGCACTGGACGTCTTTCTTGATTTGCGGTCCATGCAAAGCAAGAAAGCAAAGTCTGAGACCGCTTTGTGGCTCAGACTGGTCCTGCTACAGATGGAATTACTGCTGTCCGGAAGCGGAATCCCTCCACCAACAAAACCGCCAGATATTTTTGAATAACAACTTAACATGGTATAATTCAGTCAGCATCTTTAGGAGGAATTATATGAAAAAAGCACTAGCACTACTCGCAACAACTGCTGTTGGTATCTTGCTCGTTGGTTGCAGCAACGGATCATCGTCTGCCTCATCATCAAGTTCTAACAACAATAATGAATACAAAACTGAGATGTCTAAGGGTAACAAGGCTGTAAATAAAAAAGATTATGAAACCGCAGCCGACCATTTCGAATCCGCAAATGAAGCTAAAAACACTAAAAAATCCAAGGCATCTAAGATCCAAGCCGACAAGTTAGCTGACGCTATCGAGGATATGAACGACCGTGAATTCTCTGATGCGAAGAAGTCATTAACTACCGCTAAGAATCAAACTAACGGTAACGAAAAAATGACTAGTCATTCTAAGAAGTTGTTATCACAAGTCAAGACTATTATGAGAAGACGTAGTGATTACAAGGCTAACATCAAGACCGCTAAGGAATTGATCAAGGCCAACAACAATGACCAAGCTCGTACATTACTTGAACAAGTAACTAAGGCTGATGGCATCAAAGGCAAGTATTACTCAGATCTTTACAAGAAGGCTAAGAAGTTACTAGATAACCTTCCAGCTAGTTCTGCTACTTCTGAGAATTCTACTGCTGATAGTAACAGTAACAACGATTCTGAGAACTCAGACGCTAGCGCTACTAACTCAAATGACAACAACACCGATGACAGCAACAACCCTGCTGCTAACGGTGACTTCGATGTTGAAAAACGTGAAGTTGACGGTAACAAGATCACTGACGCCGACATCGCTAAAGCTAGACAAGATCTAACTGATCAAGGTGTTAAGAACGTTGCAGCTTGGAGTGACAATGATATCGTTCGTGCAATCAAGAACGCTGCCGCTGACGGTAGATCAACTATCAAAGCTTCAGACGCACAAGTAAGATAATTTATAGATATTAAAGGAGCAAGCCAAATGACTTGCTCCTTTTGTGTTTAATAATGATCCATTATTGAAAAAATATATAATTGATTATCCTTTACAAGGTACACCAGTCGATGTTCCACAGTAATTCTTCTTGACCATTTACCTGTCAAACTATACTTCAATGGTTCCGGCTTACCTAATCCATCAAATAGATGTCTATCAATATCTTTTATCAAATTATTTATTTTTCGAATTAGTTTTTTATTACCTTGATCTAACAAATACATATATTGATTCCAGGCTTCATCTGACCACGTTTTTTTCATCTTTGTCCTCAATTAATTCGTGCTCTTTAAACTTACCCTCAGCAAATTGCTTATCTGCCTTACGTAATCTTTCCATTAATTTCGTATTAGACATAATTCTCATTGTCTCAGTCATAGAATCATAATCATCTTTTGACATAACTACAACATCATCCTCTTCTTTCTTATTAGTAACGATTAACGGCTCTGAATTCTGGTTTACTTGTTTAAAATACTTTTTTAAATTTTGACGAAAATTTGAATAAGATACGGCTTCCATATCATTTACCTCTTACACATATTTGTACAATTTTTAAAAACCATTTTCAACAATTGTAAATCAAAAGTCCCGTCTAAAAAATTACGAAATTTCTTGTAAAAAATATTCCAAAACCTTAAAGAATCATAAAGAAATCCCCGATTAATTGTTTAAATTTCAGCAAGGTAATACGATGAAGCTAGATATGCGCAATTAGGAGGGAATTTTATCATGAAGAAGAAATCGCTACTTCTTGGTACGGCAATGGCAGTCTTGCTGTCACCGGGAATATTAAATAACTTATCAGCTCAAAATACTGATGCAGCTTCCAACTTAGTCGGTGTCGTCAAACGTGGTGGCGGTACGCTCTATGATGCAAATGGTAAGGCCATCGGTCGCAGCCTTGATAACTTCACTTCTTGGCAACTTGGTCAATCAACCGTTGTTGGTGGAGTTACCTATTATAAGGTCGCAACTAACGAATGGCTGCGGGCTGATGCTATCGAGATCCAAGGTAGTACCGGTACTAATACCAATGCCAACACCACTACAACAGCAACTAAAACACCGGGATACATCGGACGTATCCTCAAGGGTGGAACTGTTTCCGTCGATGACAACGGCAAGTACACCGGACAAGTCTTCGCCAACTACACTGCTTGGCAATTGAGTGCTAAGAAGACTATCAACGGTGAAACTTACTACAAAGTTGCCACTAATCAATGGATCAACGCTTCGGCGATGACTGTTCGTGATGCTGGTGGCGTTCTGGTCAATGAGTCGATCAATTCAACCACGATCACTAAGACTCCAGGCTACATCGGAACTGTCAACAAAGGTGGAACTTTGTCGTATGACGACAACGGCAATCTGACAACTAACGCCTTTGGCAACTACACTTCTTGGAAGCTAGATGCCAAGAAAGTCGTCAACGGTATTACCTACTATCGTGTTGCCACTAATCAGTGGATCAACGCTTCGGCAATGACTGTCAATGATAGTACTGGCAAAGTTATCAACGCTACCGATACAACTGACCCAAGTGTTGACCCAAACGCCAATGCTTCTACTGGCATAACCAAGACAACTGGCTATATCGGCGCTGTGATCTCAGGAACTAATTCCTACGATGACAATGGTAACCCGACCGGCAAGTTCTACAATCAAAGTTCCAGATGGCAACTAACCGGCACTAAGTCGATCAACGGGGCACAATATTACCGTATCGCTACCCACGAATGGCTCTTAGCTTCATCGATCAACGTTTACGATGCTTCCGGCAATGCTGTTAACAATTCAACATCAACTTCATCTAATAAAGTCGGCAAAGTTATCAACTACGCTGAAATATTTAACGATCAAGGTGTCTCAACTCAGTACGTCCTAACTAAAGATACCGAATGGAACATTGTCGATTCGAAGACTATCAACGGCGTATTGTATTACAAAGTTGCTGACAACGAATGGATCAAATCCGACACCGTCACCGTTTCAAACGTCGACAACACAACATCGCCAACTGTTAAGTACACCATAACCACATTAGCCGGTGCTCAAATCTATGACACTTCAACTAATTCATTCTCATCAGATACCAATCCATCCGGAACAACTTACAACGTTCTAAACGTTACTTATAATAAGAACAAAGAATATTTCTTCCAGATCGGACCTAACACTTGGATCTCAGCCAAGTATGCTTCAGTCAAGGATAATGATATTTATCAAAACGCAAACTACGAACCAGAATTCTCATTGAGTGCTACTGGCGGTTCTACGAATACAAATACCAATACAACCGTTACAGCCAAAGTCGGTACTGTCATCAATGGCGGAACTTACTTCTACAACGATTCAACTAACGGCTACGAGACAACACCAGTAGCTGCGGGAACCAGCTGGCAGATCTTCCGGATCGTCAAGAATTCCAAAGGTGAACTATTCTTCAAAGTCGGCAGTCACGAATGGTTAGACGGTGCTCATTCCACTTTGAATTTCAATCTGAGTGACGTAACAATCGAAACAGACAGTAATTTTGGTATTACTAATAATTAATTTTTGATACTTCACAGATTCTTCACAGATGGGGTTTATATTATAAATATAAACAAACTACAAATAATAAAGTATTAAGGATTTCTCCCTGATATAGCAAGACACCTCTTTCATGTTGGAGGTGTCTTTTTTTATGCCGCCTCCGGGAAAAAACACGGAAGCCGCAATGTGGACCGAATCAAGCCAAGGTCTTGATTCTCGATTTTGAACTTTGCATAAACCGCAAATTTCAAAATACGTCCAGTTATGTAGGCGATAAATCGCCAACATAACTCTCACTGCGGGCTTCCGTGTTTTTTTCCTCCGGCTAGTTTGGCTGTTATTTCTATTTAAAAAAGATGCTTAAACCACTTAATTTGAGTTTAAGCATCTTTTTTAGATTTAAATCTTTTTCATCCAGTAAACTGCATAACCCTACCAAATCTAGTTCTAACCACAAAAAAACTATAAGAAAAAATCCGCCAACGGCGGATTTTAGAATTATAAAAGGTAAACACTACCTAGCCGAAGGGTGAAAATGATGAGGCCTGCAGTGGCAGTGGAGTTAGCGATTTATCGCTTACTCCACAAGACGTATTTTGAAATTCACGGTCTGCGTGAAGTTCAAAATCGAGGGACAAGACCTTGGCTTGTCCCGGTCTCACAGCAGCCTCATCGCTTTCACCCGTAGGCGGCATAGAAATAAACAATTAATTATCAATCCTCAACAACATCATCAACCTTACCAGCAGCCTCTTCCTTCTTAGCCTTCTTGCCAAGATAAGAATGACGCATACCATAAGAGAAGTAGATAACCAAACCAAGTGCAAACCAGATCCCAGCATATAGCTTAGCGTCGTAATCCAAACCCCAGAAAACGAATAAAGCGCCTAAGAACCCAAGAGCTGGCATAACTGGATAGAATGGCATCTTGAATGCAGGAACCGGCAAGTCCTTACCTTCACGTCTGCGCAAAGCGTAGATACCTAGAGAAACAAACATAAAGGCAATCAAAGTACCAGCTGAGATCAACTGTGCTAAGAATGCGAATGGACACAAAGCACCGATGATGATACCGATAATCGTTAAAGCAGATAGAGCGTGATTAGGAAGATTGTTCTTGTTCAACTTACCTAACCAGCCTGGTAACATACCATCACGTCCGAATGAATAGATCAAACGTGATCCAGCTAACATCATTCCGATCAAAGCAGTGAACATACCAATAACGGCAATCGCTTGAATCGTACTAGCAATAACTGGATGTCCGGCATGACGTAGTGCCCAGCCAACAGGTTCAGCATTGTTAGCGTAATCTGAATAATGGAACATCCCTACTAGAACCAAGGCAACAGCCACGAACAAGACAACGGCGATTGCAAGTGAACCTAGGATACCACGTGGCATTGTTTTGCCAGGATCCTTAGCTTCAGCGGAATTAGCGGCGATCGAATCAAATCCGATATATGATAAGAAGATCATTGAAACACCGGCATAAATTCCTTGCCAACCACCAAAGGCAGTTCCGTCAGCATTAACGTGATACTTAGGAATGAATGGAACGTAATTTTGAATATGAATGGCAGTCAAACCAACGACGATAAAAGTCAATACAGCTAAAACCTTTAGAACAACTAAGATATTCTCAACCTTAGCCGCACCAGAAACACCTTTTGACAACAACCAGGCAACGGCTGCTAGAACGATAACGGCAGTGATATCGAGGATCCCACCGTTGACACCCATTGTATTAGAGATGGCGTTCGGGAACTTGATTCCTAACGGCAACAACAGTCCTCTGAAGTTGGCCGATAATCCCGAGGCAACGAACGCCACGGCAATGAAGTACTCAGCTAACAGTGCCCAACCGGCGACCCAGCCGAAGAATTCACCAAACATAACATTGATCCACGAATACGCAGACCCTGCGAACGGCATGGCTGCAGCCATTTCCGCATAAGCGAAAGCAACAAGTCCGGCAACGATTGCGGCTACCAAGAATGAAATGGCAACGGCAGGACCGGCATGTTGTGCGGCAACAACTCCGGGCAGTGTGAAGATAGAAGTTGAAACAATTGTTCCGACACCTAAGGCTAAGAAATCCTTAACTGTTAAGACACGCACCAAATGTGAGTCCTTATCTTCGTAAATACTCGGATCTTCTTTTAATGTTAATCGTTTAAAAAAACCACTCATATAATTTCCTCCTAAAATTATCCTATTATATGTTTACCAGCCGACTTTTCCTGCTGGTACAACTACCTCATCATTTTCAGCAGCGGTGATGGCTGCTTCTAGAACGTCTAGGACTTTGTCCAGTTGCGCTCTTGTAATTACCAACGGTGGTTGGAATCTCAGAATGTTTCCTTTCAGAGTAATGATGACTACTCCGTGTTGGAAGGCGTAATAGATAACTTTGGTAGCAAAATCTGAATCGGGAGCCTTGGACTCTTTGTCCGTAACTAATTCAATTCCGCCATTCAAGCCATACATTCTGACATCGCCGATTTCTTCGAATTTTTGTTGCATATCTAAGAAACGCTTCTTAACATATTCCCCGTCTTCGGCTGATTTTTCAAGTAATTTTTTCTCATCTAGGACATTTAGTGTTGCCAGTGCCGCTGCACAACAGACAGGATTACCAGAAGTTGTGAAGAGATGGGCTGGAGAATCGAGACTCTCCATGACTTCCTTCTTACCGATAACGGCACTCAGTGGCATCCCTGAAGCAAGTGATTTACCAACAGACATCAAGTCGGGTTCGATGTCTTTGAATTGTTGAATACTCCACATTTTTCCAGTGCGTCCCATGCCTTGATTGATCTCATCAACGGCGAAGAGGATCCCATTCTCGTGGCAGAATTGATAAACCAACTGCATGAATTCTTCTGGAGCTTTGCGAATACCTCCATCCCCTTGAATCGGTTCGATCAGTACACAAGCTGTTTCATCAGCTGGCAAGAAAGTTTCGAATGGTTGTTTGAACTCTTCAAAATATCTCATTGCCACATCGTGAACTGTTTCGCCAGGTAAGCGACGATACAAATCTGGATAAGGAACGTGAACTACTCCGGGAAGTAGTGGTCCCATCTTGCGTGTCATATTCAAACTAACTCCGGAAAGTGTCATGGAGCCGTAAGTAGAACCATGATATGAGTCCATAAACGACACGATGTAAGGACGACCTGTGTAAGCACGGGCAAATTTGATAATAGCATCGTTAGCATCTGAACCTGAATTACCAAATGTGACTTGCTTAGGTGAGCCCGGCACGAGCTTAGACAGTCGTTCCGCCAACTCTTGTTCTGGTTGATGGTGGAAATAACCTGGAGTATAGTGAATCAGCTTTTGGGCTTGATCTTGAATCGCCTTGACGACTTCTTCATTTGTATGTCCGACGTTGATTGCTGAAGCACTCGCCAGGACATCAATATACTCATTTCCATCGACATCAACTAATGTTGCATCGTGTGCGTGGTCGATTACTAAATCGTAGTAATCCATCCGAGCTGATTTAGCGTAAAATTTATTTTCACGTTGAATCAATCGGTGAGCCTCCTCATGATCATGATCTACTTTTTGCGCATCCATAATGACACCCCCTGTATTGTTTGGTTGAAATATTGTTATTCTAATAGTTTTCTAATTTACTTGCAATAGTTTTTATTAATTTGTAATAATTCACTTGAATTTAGGGGAATAAAAAAGGGAAATCACATTAGATTGTGATTCCCCTTTTATTAGATTTAATTTAATTTAGCTTATAAGAAAGATCTGAGGATCTCTTTCATTGGTGGCAATTCTGGCATCGACTTCTGATCGATCAAGTGACCCATGCCGAACTTAGCGTAACCCTTGGCTTCGTCCATAACGATCTTACCAGGCAATGGTGCTTCATCAGTTACGGCGACATTTAGAACGACTGGACGATCAGTATTCTTATACTTCTCCAGTGCTTGTTCGTATTCTTCGTTAGTTGTGATGTTCTCACCGATTCCGCCACAAGCTTCAGCGAACTTAGCGAAGTCAATATCTGGCAGGCTAATACCATAATTCTGTTGTCCAGCTGATTGTTGTTCGTACTCGATGAAGGCCAACAACTTGTTATTCAAGACTGTGATCACCATTGGTAACTTGTATCTGACTGCTGTCGCAAAGTCTTGCATGACCATGGAGAAGGCACCGTCACCGGCGACAGCATAGACTGGGCGATCAGGCATCGTCATCTTAGCTGCGATCGCACCAGGTAAGGCGCAACCCATCGTTCCTAACCAAGCTGAGATAGTGTATTTTTGAGTTGGTTTGGCATCGATGAATCTGGCACCAAAGGCTGTTGAAGTTCCGACATCGATTGAGAAGACAGCATTGTCAGGAGCTACAGTTGATAAGTCGTGGAACATCTTAGATGGCAAGACACCCTTGTGTGACTTGCTGTAAACATCTTTCATCCATGAACGCCACTGTGCCATATGGCTGACAGCTGTGTTCAAGAAAGGACGTTCTTCAACTTCATCACCGAGTTCCAGCATCCGTTTGAGGACTTTTTGAGTCTCACCTTGAATGGCGACATTAACACGATGACGTTTACCGAGTTTATCACCATTGATATCGACTTGAATCGCATCGATCTTGTGATTTAAGTATGGTGCGTAAGGATAGTCAGTTCCAAGCATGATCAAGAGATCAGCTTTTTGCATCATCTCATAGGCGGCTTTGGTGCCCAGTTTACCTAATTGTCCCAAGTTATATGGGTGGTCATCAGCGACCATTCCTTTGGCAGGCATTGTTTGAATGATCGGCAGCTTGAACTTCTCAATGAATTCAAGTGTCTCCTTCTTGGCATTTCTAATACCAGTACCGGCTAGAACGATCGGGTTAGAGTGGATCTTCATTAGATCCAAGGCAGCTTTAATCTCCTTGTCATCTACTTGATAATCTTCCATCTTGAAGTTATCAACGTTGGCGGTGAAATTATCAGAGATCATATGATCTGGAATATCATCGGGAATCGTTAATACGGCAACTCCTTGCTTAGAATAGGCGGTACGGATAGCTTCATCCACTATACGTGGCAATGATTGTGGATCCATGATCAGCTTGTTGTAAACTGCCACATCATCGAATAAGACGTGAGTATCAACTTCTTGGAAGAAGTCAGTATTCAACATTTTGGATTGGACTTGTCCTAAGATGGCTAGAACTGGTGCGTGATCCATCTTGGCATCATACAAACCGTTGAGCAAGTGAATGGCACCCGGTCCACCAATCGAGAGACAAACTCCGATTTTACCAGTTAATTTAGCTTGGGCAGCTGCAGACAATGCCGCAACTTCCTCATGCAAAACATGTGTGAATTTGATCTTATCTTGCGCACGATACATGGCGTCGATCGTAGTATCGACCGAATCCCCTGGTAAACCAAAAATATTGTCAATCCCCCATTGACTCATTATGTCGATCATCTTATCTGAAGCACGAACTTTCATATATAGACACTCCCTTAATTTATAATCATGAATACCATACCACAATTATTTCACAATCAAAATAGATAGCTCAAACTATACAAAACGGGCAGTACCATACCATGACAGATATGATTGTGAATTTTTTGTTTTAACCTAACAATATATTTGTGGTAAAATTTTGTTATTATAGAGGTATAGACATTTGGGGGAAGTGAAAAAATGGTCAAACAGTTCCAACTTTATCGTTGGTTGCGTTTTGTTTTTTTGTTGGTGACGGGGATTTTGATCGTCATTGAACCGGTCAAGAGCTTGAATATTATTATTTATTTAGTCTCTGGATACATCGCTATTTATGGAATCCTTTCTATTATGGATGGGGTCAGTATCCGCAAAAAAACTGGCGAAACTAATATCGCCATTGGTCTGGGGGTCGGTGCGTTGGTCTTAGCGGTGGCGATCCCTATCGTTGCCAAGTTGATCGTGGTTTTGGTACCACCTGTCTTAGGGATCATCTTACTAGTCAATGGTATCAACCAGTTTCGAGATTCACACGAGACAAAAAAACAAGTCAAGATAACGCCTTGGCTTGATTATTTTTACTCTGCACTATTGATGCTTGCGGGAATCATGTTCATCCTGCAACCACCAAAGATGATTATTTTTATTTATCAACTATTCGGAATTAGCTTGATCATTCTGGCATTCTTTGAAATCGTCAATTCTCGTCTGTATCACCACTAATTCAACTTAGTTTTCTTCAGGGTTACCGTGCTCATACTATTGCTGATGGCACTGTCTTCCGGATGGGTGATGACTTGCCAAACTTGGATCGAATATCCAATTTTGATTGGTAGAGCTTCAGCAATTAGAGTACCGTTTTTGACCGTATTCAGATGATGTGTCGATATGTCTACTCCAACAGCTACTTCGTCGGCCTCTGATATGTTAAGATTAGCACCAATACTGGCAGCTGTTTCTGCCAAGACCGCGTTGATCCCGCCGTGCATGATCTTGTATGGCTGTAAATGTTTATCTTCTACTTTCATCTGTAAAGTAACACGATTCTTGTTTTGTTCAATTACTTCTATACCCAAATTTTCTAATAAATTCATTATTAACACCTCGGAGGTTATTTTTTATGAGTGAATGGAAAAACATTAAAGATTATCAAGAAATTATTTTTGAACGAATGGGCAAAATTGCCAAGATAACTATCAATCGTCCTGAAAAACGTAACGCCTTTACACCTGTCACTGTACAGGAAATGATTGAGGCTTTCAATATTTGCCGTGACGATGCGACGATCGGTGCCATTATTCTGACTGGACAAGGCGACCTTGCCTTCTGTTCCGGTGGCGATCAAAGTGTCCGCGGTAACGGTGGTTATGTCGGTCCTGATCACATCGCCAGATTGAACGTACTCGACTTGCAACACTTGATTCGTATCATCCCTAAGCCTGTCATCGCTATGGTTCGTGGCTGGTCAGTCGGTGGTGGTAACATCTTACAATTAGTTTGTGATTTGACCATCGCTGCTGACAACGCCAAGTTCATGCAAACAGGACCTAAAGTAGGAAGTTTCGATGCTGGATATGGTTCAGCTTATCTAGCACGCGTCATCGGACACAAACGTGCCAAAGAAGTTTGGTTCCTATGCAAACCATACACAGCCGATGAAGCCTTCCAAATGGGTTGGATCAACAAAGTAGTTCCCCTAGCTGACGTCGAAAAAGAAACCATCGAATGGTGTAACGAGATCCTAAAGAAGTCCCCTACCGCCATCCGCTTCATCAAAGCCGCAATGAATGCCGACACAGACGGAGTAGCCGGACTACAACAATTAGCAGGTGATTCAACCATGTTGTATTATACAACCGATGAAGGAAAAGAAGGCCGAGATGCCTTTTTAGAGAAACGTGATCCTGATTTTGATAAATTCCCGAAATTTCCATAGAGAGTGGAGAAAGGGCGGTTAAACCTTGAGCATTACCTAGGATAAGGAAGGTGCCAACGTAGTTGGTGCATTTCTTATCCGTAGTAAGCGCAGAGGTTTGCCCTTTCGCAACTCGTTTCAGAGAGTGGAACAAAACGGGAAACCCTGAGCACCATCTAAAAAGAAACCCCATCACACTAAACACATTTCAAATACCTGAATCAAAAATCTACCATAAGGAGTAAGAAAGTGGAGAACTGGCTAACTAAACGGGCAAAACTAGATCCAAATAAAACTGCATTGATCATTGAGCATTCAGATTTCACCTTTAGTGAACTTAATTCTACCGTCCAACTTTGCGCTAAAAAGCTGTACAATCACATTCATAAAGGCGAACGTGCAGCGCTTTTTATCAGCAACTCTTTCAACGGTTATATTGCTATTTTAGCGCTTCAACAGATCGGTGCCGAGATTGTTTTTTTGAATTCCAGATTGTCTAGTGATGAATTGAAATTTCAATTGAACGACTCTGGTGCAAAATTATGTTTAGTTGACGACTCCAGTGACTACCACCAAATCAACAAAGTTAATACTAACAAGATTTTCTTATCCGACATCTTGAGCATGCAGCCGAATCATGACTATCAGCCAGTTGCCGAATTCGATAATAATGATGTTACTTCTATTATGTACACTTCGGGCACTTCCGGTCGTCCAAAAGGCGTATTGCAGACATTCGGCAATCACTTTTATTCAGCCATCGGCACTTCATTAAATCTAGGAATAAACGACAAAGACTCATGGGTATTAACCGTGCCACTGTTTCATATTTCCGGATTCTCGATCATGATGCGATCATTGATCTATGGTATTCCCGTCTACTTAATCACTAACTTCAATGAAGAATATATCAACAAGGTTCTAGTGAACGAACGGGCAACCGTGATCTCACTAGTTCCCACGATGCTGAAACGGCTTTTGAATAACTTGCCAACAGACAAACACTACAACAAGTATTTTAAGTGTGTCTTCTTGGGCGGCGGTCCGATCGACAATTGGACTCTATTACGTTGCAACATGTTGCACATTCCCGTTATTCAATCGTACGGTATGACTGAGACGGCTTCGAACGTCGTTGCATTAAACTTCGCTGATGCCGAAAGAAAAGTCGGATCATCTGGCAAAGCCTTGTTCCCTGTTAATTTAAGAATCAATCACGCTGATAGTGATGGTATCGGTGATATCGAGATCAAAGCCCCCAACGTTGCTAAGGGTTACTTGAATAAACAGTCACTCTTCAATAAAAAAATAACTGATGACGGTTTTTATAAAACTGGCGACATCGGTTATTTGGACGATGAGAACTTCCTATACGTCAAAGGACGCAAAGACGATATGATAATTTCCGGTGGTGAAAATATTTATCCCGAAGAAGTGGAGAATATTTATAGCAAGTTGTCAGGATTAGAGAGTATCTTCGTCATCGGTGTTCAAAACGAAGAATGGGGAGAAATCCCCGTTGCCTACGTCACTTTAGATAAAGATGCTTTCCTATCCGGTGTTGATCTGATCGGCTTTGGACGTGAAAAAATGGCACATTACAAAGTTCCTAAGGAATTCCGCTTAATTAAAGAAGTCCCCAGAACTGCTAGTGGCAAAGTACTTCGTCGCAAATTCAAAGATATTGAATATGAAAAAATGTAGAAAAAGAGATTCCGCAATATATTTACGGAATCTCTTTTTCTAGTTACTCTTAAAAAATAGTAATATTCAAAATTAGACGGAGATTGAAAACAAAAAGTCTGCTGTAACAGTGGAGTTGGCGATTTATCGCTTACTCCACTAGACGTATTTTGAAATTCGCAACTTGTGCGAAGTTCAAAATCGAGAATCAAGACCGCTTTCCAGGCTTGATTCGGTCATCACAGCAACTTTTTGTTTTCAATCGGAGTCGGATACTTACTCACAAGATTCTTTTTAGCAACGAATTAATGGCTCTAATATCACTCTTTTTTAAATATGTAATTGGCACGTTTACTTTTAATTCTTCTTTTTCATTAGAGGCAATATTTAATGCCTTGACAAGATTCTTACTATCCCGTTCGTTAAAAACAAATTCTGTTTTAAAACTTTTAGTCGACATTCAAATCACCTCATTTTTATATCAATCATACAAATAATACTCAAAAAAATTAGCAATCTTATCCATCAAACGTGTTTCTACCAAATGCTTAGCCTTGTACCCAGTAATAAAGGCTACTTGCTGTGCGTATGGCTGACCTTGAATACTGTCGAAGAAATCCTTCGATTCTGAATAAGGAATTCGTTCATCGTCCGTTCCGTGCCAGAACAACAGTGGACGATTGTTGATAGTTTCCGGATAATTAGTCAGATCATAATCATCGATCCAGCTCGTCAGACTTTCCATATCAGAAGGAATGTACAAATTATGTTGCTTAGCCGAATCTCGAACCAGTTTAGCGTAAGCGTTCAAATTCGGCGTTCCCATAATAATCGTAGCTGCAGTTATCTCTGGATGTTGCGTCAGTAGCGCCCCAGTCGTCATGCCGCCCATGGAATAGCCACCGACACCGATTTTTTCGTCCAAGACCAATTCACGTTTCAAATAAAAATTCTTGATCAAATCGAATTCAGCGAGATTACCTTGGATGCTGTTCCAAAATGTAAACGAAGGAATCGACGATACATCGTGGCGACGTTGGCCATGATTCATCGCATCCGGCAACACCACCCGAATCTTCTTCTTAGCCAGCTTCCGCGCTTGAGTTAGCACTAATTCCTTATCTGAT
The DNA here is from genome assembly GCF_036913575.1 of Companilactobacillus sp. HBUAS59699. Lineage (NCBI taxonomy): Bacteria > Bacillati > Bacillota > Bacilli > Lactobacillales > Lactobacillaceae > Companilactobacillus > Companilactobacillus sp. HBUAS59699. Next base: position 132,407 of record NZ_JAYKTV010000003.1, on the reverse strand, counting down.
CTCCAACCATGATAAAAAATCACCAACGGAACCCTGCTATAGCGATATTCTTCTTCAACAACTTCCAGTACCGGCACATCCTGCAATGTCCTTTGATAAATTTTTACCATAATTATCACCTCAAACTTATCTTACTTGATTTGGCATATAAAAAAAAGATTAGGGCAAAAACCCCAATCCTAATATCTACTTGCACGATTGAACGATTGATTGATTTTGAAAATCAATTCGTCAACATCTCGTTCATTAATATGATCTGTTTGTTCATCGTATTTGATTAGATCTCTTCGAAAATCCAATAATGCCGGCTCGAAATCACTGTTTTCAAAGCGATCAAGGTATTGCATAACTAGGCCGATCAGATTTCTCTCGGAAAGCATGTTAAATTCTCCAACAGATTCTTCAATCGTCTGAATTACTTCCTTGCGGTCCATTCTAAGCTCTCTCATTTCCTCCAAGGTATTCCCCGCCTTTCTATTTAGAAATTTTGAACTCCCCTTGTATCTCATTGCGCAGAACTTGTTGTAAAGCTCATGAAGTCATTATCTAACATTTTTTATCACTTTGGAATTCACTTTTATATAATAAAATTATATTTAATTGACTTAAGCCCGTCCTGATAGGGTTTTCCAACCTCTTGACCGGCATCAAATTTTTTTTGGCATACTTTTAAACATTTTTCACCAATTATGAACATTTTTTTAGTAAAACTATTTGCCATTATTGAAATATTTATTAATTAATATAGATATTATAGTATCCGAGCTATATAATAAAGATGTTTATACGGGCGGGGATGTATAAACAAAATAACGAAAGTTATTGATCAAAAGTGGTACTCCTTCTCAACTGCTTAAAGGTTAGAGTTTGTGGTAGGCTCTGATCTTAATTCTCGCAAAGGGGGTAGAGACTCGTGGTAGGTCTCTGCCCTTTCTTTATTTTTAGTTAGATTTCTGTTCTGATTTTGTTTTTGTTTCTGTTTTCCGCTTCCGGCCAGCAGTAATTCCATCTGTGGCAGGACCGATCTGAGCCAAAAAGCGGTCTCAGATCTCGCTTGTCTGCTTTGCACAAACTGCAAATCAGTCAAGACGTCCAGTGCTGTAAATGCGAGAAAATCGCCCGCATTAACACCACTTTTGCCACGGATTCCATTACTGCTGACCTCCAGCTACATTTGATTATTACATCTGATTAATAGTAAAAAATAGCACATCACGACGATTTGGATAATACTTTTTATCCATAAGTCATGATGTGCTATTTAAATCTTATTAATTCAAGATAGATAATCGTGAAGTAGATACCATCAAACCAAAGCTTAGCTGGAGGGATTCAACAATAGAATCAGCCGTAAAAGCTTACTTAGCGACTTATCGCTTAGTAAGCTGGACGACTTTGAAGACTACAGGCTTCAAAGCGAGGTTGAAAACGAAGTTTGAAACCGGTCCTGCGGCAGATGGAATTGTTGAATCCCTTCAGCGGCATCCCCCACCCAAAAACAAAATTAATTATTAGAATCATCCATATCTCGTTCAACATCAATTCCGTATAGCTTATTAACCGGAGCATCTTCAGGAGCTGGGTGAACAACTAGAATTGTCGTTGCACCTTTGCTGCTGACATATCCTACAAAAGTTGTCACTTCTTCAACATAATATGGCAAACCATCGGTATGAATTATGTACTGACCCGCAACAGGCATATTTTCAACAAATACCTTATTCATCCGAATATAGTCATCCCCATCGTGAAGAACGATAAGTACTTTATACATTTTAATCTTCTCTCTCCTTTTTAATGCTTATACAAAAGTTGTAACATACACCAGACACAGATTGATAGTAAATTACTTATGCTTGATCAAACGAGCCCGATAAACTTCTGGTATCTGATCGATCTTTTGTAGTAATTCTGTGCTGTTATCAGCAGCTAAATTATCTACATCAATAATAGTATAAGCCGTATCTTTCTTGGCTGCATTAGACATGCTGGCGATATTGATACCGATATTGGCTAGGATGGTTGTGATCTGACCGACCATATTAGGAACATTCTTATGAATAATGGTAAATCGATATGGCGCTTCAAATGGAATTTTCATCCCTGGCAAATTAACTGACTGCACTGTATCTCCTGTCTCCAAATATCTCATGATCGTATTGGCCGCTTGAGTAGCACCGTTAGACTCAGCTTCAAGTGTTGATCCACCAATATGCGGCGTCACGATGACATTAGGCTGGTCAGCAATGATCGGTTCTCCAAAGTCAGTCACATAGTACTTGATCTTGTGATCCAAAACCGCTTCAAGGGCAACCTCGTTGTCAACGATCCCTAGACGTGAATAGTTGAATAAGATCACGCCTGGCTTCATCGCCGCAATGACATCTCGATCGATCAACTTATCGGTTTCATCATTCTTAGGAACGTGAATTGTTACGTAGTCTGCATCTTGGACCGCTTGCTTGATCGTTCGTGAACGGTCAACGTGATTATTGATGTTCCAAGCGGCATCGGTTGATAAATATGGATCGAAGCCGATGACATTCATGCCTAGTTCTAACGCCGCTTCGGCGACTAATGAACCAACATGACCCAGGCCGATGACCGCTAACTTCTTACCCAACAATTCTGTTCCATTGAATTTTGTCTTATCAGCTTCCGTTCGCTTAGAAACATCCGCACCGACGTGGTCGTTAGAATACTCATTAGCCGCAAAAATATTTCGTGAGGCTGAGATCATCAATGAAATGACTAATTCTTTGACCGCATTAGCGTTGCTTCCGGGAGTGTTGAAGACGGCGATACCAGCTTCAGTTGCGCGATGCAGCGGCACATTGTTGACACCGGCTCCTGCACGAACGATCGTCTTGAGTGTCTGTGGGAATTGAGCATCACGTAAATTAACTGAACGGATCAAGTATGCGTCTGCTGCATCCGTCTGATTGATTTGGAAGTTACTATTAAAAGCATCTAACCCACTTTGGGCGATGGCGTTGAATGTTTTGATTTGATAAGTCATTTTACTTTGCCTCCTGAGTTTGTTCGAATTCATCTAAGAAATCTGTCAATGCTGTAACACCAGCTAATGGCATGGCGTTGTATAAGCTGGCCCGCATGCCGCCTACCAGACGATGTCCTTTGAGATTAACTAGTCCTCTTTGAGCAGCTTGTTCGATGAAAGCCCGATCGATTTTTTTATCACCTGTCACAAAGGAAATATTAGTCAATGAGCGATCCGCTGGTTTGATCAAATTGTTAAAGAGTTTTGACTGATCTAAGAATTGATACAGCAGAGCTGACTTTTGACGATTGATCTTCTCCATTGCCGCAATTCCCCCAATTTCCTTGAGCCACTTCAAAGTCAAGCCAGCAGCGTAAATCGCAAATACAGGTGGGGTATTGAGCATTGAATTCTTGTTAGCTAACAGTTGGTAATCCAGCATACTAGGCAGTTTCTTCTTGCCGATCAGATCATCTCTAACAATGACCACTGTCAGTCCGGCAATTCCTAGATTCTTCTGTGCTCCCGCATAGATTGCTCCAAAATCTGCTACCTTATATTGTTGTGCCAAGAAGTTTGAAGACATATCCCCTACTAAAGTTTGATTAGTTTGAGGTAATTTAGTAAATGCAGTTCCTTCTATCGTGTTATTAGTGGTTAAATGAATATAGTCATATTGATTACCGTCATCAATATCTTCAGGCAATTGGTGGTAATGATATTGTTTAGAAGTCGCAATCGTTTCGACTTCAGTTCCAATTTTTTCAGCTTCTTCACCTGCACGAATTGACCAGTGTCCAGTGTCGATCAAGCCAATGCGATTGTATTGCGTCGCTAGATTCATCGGCATTGCTGTAAATTGCAGTGTAGCTCCGCCTTGCAGGAACAAGACCTTGTAGTTATCAGGAATCTGCATCAATTCTCTTAAGTCGTTTTCGGCATCCGCAATCACATTGTCGAACAGATTTGAGCGATGTGAGATCTCCATAACACTCATTCCTGAATTCTGGAATGAAGGAATATCCTCTTTGATTTGTGCTAAGACTGGCTTGGGCAACATGGCTGGACCAGCTGAAAAATTGTAAACTGTCATTTGTATTTCCACCTTTGTTTTAGATTAAAAAAATAAGAACCCTCACGAAGTTGTGAGAGTTCCCAAACAAAAGTCTGAATTATTGCCCTCACAGCTTCAAATAACTTGAATCCATGAGGGCTTAACTGAAAGTTTAATAGGCCTACATGGATAACCGTGTAGACAAGGAGGAGCTTATTAAGCTAAAATGTAATTGTTTAATCATAATTAAGATACCTCCAATAAACTTAAAGACACTTTAACAATTTAATCGGAGAAAGTCAATCAGAAGGAGAACAAAATGACAGAATTTTATTTCATCAGACATGGACAAACAGACGCAAACGCTGAAGGTATCAAGCAAGGAACCATCAATACCGAGATAAGTAATTTGAATGATACTGGTAAGAGCCAAATGAAAAAATTGCACGAAGTTTTTAATATTAGCTTCGCCGACGAATTAGTTCACAGCCCTCTTAACCGCACTTTAGAGTCTGCTCAAATACTAAATGAAGGCTATAACTTGCCGATGTCCACTGACGAACGTCTGCTCGAAATTTCTTATGGTGAGTGGGACGGAAAGAAAAATTCTGAACTACGTGAAAAATATCCTCGTTATTTTGACCAACATCTACATGACGTTCTACCAGATTACGTTGAAGTAGCAACTAAAGGCGAAACATTCCCACAAGTAGTTGCAAGAGTGAAATCATTCATGTTGGAGAAGACCCTCAATACACCTGATAAAAAATACATCGTAGTGACACACGGGTTCACAACCAAAGCCGCTGCTCTAGGAGTAGTAGAACCGCAAAACCCGATGACACTTCCCGAACCGAACAACGCTAGTGTTACAAAAATCGTAACATTGGCGAGAACACAGGAAATGTATTTGGAATACTATAATAGAGAGTTTAAGTTTTAGAGAGAGTGGAGAAAGCCGGGTAACTTCTGAGCATTACCTAGGATAAGAGAAGTGCCAACGCAGTTGGTGCATCACTTATCCGTAGTAAGCGCAGGAAGTTGTTTTGCGCAACTCGTTTCAGATCAGAGAGTGGAGAAAGGGCGGTTAAACCTTGAGCATTACCTAGGATAAGAGAGGTGCCAACGCAGTTGGTGCATTTCTTATCCGTAGTAAGCGCAGAGGTTTGCCCTTTCGCAACTCGTTTCAGATCAGAGAGTGAAGAAAGCCGGGAGATTCTGAGCACTGCCTAAGATAGTGGAGATAGCACGAAGTGATGCATTCACTATCTGTAGCAGGCGCAGGAATCTGGCTTTCGCAACTCGTTTCAGATCAGAGAGTGGAACAAAACGGGTAACTTCTGAGCATTACCTAGGATAAGAGAGGTGCCAACGCAGTTGGTGCATTTCTTATCCGTAGTAAGCGGAGGAAGTTGTTTTGTGCAACTCGTTTCAGCCCCCCTCCAAAACTCAAACTCCCAACAATCAGGGGAAAATCATGCAAAATAAACGTAATTTAATCGCAAATCGAATCGTCATCAAAGTCGGAACAAGTACTTTGATTCATCAAAACAGTAAAGTCCGTTTAACCGTGATCGACAAACTAGCTCACGTTATGAGTACCTTAAAAAAAGACGGCAAGGATGTCGTCTTAGTTTCATCCGGTGCCATCGGTGTCGGTATGGGTGTACTTCACCTCGATCGTCGTCCAGTGAAAATCTCACAACAACAAGCAGTCGCCGCTATCGGACAAGCTGAATTGATTCAAATTTACAACGAAGCCCTACACAAATATGGCATGTGCGCAGCACAAATGTTGATAACTAAGGACGTTATCGACTATCCTGAAAGTCATACTAACGTAATGAATAATTTTCAATCATTGTTGAATATGTCTAACGCTATTCCAATCGTTAACGAAAACGACGCCGTGACCGTGTCGGAATTGGATCATCTAACTAAATTCGGTGATAACGATCAACTATCCGCTATCGTTACTAACTTAGTCGACGCTGACCTACTGATCATGTTATCCGACATCGACGGATTCTATACTGCCAACCCACTAAAAGTTCCTGACGCCAAGTTGATCGACCGTGTCAATATGATCAGTCCTGACATTATCGCCGCTGCCGGCGGTCACGGAACTAAGTTTGGAACTGGCGGTATGACTACCAAATTAAAAGCCGCTGAAAGAATCCTCAAACACAATCAACAAATGGTGCTCGCTAATGGTAAGGATCCAGATATCATTTTCAATATCCTATCAGGGGACACGGTTGGAACATTATTCACAAAAATTTAGGAGGTATTATGATGATCGACTTAATTGAGATGGGTAAAAAAGCCCAGACTGCCTCATTTGACTTGGGACAACTGGGAACTAATGAAAAAAATAATGCACTATTAAAAATGTCAGAGGCACTGATTGCCAATGCAGATAAGATTATTGCTGAAAACAAAAAAGATATCGAAAATGCCAAGGAAAATGGCATTGCCAAGGCGATGATCGATCGTCTAATGCTTGATGTAGACCGCATCAACGGTATGGCCGATGGCTTGAAACAAGTCGTTACCCTACCCGATCCTATCGGTAAGATCGACCGTGGCTGGACCACTACCACTGGACTAGACATCGTTCAAGAGCGTGTCCCACTTGGAGTTATCGGCATGATCTACGAGGCTCGTCCTAACGTGACCGTTGACGCTGCCGGACTATGCTTCAAAGCTGGTAATGCTGTCATTTTGCGTGGTGGTAAGGAAGCTATCAATTCAAATATTGTTTTGGCAGATACCTTACGCACTGCTCTCAAAGAAATTGGTATAACTGAAGATGCTGTCCAATTAGTCTCTGACACTAGTCATGCCATTGCTGACGAAATGATGCAATTGACTGATTACATCGATGTTTTAATTCCTAGAGGATCTGGCAAATTTATCAAGATGGTCGTGAATAAAGCCAAAGTCCCTATCATCGAAACCGGTGCTGGTAATTGCCATATCTACGTTGACAAAGACGCCGACCTAGACAAGGCTCTGCCAATTATTATCAATGCCAAGGTTCAACGTCCATCCGTCTGCAACGCAGCTGAAAAAGTAGTTTTGCACAAAGATATCGCTGAAAAATTCTTACCAAAACTCTATCAAACATTGAAAGAGAACAATGTTGAAGTACGTGGTGATGAACATGCTGTTAAGATCATTCCTGACATCATCCCCGCTACCGAAGATGATTGGTATACCGAATACAATGACTATATAATCGCCGTCAAGATCGTTGATGATTTGAACCAAGCAATCAAGCATATCAACAAATACAACACCAAACACAGCGAGTCGATCATCACTGAAGATTATTCTGCTAGCCGCAAATTCCAGAAACAAATCGATGCCGCAGTTGTCTACGTGAATGCCTCAACAAGATTCACTGATGGTAATGAATTCGGCTTCGGTGCCGAAATTGGCATCAGTACTCAGAAGCTACACGCCAGAGGACCTATGGGCGCCAACGAGTTGACAACGACTAAGTACTTGGTTCAAGGCGATGGACAGATCAGAAAGTAATCAATAGTATGTATTTTTCCTAAAAAAAGTTGTCACGATAATTGGGTTTTCATCCATTTGTCGTGACAACTTTTTCGTACAAGATAAAATAATACTAAATTTCTTGCCATATCGATTTAGATTTCTTTTCGAACACATATTGATAAACCAACAATAATACCGCACCAATGACGATTCCTATTCCATTAGCGACAACGTCACTGATGTCACTAGTCCGGTTGATCAAGAACACATGTGACAAATAATACTGCATCGTTTCAATCCCTGCACCAGTCATAAGGCCGATGGGAATCATTGAAGATAGCGAAATATTTGAGAAAGCTTGCTTGATCAAGAATCCTAATGGCATCGTCAAGACGATATTCTCCACAAAACCAAGATCATAATTAATATGATGTAAATTGACCTGACCAATTCCGGCTGGCATAATGTAAACTCCCGTGCCATCAAACGACATCGGTGTAAACAATATCATTCCTAAAAAAGTAACATAAGCTAAACTGACCAACGCCATCCGACGTCTAGTGAATTCCTTAATATTATTCAAAATATAAATTCCATTCACAAACGACAGAATCAATATCACATACAGAGGCATCCAACGCATTAACACCACTCCTTTTAAGATTTATTTTTAAGTTTTATTATTTTGATTTGATAGTTACACCTTACTATCTCTATATTTAAGCCAACTTAAAAAAATAAGTCTTTTGTGTGATAAATGTGAACAATTTTCTGTCAGCTAAATTCGTGTTAAATATAATCTGACAAATTAGCCGGTCCCATTGCAGGTTTTAATGCTGGTGACTGGAGGCAAAAAAATTTTGCCAACTCTGAAACGACCTGTTAAAATCCACTTCTCAAAAAATTCTCCGCATAAACTAAAAAACACGCTACAACATATTTGCTGTAACGTGCTCTATTTATATAATTAATAAAACTTAGCTGAAGGACAGCAGTAATGGAATCCGTGGCAAAAGTGGTGTTAATGCGGGCGGTTTTCCCACATTTACAGCACTGGACGTCTTTATTCAAACGAGATCTGAGACCGCTTTTCGGTTCAGATTGGTCCTGCCACAGATGGAATTACTGCTGTCCGGAAGCGGAATCAAAACAGCATCAAACTATCTAATAACCCTCATGATAGTTAACTACATTCTCAACAACTTCGCCATTTTCCACGTATGACTTCAAATTACGCTTGAAAATATCAAAAGCACGCTCAGCGTAATGAACACTCATCCCCGCATCATGTGGTGTGATGATAACATTCTTCATGTCCCATAGTGGACTGTCATCATTCAAAGGTTCTGGCGTTACAACATCAAGTGCCGCACCAGCAATCTTCTTCTCTTGCAAAGCATCAACCAAATCATTCATATTAGTTGTTTTACCGCGACCAATATTGATGTAGAAGGCCTTCTTAGACATTTCTTCAAATAATTCAGCATTGAAGATACCACTTGTCTCATCAGTATCAGGTAGTGCGTTAATTACAAAGTTAGCGTGTTTAACACCATCTTTGAATTCTGACATTGGAATCATCTCGTCGATATTGACATCAGGTTGATTTGAACGACGTACACCGACAGTTCTCATTCCTAATGCCTTAGCATATTGGGCGATCTTACTGCCGATGTGTCCAACACCAACGATCATAACTGTCTTGCCATATACTTCGTCATAAGGTTCATCATGCTTCCATTCTTTATCCGCTTGATGTAGAACTGACAAATGCATATTTCTCATCAACATCAACATATATGCCAATGTTTGCTCTGCAATATTGATTGCATTAGCACCAGAACCGTTTGTCAAAGTAATACCTTTTTCAGATAATTCACGTAATGGCAATGATTCTACCCCTGCACGAACTACTTGGATCCAATTCAAATTAGAGCTCTTTAAGATGTCATCTTTCAATGAATTAGACCAGTTGTACAATACTTCAACATCATCTAAATCAGCTGCTGTAACATTCTCTGGTGAGGCCACTGTTAGGTCGACACTAGGGATTCTTTCAATTCTTTCTCTCTGGTGATCTGTCAAATTTACCAAGCTAAGAACTTTCATATCCACTACCTCTTATTTAAAATTTATCTTCAATTATAATCATATCGTACGAAACTATCCAGTTTTCTAATTAATATCATAGAAAAAAGGATTTATATGGTACACTAATAAATGTTGTTCGTAAAATTTGATTTATTTAAATAAATATGTTAAATAATTGCTCCATCTTCTGGGGGCAATTTTTTATTGTCTAAATCACTTTTACAAATAAAAAAATTTATTAGGGGTATAAATGATGCACTATACGTTATTAACGCGCTGCATTGCGGAATTCATCGGAACCGCAATTATGGTAGCTCTAGGTAATGGTTCAGTTGCCAACGTTGAATTAAAGGGTACTAAGGGATTCCACGGTGGGTGGATCTTGATTGGTTTTGGTTATGGTATTGGTGTTATGATTCCAGCCATGATGTTCGGACCTGTTTCAGGCGGCCAGATCAATCCAGCTATGACGCTCGCCTTAGCCTTCAATAATGAATTTCCATGGGCAGAAGTTGGCCCATATATCTTAGCTCAAATGTTAGGAGCTATCTTTGGTCAGATCCTAGTTGTAGCAGCTTACAAGCCTTACTACAATAAGACAGAAAACGTTGAATCGATCTTAGGTACTTTCTCAACAATTGATGCAGAAAACAGCCGTTTAAACGGATTTATTAACGAATTTATTGGTACTTTTATTCTTGTTTTCGGTGCCGTTTCACTTACTTCAGATCACATTGATCCACGTGCCGACTTTATCGGTCTAGGATTCTTAGTTATGTGTCTAGTTGTTTCCTTCGGTGGTCCTACTGGTCCAGCGCTTAATCCAGCTCGTGACTTGGGTCCTCGTCTATTACATGCTATGTTGCCTTTCCCACATAAAGGAAGTTGCCAATGGAAATACGCCTGGGTCCCAGTCGTTGCTCCGATCTGTGGCGCTATCGTAGCCGTTCAATTGTACAGTTTGATATTCTAATTATCAAAAATGCTTCTCGAAAAATTTCGAGAAGCATTTTTTTATTTGTTATAAGCAATTCCTCGTTTGAGTCGTTTCCAAAAACTAGAATCATCTGTCTGTAACATCAAGCCTTGATATATCTTACCAATATAAAACGCCATTAAGAAGATCGTTGCAATTAAGATTATCAATGATATCGCCATCTCAACTGGTGTCGCTTCATTATTGATCACACGCATCGGCATGAAGTAAGATGAGAAGAATGGTACATATGAGAGAATCTTAACTGCTAGAGCATCCATATTGTTCTGGAATGGGAAGGTAATGAAAAACGCCAGCATACTCAACATTGTTACTGGTTGAGCGGCCTTGGCAGCGTCTTCTGATTTGGCTACTAAAGCACCACACAAAGCTGCTAAGATCGTATAAATCACCACTCCTAATAGTAAATAAACCAAGTTGATACTCAATAAGTTATGCAAGACTGAACTGATCAGATCTTCATTCTGCGCAATTGCATCTTTGGTCAATGAGGAAGTCTTAGCGAATTCGAACATTCCCCAGCCACCGAGTAGATAAATCAAGATCTGTGTCACTATGACTAGCAGCACACCGAGAACCTTACCGACGAAGTACTTAGTTGCGGTGGTACTGGAGAAGATAACTTCCATGATCTTCGTACCCTTTTCGGAAGCAATCTCTTGCGCTGTGATCGAAGTGTAAGTTACCAAAATCGTATAAACCAAAACAACCATGATCCAAAATGAGATCATCTTAGCCAAATTGGCTGTTCCGGTTTTTTTAGTAACAACTTCTTTGAACTTAGGCTGTTGCTGCAATGACTTAGCCTGAGTTGGTGATAGCTTGGCGGTAGCGTAATTTAATTGCTGCTGAACCGTTGTATTGAAGATTAATAACCTGTTCTTCAAACTACTATCCATCGAGTTTGACCCATGATAGACGGCTGAGACTTGATTGTTGTTTGTTTTCAAGACCAGATAACCAGCCAATTTATTATCCTTGATCCGCTTATTGGCTGACTTGATCGATTTAATACTCGTATCAACGTCATCCTTATTTTGTTTAACAAACTCCTGCTTCAATTCAGTTTGACCAAAGACCGCAATGTCATCACTGTTGCCGGTACTGCTGGCGCCTATGTAACCAGCACCGATACTGATACCAAAGATCATAAACGGACCTAAGACTAGTGCAACAAAGCCCCAAGACTTAACCTGTCTCAAGAAGGTTTCAAAAGTTACGATCCACAATTTATTCATTACGGTCACCTGCTTTCATCCGAAAGATCTCATTAAGAGTCGGTGGTTGTTGACTGAATTCCTCGATATATTGCCCTTTAGTCAAAATATCAAAAATATCCTTACCAGCGATTTCATCATCGAGATCTAATAAGTAACGATTCTTTTCTCGTTGAGTCACAGAAATAACATGTGGCAGTTCTGATAGTTTATCAGCACTCCAGTCCGTTGTAACAAATAACCGTGTCTTACCGAATGAATCACGCACATCTCCGACCGTACCGTTAAGAACGATCTGGCCGTTGCGCAACATGACCAAACTGTCGCAGACCTCTTCGACGTTCTCCATATCATGACTGGAAAAAATAATCGACGCTCCATTATTCTTAGCTTCGATGATCGCCTGTTTCAATAGATCAGAATTAACCGGATCCAAGCCACTAAAGGGCTCGTCCAAGATTATTAATTTGGGATCATGAATCAAAGTACAGATCAATTGCACCTTCTGCTGATTACCCTTAGACAGTGACTTGATCTTATCTTTCTTAGTCCCCTTCACGGCGAATTTTTTCAACCACGTATCGATCTGCGGGCGAATTTCTTTAGCAGACTTGTCCTTCAATCTGGCTAAATAAATAATCTGCTGTTCAATCGTTAGTTTAGGCATCAGACTGCGCTCTTCTGGTAAATAACCGATCTGGTCGAATACTGATTCAGTCACCGGCTGATCTTGCCAGGTTATTTTGCCATCATATTGCAAAAAATTTAGAATACTGTGAAATGTTGTAGATTTACCAGCACCATTTTGACCGATCAATCCCAAGATGTGACCGTTAGGTATCGAAAAACTAATGTCATCAAGTGCCTTTAATGTGCCAAAATTCTTACTCACATGTTCCACATTAAGCATTTTTTATCCCCCTATATTTTATTCTCTAAGTGTACCGTAGATTCATTTTAAATGATAATAATGTGATAGCATATGAGTTGATGACTAGAGGGGAGATACTTATGACAGATCAACAAAAAGGATTATTTTATGCGATTGCTGGTCCAGTGCTATGGGGATTTTCCGGCAGTATCGCGCAATATTTATTTAGCTTCGAAAATATTCCTACACAGTGGTTAGTTGGGTTACGACTAATTCTAGCTGGAATTTTATTGATTATTTGGTGTGGCATTGCTATGCCAAAGGAATTATTTAGCATACTAAAGAAGCCCAGATATATTTTTCAATTATTATGTTTCGGCCTGTTAGGAATGTTGCCCGCCCAGTATACATACTTTATGGCGATCAAATACGGCAACGCACCAACCGCCACCGTCCTGCAATTCTTAGGACCACTATTTATTATTTTATATTTATCATTACGCAATCTTAAAATGCCACGCAGGATCGATATGATCTCGATTGTTTTGGCTCTGATCGGCACTTTCTTATTAGTAACCCACGGACATTGGAACACCTTAGCTTTGTCACCATTGGCGGTTTTGTGGGGCGTTGGTTCTGGTTTGAGTCAAGCTTCATATACCTTATTACCGCGAGAACTATTGAAAAATTTCGACGCCCGCATCGTGACCGGTTGGTCAATGTTACTCGGTGGCATCGTCTTCGCACCGATAGCACACTTGAATCAAGTTCCTCACTTGACTGTTAAAGCTTGGTTACTGATCATCTTCATTATTATTGGCGGAACCATGTTCTCTTACTTATTCTATCTTCAAAGTCTAAATTACTTATCAGCAACCACTACCGGCATGTTGAGTGCCTTCGAGCCACTGACAGCCACGATCCTGTCCGTTACCTTACTTAGTACACATGTCGGACCAGCTGAAATTGCTGGAGCCTTATTGATACTAGGAATAACCTTCTTACAAGCACTACCGCCAAAGTTACTTATTGGCAAACGGCGCATCTGAGCTTTTTTAAAGTCAAATCGAGCTGATACTCACTCATGTATACCGACTGACCATTTCATGACATATATTTTTTTATATAATGATATACTTTTTATTAATAATGGTGTAATAATAAGTGGAATAAATATTATTTGTCAAATGTAAAGGTGAGGATTTACATGAGGGAAAAATTTAATAGATATTTACTGTCGATTTTGACTATTACTATAACTTTTTTGTGTTTGATCAAAATCACTAATGCAACCACACAAAATCAATTTCATACACAATACAATGTTGAAGCAGCAACCGCAATGACGCCTTCTGCTCCGCCAATCAAGATCATTGGTATTTGGCTGACGTCTGGATACGATGTGCAACCTGATGAGGATAATTACACGACGGTCAATAAGCCGATCACCTTATACGCCGACGCTGGTCGTTCAATTTTTGCGGCGCTATTCAGTCTCACCGCCAGTGCCCACTATCAATGGTATTCATCAGATGACGGTTTAGTTTATTCCAAAGTCTCGTCAAGAGATGGCGGGACCAGCCAGAATCTGACGGTCAATCCTTCTGCAGTCGGTACCAAATACTACCAATTGTGGACCGACTGGTACACCCTTATTTCTTGGGGACCAATAATTGATACTATGGCGTATACCAACATCGTTAAGGTCCATACACTGCCTGATCCCATCAACGCTGAAAGTTTAAAAGTCACATCCGATAGTGATTACTTGTACAACAACTTGAACACTAGCATTTTAGGTATTCTGAATTACAACGTCGCTGATACTACCCAAATGCACGCAACTGTCAAACCGGATGAAGCCACTGGTACCGTTAAGTGGTATAGCAGTGATCCTAGCATCGCTTCTGTTGACGAAAATACCGGTGCTGTTACTGGTAATACTAATAAAAAAGACGGTACCGTCACAATAACTGGTATTTATACCAACCCTGACGGTACAACGATAACTGACACTCATCAAATTGAAGTCGGTGGTGGTTTGAAAGATCAAACCGTTGGCGTTGGTCAACAAGCTACATTTACACTTCAGGGAAATTTGGCCGCAGCCGATGGTGTCGATATATCAGTTGAATGGCACAAAGTATCTCCAGATGGCAAGACCGATACGATCGTGCAAACCGGCAGCAAGACCTCATATACTACGCCAACCACTACCCTAGCTGACGACGGTTCTCACTACTATGCTAATATCGTGGTTTCCCAAACGACGGATGGTTCTACCAAAACTGAAAATGGTACTACTAATAAAGCCAAACTGAATGTATTGACCAAAGGTGATCCCGATATTTCGCAAACAATAGAAATGGCAACAACCAATAGTAATCAAATCAATGGTTCCTACCTCGATAACATTATGTCTGGGGATAGTATTACATTCAAAGATACATTAACAAATAACAGCAGTACCGGTACTTTATCCAATGGTAAAGTCGTTATTCCACTAGTAAAAGGTGCTATGGTTTACAGTATTTTTGTTGATAATAATATACCAAGTTACACAATGAATACTGACAATCCCAATTATGACGAATTGATTATTTCCAA
This sequence comes from Companilactobacillus sp. HBUAS59699, assembly GCF_036913575.1. Lineage (NCBI taxonomy): Bacteria > Bacillati > Bacillota > Bacilli > Lactobacillales > Lactobacillaceae > Companilactobacillus > Companilactobacillus sp. HBUAS59699. The sequence continues at coordinate 117,062 of NZ_JAYKTV010000003.1, read as the reverse complement.
TACTGGTAATGGAAATAAATTGGATTTTGACTTGAATCAAACGCATACCGTTTTATTTTCTTACCTTGTTCCAGAAATAACAAAAAACCAAATCTTAACCACAGCACCAACCGTTAGCGGTAATAATTCTGACGGAAGTGCCTACAGTTCTGAAGGTCCCACCAATACAATCCACTTCACCACTGGTGGAATCACATTAACTCCAAGTAATATCTCGTTCGGATCACTCATTCAACAACCAGAATCAAAGTTGTTGAATAGAACTGATGCCACGAATACCCCAAACAACGTTCTAACAGTCGACGACAACCGCAGAGATCTTGAAGCAAGTCAAATCGAGCTTTCTGCAACACCACTGTACAAAGAAACTACCGATGACAGTGGCAATTCCGTAACCGATACTAATGATGTTCTCAATGGTGACTTAAGGTACTACAATGCGGACGGAACTTACACCAGTCTCGCGGATGGGGAAACTGCCACCGTAGAAACTTCAATCGAAGGTAGTCCGCTGAGTTCAGTTGCTTGGGCTCCGCAAGAGGGATTAAGATTATATCTCAACAATGGTGCGCAATCTGGTATTTACCAAGGGACCGTGACCTGGACTGCAGTTACGTCAGTGTGACGGGGTATTGCCGCTGATGGTGGAAAACAATTCCATCTACCGTGGACCGGTCTCAGCCTTCGTCTTCGACCTCGCTTTGAAGCCTGTAGTCTTCAAAGTCGTCCAGTGTTCTAAGCGATAAATCGCTAAGAACACTTTTACGGCGGATTCCATTGTTTTCCACCCTCAGCTAATTAGTATATTTTCTAGATTAGTTGTTACTTCGCAACAATTAGTCTTGTTGATTTTGATACTATTACAAATCAAATAGCACGTACGATAATTTGAATATATTATCGTACGTGCTATTTTCATATAACTTATAATATTTAGCTGGAGGTCAGCAGTAATGGAATCAGTGGCGATTGTGGTGTTAATGCGGGCGGTCTTCCCACATTTACAGCACGGATGTCTTTCTTGATTTGCGATTTGTGCAAAGCAAGAAAGCAAAGTTCGAGACCGCTTTTTGGCTCGGACTGGTCCCGCCACAGACGGAATTACTGCTGACCGGAAGCAGAACCCTAACCCCCACTATTAAGCTTGTTTTGTAGGATAGATAGTAAACTCGTTAACATTGACCTCTTCAGGTTGATCGATGGCAAAGTTGACCACTCGGGCAATAGAGATCGGTGCGATCCCGACTTGATCATACAAGGCATCCATCCCCTTCTTAGCGTCATCATCAGTAATCGTGTTCAACAATTCCGTATTGATAGCAGCTGGATAAAGAGTAGAAGTTCTAATATTTGTACCCTCTTGAGCACTCTCAGTTCGAATAACTTCCATCAAATTTCTAACCGCAAACTTAGTTGCCCCATAAACACCAGCGCCTGGAAAACTCTTGATTCCGGCAACTGACGAGGTTGTAATGATATGACCATGTTTTTGTTTGGTGAATTCAGGCATAACCGCAGCAACGCCATTTAGAACACCCTTCAAGTTGATATCGATCATATCGTTCCATTCATCGGTGTGCAAAGCACTGATCGGTGAAGTTGGCATAATACCAGCGTTATTAAAGATAACATCCAAAGCACCGTATTTGTCATTGGCTAATTGTACCAAGTCTTTGACTTCTTGCGGATCACGGACATCAGTGACTTTGTATGCGGCTGTACCGCCGTCCTTTTCAATATCGGCGACGATCTTAGCTAATCTCTCTTCACGACGAGCACCGAGAACGACCTTGGCACCGTTACTAGCAAGAAGTTTGGCAGTAGCTTCACCTATACCTGATGATGCTCCTGTAATTACTACTACTTTATTTTTTACTGACATATAATTTCTCCTTATTTACCTAACTTATCGTATTCTTCGTCTGTAACTTTTTCTAACCATTCTGATGTACCTTTAGTAATGGCAACGTGGCTGAACCAACTGTCCTTTGTTGCACCGTGCCAATGCTTAACACCATCATGAATAGCGACCACATCGCCCTTCTTTAATAGTTGAGCTGGTTTGCCGGCTTCTTGATACCAACCTTCACCACCAGTTACTAAAAGAATTTGGAAGCCATCATGATGAATGTGCCAATCATTACGGCATCCTGGTTCAAATGTGACATTTCCGACATTGACATCGATATTGTCATCGGCGGCTACTAAATTTTGTAAGTAGCTTTGACCAATGAAATATTTAGCGTAGGCTTCGTTCTTATCTCCAACTGGGAATACTCCATCGTTTTTTAATTCTTCATATTTTGCCATTTTATCTACTTCCTTTTCCTATCAAATAATTTCTCTAATTGATTACAGGGATTATTAAACTCCTTAAAGTTAACTTTAAGTCAAGCAATTATTTTGAACTTTTTTGAGATTGGAAAAGGATTCCGCTTCCGGTCAGCAGTAATTCCATCTGTGGTGGGACCAGTCCGAGCCAAAAAGCGGTCTCGAACTTTGCTTTCTTGCTTTGCATAAACCCGCAAATCAAGAAAGGCATCCGTGCCGTAAATGTGGGAAAATCACCCGCATTAACACCACAATCGCCACGGATTCCATTACTGATGACCTCCAGCTAAACTACCAACTAAAAAAGCAGTATGACATGTCAACGTGGATAAACTAACTTATCCACACTTTCATGTCATACTGCCTTAATTTAAAAAAACAAAAATATTCTAACTAAGTCACTACCAAATAGATGATCAACAAATATTCAGAAAGTATCACAAAACCAGCTGACGGTGGTCATCCACCACAAACAAAAGCAAAAAACATTACTCCTCATGATTCAACCGCTTCAAATAAGAAGCAAAATCCTCACTATCTTCAATATGCCCGTTGACCTTACCTTTATACCAATCTAACTTATCATTTAGAATCGTCCAACTGTGTTGCAATTCCGCAAACTGCTTCTCGAAATCATCATGGACCTCTTGCAATAGTGCGATCCGCTTATCAATTGTTGAATCACCTTCAGCACGCCATTTCACATATTGCTTCAATTGCTCGATCGTCATACCTGTACTCTTCAAATGTAATAAGAACTTGATCCAATTAGCATCTTGCTTAGTATAATAGCGCAAACCATTTTCAGTTCGATGTGGTTTGATCAATCCTTCCTTCTCATAATATCTAAGCGTTGGACTGCTCAAACCCGTTACTTGTGCGAAATCACCAATTCGATATTTTACTTCAGTTGTATTTGTATCCATTATTGTTGCCTCTTTGTATTAAAGTTGACTTTAAGTCTAACACTGATTACAGATCAACTCCACCATCAACTCGTAGAACTTGTCCCGTTACAAAATCATTTTGCATCAAATAAAGATAGGCACTAGCTACTTCTTCAACCGTGGCAACTCGCTTTAAAGGTACATCTTCGGAAAATTTGGACTCCTGATCTTTGATCTCTTTTGCGGACATACCACGCCACAGTCCAGTGGGTGTCCAAGTTGGCGAAACAGAGTTTACACGAATATTAGGAGCCAGTTCCACTCCTAATCCTTCGACCATCGTATTGATTGCCTGATTACCAACAATTGCTCCGGATGCGTCATAAGGATGACCACCGGATCCCGATGTAAAGATCAATGAACCGCCGTCATTGATATGTTTAGCGGCAATTTTTGCCAGCTGCAAATTAACGAAGAACTTATCCTCGATTGCCTTACGAATCAGTGCCATTGAACTGTCCAAAAAACCTCCGCCCATGGCTCCACCTAAGGTTGAAATAATGTGATCGTATTTGTCATGGCCAAAGAAAATCGTTAATTCATCTAAATTCTGAGCATTGATGGCATTTCCCGCAATCCCCGTCTCTTTAGTAAATGACAACAACCGCTTGGAATCATGGCCGATAACGATCACCTTAGCTCCAAGATTCTGAGCATCGATTGCTACTTGTTTACCAAAGCCTGATGTTCCGCCGACTACCAAAACTTTTTTATTCTTTAATTTCATATTTGCCTCCGTACCAAAAAAGAATCGAAAATTTCGATTCTCTTCTGCTTTATTATTCGTTTGACTTCAAAGCACCGATCATATCGATACCTTTTAGTTTTTGATGTGTTATTAACATGACGATCACTGTGAAGACGATCATCAGAACTGTGGCCACGATATATCCAAACATGCTTATCGTTAATGGGAAGATCACTAACGCCGTCGAAGCTTGATTCAGAATATATGCTGTCAGTAGATTACCTACTCCATAGCCCACGATAATTCCCAAAATCGTCAGAATGATATTTTCACGCACAATATACATCGTTACCTCATTATTATAGAACCCTAAAACTTTAATAGTTGATAATTCACGAATTCTTTCTGAAACATTGATATTCGTAAGATTGTAGAGCACTACAAATGACAAGACTCCTGATAACAAGATGAAGATCAAGACGATCGGCTTCAGAGAAGAAGTCATCTTGGCAATGGTTGATTCTTGATCGTAAGTGTAGCTGGTCCCCATTACTCCACCGTGCTTCAACAATTTATTAGCCAGACTGTTTCTCTGACTACTTGTTTGAGGCTTCAGATTGACTAATAACGTGTTAGTCTGTGCCTGAGTACCGAATAATTTCTTGTACGTTGATTTATTCAAATACATAAAGTGGCTGATAAAATTCTGTGTTACGGCAGAAACTTCGATCTGACCACCCTTACCACTGGCAGTTTTAACGTTTATCACATCGCCAGCTTTAACATCGAGAATGTTGGCCATCTTCTTTGTTAAAACGACTTGGTCATCTTTTAAGTTAAGTTTCTTACCGGTCTTAGAATCCTTCAGATGAATGTATTTAGAAAAGTTTTTACTTTCAGGTGTGTAAATATTCACATCATCAACTTGTTCACCATTAGCTTTGACTTTTCCAGTTGTGGCACTGATCTTGGTACTGCTACGATACTGATCATTATCATTGAGGATCTTCAAGGCTTTGGAACTCTCATTGTTCTTAGATAGTCTCACTACCGCTTGATAATCGAATATTTCACCGTACTGACGATCACCACTAGCACCGATCGAATTCTGAATACCGAATCCAGTTAGAATCAAGGCTGTTCCACCAGCAATACCAATAATTGTCATGAACATTCGTGATTTAAACCGGAACAAGTTACGATAGCTGACCTTGCGATTAAAGCTGAGATGATTCCACAATGGTTTGATCCGTTCCAATAGAATCTTCTTAGCTGACTTAGGAGCCTTAGGACGCATCAAAGCAGATGGTCCTTCTGAAAGTTCACGGCGAACAACGATCATCGCGGCACCAACAGTTGCTAATAGTGCAAACACTAATGCCAGCAGAACTATTAGCCATTGGAACTTAATATCCCACGTCAACGGGATGTACTGCTTGTACAATGCCAAAACAATCCGCGGCAAACTTTCATTACCGATCACAGCACCTAAGATTGTTCCGATCAACCCAGCGGCTAAAGCATAATAGAAGTAATTCTTAGCTATCTCCCACTTAGTATAACCGAGGGCCTTGAAGGTACCGATCTGACCACGAGCTTCTTCGATCATTCTGGTAATTGTTGTAAAAGTGATCAAAGCTGCAATCAAGAAGAAGAAGACAGGAAAGACGTTCGCAATTGCGGCGATTCGATCAGAACTTTCACCATAAGCTGAGAAGCCCGGCAAGTCTTCTCTAGTTTGCCAAGTATAATTTGTCTTAGTCTGTTTCTGTAACTTAGCATAGCCTGAAGTTAATTGTATCTGTTTAGAATTCAATTCCGCTAACTTATCACCAACATCAGTTCCAGCTGAACTAGCCAGCATTAACTGTGACTTAGCATCATTTAGTTGCTTCTGTTGCTCATCCAGAGTTTGTAAGTTATTTCCAACCAAACTGTCGGAACGCTCTTTAGCACGTCCCTTAAAGGCTGCTTTTAATTTTTTTACTTTAGAATCGACAGCATCTTTGTAGCTGTCACTAAAGGTATTTTTTGATTGTAGTTTATTAAATCTAACATTTAATTGAGTTGCGAACGGCAAGTTCATCTGGCTGTCATAAATATAGGCAAACATTCGAACTGTTCCGTCACCGACATTACTAGCACCACGGGATTCATTATCGATGTATTGCGGCGAACTGGCGAAACCAACGATTTTGTAAGTTCTAGCTTTCAAATCAGCTGACTTGTCAAAAGTAAAACGGTCACCAAGTTTATAATTGTATTTGGTCTTCGCCACCTGATCTAGGACAATCTCATCCTTAGACTGCGGTTTGCGGCCACTTCTCATTATCAATTGATTTTGCTTATTAGATTTTTTATATCCATACAATGCCATCGCTACATGACTCTTGCTGCCGACTACTTGTTTGTATTTGACAGTTTCCGCCTGGGCACCATTTACTTTCTCAGCCAGATCGATATCTTTATCAGTAAATCCCGTCGTCGAGATCAATTGAACGTCTGACAGTTTCTTATTTGTCACTGTTGTATTCAAAGAATCATTCAAACTCGGACCTGCGGCCTTGACCCCAACAAAAATCAAAACACCTAGCATAATGATCAAAATAATAGCGATGAAGCGGCCCTTCGACTTGGCAATATCCCTAAACATATTCTTAGTCAGTGGTTTCAATGTTTTCACCTACCATTCGATATATTGAACTGGCATTGGATTAGGGTTGTCTTCGATCGAGCGCACACGGGCGTCATTGATTCTGATAATACGATCAGCCATTGCTGCCAGCGCTGAGTTATGCGTAATAATGACAACTGTCTTATTATTCATGTGACTAGCATTCTGCAACAACATCAAGACTTGCTTACCAGTTTCGTAATCAAGCGCACCAGTCGGTTCATCACACAACAGTAACTTGGGATTCTTTGCCAAAGCACGTGCAATTGCCACACGCTGCTGTTCACCACCGGATAGTTGTGAAGGAAAATTATCAATTCGATCACTTAATCCAACTTGATTCAAAGTCTGTGTGGCATCCAGCGCATCACCAACGATTGCCGAAGCCAGTTCAACATTTTCCTTGGTAGTTAGATTAGGAATCAAATTATAAAATTGAAACACAAATCCAACATCGTTGCGACGATATTCTGTTAGTTGACGTTCTGAAAATCTGGCAATATCTGTTCCGTCAATAATCACCTGTCCATCACTGGGCGTATCCATTCCTCCTAGAATGTTAAGCACAGTTGACTTACCTGCACCACTAGGTCCGAGAATTACCGTTAATTTTCCACGCTCAATATCAAACGACAAATCATTATTAGCAATGATCTGCGTTTCCCCCATCTGATACCGTTTGAACTCATGTCTAACCTCGATATATGCCATTAAATCACCTTCACCTATTAAAAAGAGGCTGGACAAAAGTCGCGGCCTCTTTAATTTTTAAAATTCCATAATAATTATAGCATTTTTTAGGTAAATAATTTTATTATGTAAATTTCAAAAAATTATATTGTTGGATCATAATGTTTTTTGTAATTCTTTGTCATAATTTCTTGTTACTGGTACTAATAAGACGAACAAACCGCAGAGCAACGTTCCCACACCTGCGATGATAAACAGACTATGAACGCCGATCTTGTCAGCCAATGGTCCGGCAAATATCAAGCCCACGGGACCAGAAATACTCATCAATGAATTCAATATTCCTAGAACTCGTCCAAGATTCTCTGGCGGATAGCTCTGTTGAATCATTGCCATCAGCAACGTATTAAAGAATGGTGTCGCTAGTCCAGCAATCGTGTTGAGCACCGCAAACCATAAGAATCCCACATGATTACCGGGCAAGATTCCACTGATAGCAAAGGCAATTCCCATGACCCACATGGAATCAAGAATGGGTTTCATCCGATCAGACCAGTTACCTAAGAAACCGATAATTGCTCCACCAGCCAGCATTCCCACAGAATAGACCACTTCAATGATACCTGCCTGTGCTACTGTTCCATGGAAATATGACATCGTCATCAACGGATACATACTTGCAGCTGGCATGAATAATAATGTGAAAACTGTCCCCATCAGAGTGATATACCACAGTCCTTTGTTACTACGCAGCTGATCGAGTCCGAATTTTACATCAGATAAGACATGAACTCTCTCGTCATATACTGGATTCTCCGGAATGATCACGAAGAGAATAATAGCTACACCAACAACGGCTCCCACGACATCTAGCAATATCAAGTAGGCAATTGGTACGATTGAGAATAAAAACGCTCCTAAAGCTGGTGCAATGATCATATTAGCCGATTGCACCATCCCTAATTGTCCATTCATCTTAGTGATTTGTTCCTTTGGCACCATAGTAGGCATGATCGATTGAATCGTTGGCATCTGGAAAGTCTGTGCGATCGATCTCATCAATAATGAAACAAAAATCAACCAGAGTGGAAAGTCCTTGTTGATAATTCCTACGATCGACAAAATAATCGCTAAAATTGCGGCAATAATATCCGGAACTATCAGTAAGAACTTCTTGTTAGTCCGATCTACGAATGGACCAATAAACGGACTCAATAAGACCATCGGTAACATTCCTAATAGAGTCGCAAAACTCAAAATAGTTGCCGATCCGGTCTCCTTAGTTAAGTACCAAATAATGGCGTACTGCACCACCATGCTGGTGATACCTGACATGAATTGTCCGAATAAGAACAAGTAAATATTTCGTCGCCAATTTGGTATCGAAAATGTATTATCTGACATAAAATCCCCCCTTTAATTGAATTACGCAGAAATTGAATTATCGCATGATAATAATATCAAGTCAAGGCCATTTATACTAGTGGGTAATAAAAAAACCTCAATGAAATTATAATTTCATTGAGGTATATATTATGTTAAACGTTTTGCTTCACTAACCTAGGTAATGCTCAAGAGTTAAACGTTTTGTTCCACTCTCTACCAGATATTTACTCTTTTATCTTCATCTAACCACATGCCATCATCTTTTGTAACACCAAAGGCGTCATAAAATTCGTCCATGTTTTGTGCTTGGACGTTAGCACGTAGTGGACCTGGGGCATGGACATCGGTTGATAGTAGTAATTCATTGAATTCTTTAGTTGCCTTTAGTCTCCAGACACGAGCCCAATTAATGAAGAATTTCTTCACATCGTAATCGTTCTCTGTCTTGGCTGCTTCTAAGGCACAGCGTAGTCCACCGACATCGGCGACATTTTCACTGACAACTAACTTACCGTTAACTTTTCCACCAGCATATGGGATGCCGTCGAATTCATCGATCATGCTTTGAGTCAACTTGGTGAACTTAGCGTAATCTTCTTTAGTCCACCAGTTGTTCATGTTACCAAACTCATCGAATTGGGCACCGTTGTTATCAAATGCATGAGAAATTTCATGGGCAATAACAGCACCGATACCACCGAAGTTCTCACTGCTTGTTTGTTCCAAACTATAAAATGGAGCTTGCAAAATAGCAGCTGGGAATGTGATGTCATTTCTTGATGGATCATAACAAGCATTGACCATATGTCCTGGCATCAACCACTTAGTACGGTCAACTGGTTTGTGATATTGATCCAGTGAATCTTGAATGAAGATCTTTCTGATCTCACGCAAGTTGTCATACAATGAATCATTCTCATTGATCTTGATCTTACTGTAGATATGATCGATCTTATCAGGATAACCAACTTTAACCTCGATCTTATCCAACTTAACAATGGCCTTTTTCTTAGTATCTTCACTCAACCAAGTATTATCACTGATACGTTGTTCATAAATCGAAATCATCTTTTTGATCATGCCACGAACATCATTCTTAGCATCTTCACCGAAGTACTTCTTACCATAATAGACACCGACTACTTGACTGAAGATCCCTGCAGCACGATGATATGCGAATTTAGTCCGGTTTTGAAGTTCTTTAGCACCACTCAAAGCAAGATTGTATTCACCGATAACTTGACGGAATTCTTCATCTAAACTCGAAGCATTGCCAGTTAAGAAGTTGACCATCATCCAAGCCTTGATATCCTCAAAGGTATCGGCGTTGATAATTTTATTTAGATTGTCCAAATAACGAGGTTCAGTAATAATGACTTTGTCAGGTGTATCGTTGATCTGCTCAGTAACTTGCGACTTCAAGTCAAGAACATCTGACTTAGTGATGTATTCAGAAAATGGCATTGGATTATAGATCTTAGTATAATCGGCCCACTCTTCTGAACCCTTAACGATCGGAACCAATAGCTTATCGAACTTCAAAGCCTTCTCAACAATCTTCTTAGCGTCATCAAGATTATAGCCGATCATTGATAGTAAGCGAGTTGATACTTCTGCAAACTTCTTTAACAATTGTTCACCCGACTTATTACCTTCAGCGTAATAAGTCTTATCAGGTAGGATCAAACTAGCTCCACCAATGTAGACAACATTCTTAGAAGTATCCTTCATGTCAGCATCGATTGAAATATCAATTGGCAATGGGAAACCTGCCTTTGATAATTCAGCCAACTTATCACTAAATTCTTGCAAACTAGTGATATCGTTGATCTTCTGGATATCTTTCAAAATTGGTTGATGATGAAACTTATTCAAATGTTCAGCATTGTTAGCTAAGCGGTATAGCTTAACAGCTTGAGACATCAAATCATCATTGAGTTTTTCCTCATTATTTGCAAATTCATGGAATTCCTTCATTAAGGTCTTTTCAACACCCTCATCAAGATCCATAAATCCACCAGTACGCGGCTTATCTGAAGGAATCTCAGCATGTTCTTGCCAATCTCCATTAACAGCTAAGTACAAATTTTCTTTATAATCAGCGGGTTGAGCATTTACCATATCCCCTGCGCCACCGATAATTTTACTAGTAAACATATATTCACCACCATGCGATATTTACCTAATACTATATCACTCTTTGTTTTTCATTAAAAAAATTATGGTTCTTTACAAGGCTTAGTTGCTATTAAGCTACCATAATAATTTGACCAATGACGAGAAAAGGAGTGTCACGACAAATTGTCGTAACGCTCCTTTTTAAATATGCAATAATCTAAAAATCCAATTGCCAGCAGAACTCTTCACAGCCTAATTTTTATCTAATAACACTAACTGAAACTCTAGAATTATTTACGATCTTAGCTGCTTGAGAACCGATAGTATTACGGTGACGGTTCTTCTCTTCAACTCCGACAATAATTAAGTCAGGTTGGAACTTAGGTACCACTTGTTCAACAATAACTGAACCAGGGCTACCTTCTGTAACCATCAAGTGAACATCTTTAACACCATAAGTCTTGGCCTTTTGACCATATGTTTCTAGCAACTCTTTAATTTCATTACGACGTTGTTTTAAGACATCTGGATCAAGTGATTGAAAGATATTCAAGTCACCAGTTTCCAAAACTGAAGCTATTCCTAATTCAGCACCATAATGTTTTGCCAATGAGCAGGCATAATTAAAGGCATTTTTCGATGATAAGAAATCGTCTGAATCTACACAAATCAAAATCTTAGAATACTCAATTTTCTTTACCTTGTATTCTTTTAATTCATCCATCTAATAAAAACCTCCTATTTTTTGAAGTCGCGTCCTTTGTTAGCTTGGAAATATTGATCGAATCGTTTTACATAATTGTGGAACATGTAAGTCATCAATAACCAACGCTTGAAGGACTTGTCTTTGTCATAGAAAACCGTTGTTCCTGTACGATCTTGCTTGATCAACTCTTCAGCATACTTACTTGCTTCATTATCAGCAGCGTATTTTCTGAAGACCTTAACAGGAATTCCCAACCACAATTTGTGTTGAGCCTTGTTCTTGTTAGCATATACAGTTGGTTCATTCTCTAGACTACCTTCAATATAATCTTCGACTACATATTTGGCAAGATTATAGCCATTCAAGGTTACGAAGAAACTACTTCTTCCTTGACGCAAGTTGATTTCGAAGAACTTGAATGTCTTATCACGAGAATCATACTTCATATCGAAGTTAGCATAGCCAGTAAATTCAATATCTTCCAAGAATTTTTGAACTAGATCGTACACATCTTGGTTGAATTCTGGCACGATTGCTACATAGTTACCGATTGATTGAGGTGTTGGATCTTCCAAAATTGGATGTCCTAAACACATCATCTTCACATGGTGATTTTGGTCAACATAGGCGTTCAACACACGCATATTTGAGTCATCACCGGGAATGAAGTCTTGTAAGATCAAGTCAGATTTATAACCATTATCATAAATCTTACCAACGATATCCATATATTCTTCATTTGAGTGAATAGTGAAAGCCTTTTTCCTACCCTCAAAATGAATATCTAACCATTCGACACTATTAGCCGGTTTCAAAGCAACTGGAAAATCAAATGGGACTTCAAGTCCTGACTTGTCTTCATCCTCATAAGCTGCTTTGGTGATGATCTTTGTTAAGGGATGTGGAAGTCCATGTTTGTCAGCCACATTATAGAAGCTCTCTTTGTTATTTAATGATTTCAATAAATCATAATCAACGTATGGACAAATAAATGTCTTGGAAAGTTCTTCCTTATGTTGACTAATCAATTCAGCATAACCATCCCCGCAACCAATCAAAATAACTGGCTCGTCATGTTTTTCATACTTTTTGGCGATTTCGCGCATTTTTTCGATAAAAACAGGATCTTCAGCAAATCCAGGATAAATAGTTAAATTTATAATTTTTGTATAGCGAGTAGGTGCTAGTTGAGCACCGGCATATGCATCAACTACTCCACCATAAAGTTCGTGGAACGCACGCGCCATACCATATACATTCATATCACTACCTAGTAATACCGGTGTGAATTTTTTTCCTGATTCAGTTTCGATAGGGATCAACCTCTTACTTTATTTAATTCATAATTTTATAATTACACACATTTCAAACAAAATTATACCATATTACGAATTGCACAACGATACCTTAACGGTAATTAACTCATTAAGCCCACCAGATTGCCGATCTAAGGACATTTTAAATCAATAATTTGTGTGAACAAATTCGTAAGCTAACAATTATCTATAACACAGTTTATTGATTTACTGAGGCGTTATAGCGGTAAAAAAAAGAACGCGATCGCGTTCTTTTTGTTTGATTATTTAACTTGAGGATCAACTGCTGGTTTTTCACCATTATTGATGAAGAATACTTTGTACCAAATCAAGAAAGTATAAACCGTCCAGATTTTACGACGGTCATCATTATCACCTTTGTAGAATCCATCGAGCATTTCCAAAATCTTATCTTGATCAAAGAATTCATTTACATAGTCTTCACTGAATAGTTCATGGAACTTGTGATAAACATCTTCGGTACGGATCCAATCACGAATTGGAACTGGGAAACCTAGTTTTTCACGTTTTGCCCATGCGGCTGGCAAGGCACGTTCGGCAGCTACACGTAAAGCATACTTGCTGTCCTTACTATTCAATAAATACTTAGTTGGAATACCAGAAGCCACCTTGGCAACTTCTTTGTCTAGGAATGGCACACGTAATTCCATAGAGTTAGCCATACTCATACGGTCAGCCTTAAGTAAAATATCATTTGACATGAACTGGTGAAGATCAAGATATTGCATCTTCTTAACTTCATCGTCATAGTCAGCCACTTTGCTGTAACTTCTCATAACAATATCTTTGACTGAACGTGATTTTTCAAAATCAGGTTTAACCAAGTCTGCGGCTTCTTGTTCGGTAAAGATCTTAGCTTGACCGATGAAGAACTCTTCTGCCTTGGCAGTTGACTCGTACAAGTGCAATCTTCCTGGGAAGTTTGGCATCTTCTTCAAACCACGAGCCAATTTGTAACGTGCGCCTTTAGGTAGTTTCTTCAAGTCTTCAGCGAAAACACGAATTGCCTTTGAGTGTGAATGGTAACCATAGTTGGCATAACCAGCGAACAATTCATCGGCACCTTCACCAGATAGAATAACCGTTACATCCTTACTTGCTAGCTTAGTTAAAAAGTACAACGGCACACAAGATGGATTGGAATCTGGTTCATCCATGTAGTATTGAATCAAAGGCATAGCCTTGATAGCTTCATCCTTAGTCACAATACCACGAGTGTTTTGTAAGCCTAATTGATCAGCTAAATCTTTAGCGGCACTACCTTCTTCGTAAGTACTTGTATCAAAGTCGATCGAATACGTATGCTCTGGTTTGAGAATAGCCGTTACATAACTTGAGTCAACACCACTGGATAGTAATGAACCAACTGGCACATCACTGATTGCGTGTTCTTTAACTGAGTTACGTAAGGATTCATCGATCTTTTTAACAGTATCTTCAAAGCTCAAATGATTTTCTTTGAAGTTCATGTCCCAATACTTCTTGATACTCAACTTACCATTCTTGTAAGTAAAGTAATGTCCTTCGGGAATGCGGAAAACATTCTTAAAGAATGTTTCGTTCAAAGCTGAATATTGGAAAGTAAGATAAGGTTTTAATGCGGCCTTATTCAATTCCTTCTTGAAATTAGGCTGCTTCAAGAAAGATTTGATCTCTGAACCAAAGATAAATGTTCCTTGACGATTGTAATAATACAATGGCTTAATACCGAAGAAGTCTCTCGCTCCGGTAATATCGCCTGTTTCTAAATCATAGATCACAAAAGCAAACATTCCACGAATCTTCTTCAACAGGTCAACAATGCCCCACTCTTCGAATCCGTGTAATAGAACTTCTGTATCAGTATCAGTGCTGAACACATGTCCAGCCTTCAATAAATCTTTTCTAACATCTTGATAGTTGTAGATTTCACCATTGAAGATAATAGCCTTGCTTCTATCTTCGTTATAAATTGGTTGCATACCACTTTGGATATCGATGATACTTAAACGACGGAAACCTAATGCGGTATTTCCATCGATCAATTCTCCAGAGCTATTAGGACCACGATGTTTGATCGTATCCATCATGGCTTCAATAACTGGCTTCTTGTCAGCAATATTCTTGTCTACAAATCCGACAATTCCACACATAATAATTCTCCCTTATATCTCAAAACTTACATATCTTGTTGCTGCTCCGTAACCAAAAATCTGCAACCGTAACTTATCAGGATCAATATTGATGAAATATCCAGCTAATTCAGAAATTTCATTATATCGGCGATCCCATTTTTTATTATAATCCGTAGTTAATCCATGCTTCTTCCCCATCAAAGCCGAACAATTTAATATTATATGATTAATTCCTGAAACTTTATAGTATTTTTCATAATGCATGTGTCCACAAATGTAATTAGACACTTTAGAGATTCCCGTTGATGAAAAGTCATAACGCAAATTCACCCCAAAATCACCTGTAAGTTCATTTTTGATCTGCCCACGATTCTTATTATTGAAACTTACAAATAATTGTTGAACCAAATCTCCATTGAAATTCAATGCACTGCGACCACTAGGGCTTATTATGTTGGCATGTCCAAAAACTATAACATGCTTATCAATCGTATCTTCTAGAACAGTAATCAAGTCTTCCAATTGCTGCTCTCTGATACCTCTGACTTTTTTAAAGTCATATTTCTTTGAACCGTTGTTCAATACATATGGTATATCGCTGGTATCCAAAAAAATAAGGCGCACATTGCCCTTGTCGTACCATCCGACTTTTGAAACAGCATTTAAGCGCAAAATACTAGACTGTTCAAAGTCGTGTTTTGTTACCAAGTTGTAGTAATCATCCCGATCAAACGATGCGGTACTGACGAAACGATGTTCATCATACTTATCGTTCTCATCGTGATTACCTTCAGCTAAGTAAAATGGTTTTGTACTCTTTTGATAGTTTTCAACAGCAAATCTTAATAAACCGCGACTAATTTCTGGCTTGTCACTTCCGTCAATTAGGTCACCTAAGTGAACATTCAAATCAAGATTCAAATTATCACTCGCGCTGTTAGCCTCTATTATATGACGCATTCCATTGATTCCATAATAAGACGCACTAGCAACCGCCTTGGCGTGAGTATCAGTCAGAACAGAAAGAGTCACCGTATTATCGGACACATTCGGTCTAACATTATTATTATAAACACCGGTAATATAATCCGTCACAAAGCGTCTCGGTTTCAACCTTCTCATGAAATTATCAGTTTGTGCTGAAATAAATTCTGAAGGCCTTGGATTTAAAACTTTTTTAGCAAAATTTTTAATATTCAATTTTTCTGTTCTCCCAATATCTCAATACTATCATTTTTTTTATGAAAAAATAGTAAAAAAGCCATCGAATTCGGATGGCTTTTCAAATCCGCTCATAGTCATGTTGGGAAACATTCCTACGAGACTCTATTTTCACACACTACCTTACGATAACGCAATGATTTTCTATTTTAATAATATCTGATATGCCTTACGAACACCGTCATCCACATTCAGAGTGATAATGCCCCTCTCTACGAAGCCAGTGTCAGTAATGACATGTTGCATAACTAAATTATCCGGATGTGTATCGATCCTGACATCAGGATACCCTAAATGGTAAGACATCGTCAGCAATTGTTGTAACAAAGCGGTATACAATTCTTTACTCTTATGACCGGATTCAACCGCTATTCGGTGAATTATTGAATAAGTAACCTCTGAATCCTCACTCCACCTACCATCACTAATATCTTGATAATCCCGATCATATCCTTGTTGTAACGCGGCTGTGCCGACAATATTGCCATCTTGTATCAATACATAATTAATACCTTCTTCAATGTCACGTTTAAGTATATCTTCATCAGGATATCCCTTTTGCCACTGATTGACTCCACGATCAAATAAAGTTTTCTTAGCATCTTTGATTATAGCGACAACCCGTTCATAATCATCAGGATGGGCCTGGCGTAAGTAGATGTTGCTCATTCAATTACCTCCTTAGTCTAATTGGATAACTTCTTCTCATTAAAAGTTCCACTCAAGACAATTAGTACAATCGCATACACAAATTGTTGAATAACGATCGGTACCAAGGCCTTAATGGAAGACTGCTCTTGAAAAACCATAATCATCTTAGATACTGGCGGTAAAAACCAGCTGACATAATGTAGCAAGTCGATACTGCTACCCGCCAATGCGATGTATACAAGTATTATTATACCCATTTGACCAGCGTATGGGTGCTTATTCCATTGAGGTTTACACAAAAAGGCTATACCTGTACCAACGAAGCCAGTTGTAGCTAATGACAATATGGCAACTATATCGACTAATACATTCGTACTCAGCATGAAGCTGAACAAAAAGACCACTATGGCGCTAAACAGAGTGATCAAAAACATCGTCAAAGCTTGCGAGACAAAATACAGCCAGTAATTGCTGATTTTTTGCATGAAATTCTCATTATAATAAGCGTCATTTTTCAGAAAATTCATCGTTGTCAACAGTGACATCAAGAACATGCCGACAATTAAAAAACCGAATTTATCATTAGTGCTCAACTTTAATAATGAACTCATCGTTAATTCAAACGCCAAAAATGACAGTAATAACGTTGGGTACAAGAAGTTTTGTAATACTGAATTAATAAAATTACCTAATAAAATTCTAAGCTTCAAGAATTCTTGCCCCCTCGAATTGATAATTAAGATCGATCATCTCTTTGATGATTGCATCTTTCATCCCTAATGGGATCTTCAGTTCCACTAGATTACTGACATTAGCCGCTAAATATTGACTGATTGCTGTCGTCAATGCCATGGAATTAGATTTGACGGTAAATATCAACATACACTTGATTTCTTTGTCTTTATCTTTGACTAATTCGATGGTTTTGTCTTTCATGATGTAATTAGTGTCAAAGTAATTCGTCATACTGCCGTCTTGCATTGAACTGGCTACGATCACACCTGATCCGTTCTCAGACAAATCTTTGATTATTTCCAACATATTAGAAGTGTATTTGCTGTTTTGAAATGAAAATGGTTCATCCAACAACAGAACATTGGGATGACCAGAAACAGCAGCCAAAAAATTCACTCGTTGTTTCAATCCCCACGACAATTGTCTTACTTGTCTATCAAGATATGGACTCATACCCAAAAAGGCCACCAGTCCTTTGAGCTGCTCTCTTGATACTGCCAATTTGCCGCTCAATTGTCTGATCTCTTCCAAATAAGTACGTACACTCTTGTTTATGATCTGTGGGTCAAATTGCGGTAGATAACCGATCCTTACCCCTGGAGTAAATTCGATCTTCCCACTATCAGCAGTTTTTAATTTGGACAGTGCTAATAACAACTGTGTCTTACCACTGCCACTGTCGCCAACAATACTAATAATTTCATTTTGAGTTAAAGAAAAGGTTACATGCTTAAATGCAAAGTAACCTTCGTTTTGTAAAGATAAATCTTTAACAGTTATTAATTCCACTATTGCCATTCCTCGATTGCATGTGCAGCCAATCCGATAGACAAGATGGCGTCCTTTGAAATTGAGTTTCTAACATCAGCGACAATTGTATTGTTGTAAACAGCACCAATAACTACGAATGAATAAGTTACTAGATTCAAATCAGTCTTAGCCTTGTATTCACCTTCAGCGTATGGATCTTCATGATTGTATGTGAAGTTGATGTCATGTTCAGATAGTGATCCGTCGACATGATTAACTTGAACACGGTCATGTAGTTCGCCTAGTTTGTGTGTAGGATTTTGCAATGTAAGTCTGTGATCAGACTCGTTTTGATAATAGTCATCCTCAGTCATATCAAAGTAATCCTTGATCGGTTTTCTCAATACTTCCAAAGAATCGATGATCTCATATACCTTTTGCGCATCAAACTTCTCGGACTTTTTTTCGATGTCCTTATCGTTCTTATCTAGCCATTCAGCTAATTTACTAATAGTTTCAGAATCCATAATTTTCCTCCGTTAACTCTATTATACTGAAAAATTTTCTTATTTAAAATCGCAACTGTCCAAATGATCATTGAGCACACCGACTGCTTGCAAAAATGAATAAATAATCGTGGGTCCTACAAAACGAAAACCACGCTTCTTTAGATCTTTACTGATATTCTGCGATAGTTCAGTCTGAGCCGGCACTTCACTCATGTCACTATAATGATTAATTATCGGCTTATTATCAACAAAATTCCAAATATAATCTGAAAACTTTTCACCTTTATCGTGCATTTGCTTGATAAGTCTGGCATTATTGATCGTCGCATTAACTTTTAACTTATTTCGAATTATTTGAGGATTCTCTAATATTTTAGCCTTTTTTGCATCATCAAACTGTGACACTTTGTCTACATCAAAGTTATCAAAAGCTTCCTTATATCCCTCGCGACGCTTGATGATTGTCGCCCACGATAATCCTGCCTGTGATAATTCCAGTGTCAGCATCTCAAAAAAATAACGTTCATCATGGCTGACTTTGCACCACTCATTATCATGGTAATATTGCATTTCTAGTGAACTATTGGCCCATGGACATCTCATATTTTTTTGTCCTTTCGCATAAAAAAGACCGCGACAATAGTCACGATCTCTTGATTTGTTTAGTTATTCAAAAAACGTATCTTATAGCTTGCCATTATCAATATCTGTACGAACGATAATAACATCAGTGCGAGCATTACGTGTAACGAACTCTGATACTGATCCTACTAACAAACGTGTAACAGCGTTCATACCAGTTGAACCGATCATAATAAGGTCATTCTTATATTCTTCAACGAATTCGTCTGAAATAACCGTCTTAGGTTCACCGAAACGAACGTGAATATCAATATTATCTGCTGCAAATCCATCTTTGACAGCTTCATCTTTTAATTCATTTAGATATTTTTGAGCATCTTCTGAAAGTTGGTAAATTACATCTCCGTTTAACATTCCACCATGCAATCCGATAAATTGCTTAGTATCTAGAACTGTTAAAACGTCTAAGTGACCACCATTCATTTGGGCAACTCTAACAGCTTTTCTAAAAGCCATCTCAGCTTCCTTTGATCCATCTACGGGTACTAAAATTTTCTTGTAGTCTTGTTCCATAATGTAATCCTCCTAAGCGAGTTGCAAAGTGTCAATCACTCCACACTCTTTTCAATGCGTTTATTGAAAACTTCTTAATGTAAGATTAATGCATTAATATAGAATATTCAATCTTTTGTATTACACATATTTAATTATATCAGTGAAAGGACATTAATGTGCGTGCTAATTGATTATCGACCGCCTCATAATTATCAAAAATGGTTTTTTCATCCAGTTTATCTATCTTATATTCTGACATCTGGGTCGAAAATATTCCAGTAAACAGCTGCTCATAGTCCTCAAAATTATCAATAAAATTATTGCACAATACAAATGTTGGAATCTTATTAGTTCCAGCAATTTTACTCAAATGATAAAGCAGTTCATCGTGCATCGATTCTGCTGAAATATCATCCGTTGCAGTAACTAATACATCCGCTGACCGGATAGTTTGATCCATCCCCGTAACATTAGCTATCCATTCAAACGATGACCGAAAAATCCGTGCATTGATCATCGCGAACGCCCCTGCCAAAGTCTTGATAGCATCAGAGTGCGGCATTGGATGTATATCTAAATTATACTTCTGATTGACTTTTTCGGTAACATAAACCAGATTATCTTCCAAAAAACTTTCTTGAGCTTCATTCAAATAATCGATATCGTTTCTAATCTCATACGAACTGGAATAATTCAAAAGAATGGTAATTCTAACTCGTGAAGGTAATAAATCTTTTACACCATCTAAATCAACTGTATAACCGTTTATAAGCGGGTTTTCACCTTCCGGTATAAGTAGTCCTTGTTCATCATAAATCTTTGCCCCAAGTGCTTGTAATGCCCCTAAACCACCATCTGCCACGGCGGTCCTACCCAGACAGACCACAATATTCCTGTGACCACCAGAAATGGCATCCACAATAAATTCACCTAAGCCGTGACTTGTCGCATGAAATAACTCATCTCTAGTTTTACCGATCGCCAAATCCAAGCCGACGATCTGTTCTGAATCCATGATCACCGTATCTTGACCGTCGATTTTAGTGATCAAATAACGTCCTAATTTATTGTGCCAAAAAGCATCAAAAAAAGGCAATTCAGACCAATTGCCACCGATCGTATGTTTAACAAGCGCTGGCATGCCGTCACGACTGTCGGTTACTGGCATAGTGACGATTTCAGCATTAGGTAACGCTCGTGAAATACCACTATATATAGCCTGACCAATTTTACTAGAACTAATATGATCAGAATATTTTCCAGGAGCGATGATAAATTTCATGAATATTCTTCCTTTTTGTTATAATGGATTAAGAACTTTTATCGAGGATAGAGAGGTATGACAATGGACAATGCTACAAGAAAAACACATCGTATTTTAGATCTTGAAAAAGGTCGTAATTTCCGTGAACTCGGTGGATACAAAACCATCGATGGACAAACGATCAAGTACCATAAAGTTTTACGCTCAGCCGGATTAGGTGACCTCACAGATAAGGATGTCAGTTTCTTAGGTGATTATGGACTAAAGACAGATATCGACTTTCGTTCTAAAGACGAAGCTGAGAAAAAGCCCGATCGTATTCCTGAAGGTACTAAATATCTTTCACTTCCTGTATTCAAGGAAGATGAAACTGAAGCCTCAAAGATCCAAGGCACTTCGATTCCAGACTTAGATTACGTGCCTATCGATGGCTACAACCACATGTTGGAAGCATACCTCGATATGATCAATGGCGAACAAGCCAAAAAAGCCTATCAGAACTTTTTCGGAGAATTACTGGCCAATGACACTGACAATGAAGTCCTACTCTTCCATTGTAGTGCTGGAAAAGACCGGACTGGTATGGGAGCCTTCTTCTTGATGTCTGCCTTGGGCGTTCCCATGACGACTATCAAGGACGACTATCTGCTAACAAATAAGGCAAGCAAAGCCTATACTGACAAGCTATTCAATGAAGTTCTCGAACACGAACCATCATTAGTCGATACGATCAAAGCCCTAATGACAGTCAACATCAATTATCTAGAAACTGCCGAAAAAGCTATCAAGCAAACTTCTGGGAGTATAGACAATTATATCAAAGATGAACTTAGAGTCAGTGATAGTGACATCAAGGATCTGAAAAAAATATACTTAGCTTAATTTTTATTTCAAAAAAGATTCTTTTTTATATAACAGTTGAGTCATACTTTCTTCACATTTACTAGTTATTATATAACCATAAGCTAAAGGAAAGCGAAATACACTTTAACTTATAACCCTCCCTAATATAATAATAATAATCTTCATATAAAATAGATATTAATTCTCATAATTACAAGTTGGTAACCCACCTC
Source organism: Companilactobacillus sp. HBUAS59699 (assembly GCF_036913575.1). Lineage (NCBI taxonomy): Bacteria > Bacillati > Bacillota > Bacilli > Lactobacillales > Lactobacillaceae > Companilactobacillus > Companilactobacillus sp. HBUAS59699. The sequence goes on along the minus strand of NZ_JAYKTV010000003.1, from coordinate 94,728 downwards.
CCCCCTGATATAGGGTTACTACAAAATAAAAAAAGACTCCGAAGTTTTTCAACTTCGAAGTCTTTTTTAGTATGGCTGTCTAAATCGTATACTTTACATCGTGTTTCTTTGTAAAGCTGTTTTCAGAATATACTGCCATGATTACAGCAGCAATTGCAACTGCAGGTATGGAATATCGGCTTTGCAACACGAATAGTAACATTAAAAATACCACTACCACTGCCATGATTGATGTTTTTGCTAATTGACGTACGATTTGCATTGTCATAATAATCCACCCCTTGTTTGATGTTAATATGAGCTCTCGGATTTCCGTTTATTGTTTCCTTTCGCTCTCTCCAGTAGCTAAACTACCATGTTTAAAAGTTATTTACAAGCATCTTGAGTGCCTTGTTTTCAGGATTTGTGCAAGCGGTTACGTACTTTCTAATAAAGGGTTTAAATATCTTAGACAGCATTAAAGAATAAATGTAAGTGCGAGTAGCTTTTTCAAAATATCTCAAATTATTATCTTGTATTTCTTAGTTTTTATTAGAACCAAACTTATAGAATTATTTTTTAACTTATTTATGATCGGCGGTGTGATAGTGTTTGTTAGCTGTACACTTGTATATTTCAGCTAAACATTTCATTTTGTTTGATGATGAATTGATGAATTTAGGATTGAGGATCGATGTCGCTGACGATGGTCAACAATTCCATCTGCCCTGGGACCGTCTTAAGTCTTCGTCTTAAGACTCGCTTGGAAGCCTGTAGTCTTCTCCAGTGTACTAAGCGATAAATCGCTAAGTACACTATCACGGCGGATTCCATTGTTGACCATCGTCAGCTGGATTTGTATTACTTTCAAATTAGCTTCACATCAATCTAATAGCATAGTAATAAGTAGTTACCAACTTTTATCTAATCAAACAAAAAAATGCGTATCACAGTTAATTTAGTGATACGCATTTTTATATACAAATATATTGAGCTGGAGGTCAGAAGTAATGGAATCAGTAGCGATTGTGGTGTTAATGCGGGTGACTTTTCCGCATTTACAGCACGGACGTCTTGGATGATTTGCGGTTCACGCAAAGCATACAAGCGAGATTTGAGACCGCTTTGTGGTTCAAATCGGTCCCGCCACTGATGGAATTACTTCTGACCGGAAGCGGCAGTGAAAGCATAACCCTCACAACCATCTCAACTAAAAAAGGACCGTCATAATTACATGACGATCCTTTTTGAAAAGCCCTAGGGGTGACTTTTCGTTTGAATATTATGTTTGATGTGCATTTTCTGAAACTGGTTATGCAAGGTCAGATACTTGAATTATCTTTTCTCTTTATAGATCCCATTTCCAGTTTTCAACTTCTGGCAAGTCCTCACCGTTTTCACGGATATACTTGTTGTGCTTGTCAACTTCTGCTTCCATCTTGTCAGCGAAGTCATTAGCCTTGTCACCTTCAACAGCAACAGCAGCTTCTTCTGCTAAGTGGAAACGATCCATTTCGTTTACAACACGCATGTCGAATGGTGTTGTGATATCACCATTTTCACGGTAGCCGTGAACAAATAGGTTGTGGTTGTCACGATCGAAGAAGATATCCTTGATGATGTCTTCGAAACCGTGGAATGCGAACAAGACTGGCTTGTCTGCTGTAAAGATTTCGTTGAATTCTTCATCAGTTAAACCACGAGGGTCAACTTCTGGTGATCTCAACTTCAATAGGTCAACAACGTTGACGAATCTAATCTTGAGTTCAGGTTTTTCTTTACGCAAAATGCTGATAGCAGCAAGTGATTCAAGGTTAGGTTCTGTACCGGCAGCGGCGAAGACGATATCTGGATCACCGTTGTCATTTGATGCCCAATCAATAACTTTGAGACCTTTATCAGCTAGTTCTTGACCTTCTTCAATTGAGTAAAATTGAGGACGGAGTTGTTTTGAAGTAACTAATAAGTTGATCTTCTCTTGATCATCCAAGATCTTAGGCATGATTGGCAACAATGAGTTTGTATCAGCTGGGAAATATTCACGAATGAAGGCAGGCTTCTTCTCAGCTAAGTGAGTAATGATACCTGGGTCTTGGTGAGTATAACCATTGTGATCTTGTTGGAAAGCAGTTGAAGTAGCGATGACGTTTAGTGATGGATACTTGTTTCTCCATGACAATTCATCGGCTTTTCTCAACCACTTGAAGTGTTGTGTCAACATTGAGTCGACAACTCTCAAGAAGGCTTCGTAACTGGCAAAGATACCATGACGACCTGTTAGGGCGTAACCTTCAAGGAATCCTTCAGCTTGATGTTCTGAAAGTTGTGAATCGATAATACGACCAGCTGGTGCTTCATATTGATCGTTTGGTTCTTTAACTTTTTCCATCCATTGACGTGATGATGCGTCAAAAATGTCATATAGACGGTTTGACATTGTTTCATCAGGTCCGAATAGTCTGAAGTTATCAGGGTTGTTTTCGATAACAGCCTTGAGATACTTACCTAATTCGATCATATCTTGGGCGTTCTTTTCACCCGGCTTGTCGATCTTCAAAGCATAGTTCTTGTAATCTGGCAACTTAAGAGCTTTAGGATCAACACCACCGTTAACGATAGGGTTCATTGCCATTCTCTTAGTACCTTTTGGTGTAATTGCTGCAATTTCAGACTTCAAACTACCGTCTTCATTGAACAATTCTTCTGGCTTGTATGATTTCAACCAGTCAACTAAGGCATCAACATGTTCCATGTCGTTTTGGTCTACAGGAATTGGAATTTGGTGAGCTCTAAATGAACCTTCGATAGGAACACCGTCCCAAGTCTTAGGACCAGTCCAACCTTTAGGTGCACGGAAGATAATAACTGGCCAGTGTGGCATTGTAGCATCTTCTGCTGAGTGCTTTCTAGCTTCTGTTTGGATGTTTTGAATCTTTTCGATTGCTTCATCCATAACTTTGGCCATTTCTGGATGCATCTTTTCAGGATCGTCACCTTCAACGAACATTGGATCCCAGCCAAGTCCCTTGAAGTATTCTGTTAATTCTTCATCGGTCTTACGTGAAAGGATAGTAGGGTTAGAAATCTTAAATCCGTTAAGATTCAAGATTGGTAATACAGCACCATCATTTACAGGGTTGATGAAAACATTTGAGAACCATGATGTAGCTAGTGGGCCTGTTTCTGATTCACCATCACCAACAACAACTGCGGCAATTTGGTCTGGGTTATCTAAGATAGCACCAACACCGTGTGAAATTGAGTAGCCAAGTTCTCCACCTTCATGCATTGAACCAGGTGTTTCAGGAGCAGCATGTGAAGCTACACCGCCTGGGAATGAGAATTGTTTGAATAATTTTTGCATACCTTTTTCATCTTGTGTGATCTCTGGGTATGTTTCAGTATAACTTCCGTCAAGATATGAGTTAGAAACCATAACTTGCCCACCATGTCCTGGTCCTTCAATGTAGAACATGTTAACACCGTACTTGTTAATAGCACGATTTAAATGAGCGTAAATAAAGTTTTGTCCTGCAATAGTACCCCAGTGTCCGATTGGGTGAACTTTTACATCGTCGGCTTTAATATCACGCTTCAATAATGGATTATCTTTTAAGTAAAGTTGACCTACAGAAATATAGTTAGCTGCACGCCAATATTTATCAACTAAGTTTAAGTATTCTTTTGATGAGTAATCTGTCATTTCAGTACACTCCTTATTTGTTTACAAACATATAATAACCAGTTCATTGATAAAAGTCAACCATTTATTATATTGGGTCGGTCCAATTTCTGAAAACACTTACTATCTATCTAGATCAACGAATGAATCATATTTAAAATACTTGTAATGCAATTTCATGGTCGAGAATTCAAACGGTGTTCCATCATTTAAGAAGAAAATACCTTCCATTAGACCCACGGGTTCATTGGGCTTGAGGCTCAATAGTTTTTGCCCTTCTTCATCTGAAGGCTTAGCCGAGATAGTCAAATAAGTCTTATTTACTTCTTTGCCTAGTTCTGATTCTACATAGTTAAAAATCGACTCTGAAGCGATCTGCTCTGATAATTCGGGAGCTAATTTAATCGGAATATAACCAGTCTCGATCATAAATGGAATATCGTCTAGTAATCGCAGACGCTTGAATGCATAGACGAACTCACCTTTGTTGAGGAACAAATTATCACGCATTTCTTCGTCTGGACGAATAACATCAAAACTCAAAACTTTGATTCCGGGTTTTTGACCGTTAGCCTTAAAGCTATCAGTGATCCCCAAATTCTTTCCACTGTAATTAAAATAAGAATCTTGTTTCAAGTACAACGGATTAACAAAGGTTCCCGAACCGCGCTTCTTAAAGATGATTCCTTGTTCCGACATGTTACTCAATGCTCGTTTGATCGAACTGCGACTAACTTTATAGTTTTCGGCCAAAGAGCGTTCATCAGGTAAACGCATATTGGGAAAGGCTCCATCATCAATTTCTTTTTTTAGTGAATCAATTATTTTTTGATATATTAAATCTGCCATGAGTTCTCCTTTGGAACGCACCAATTTTTATTGTGGTTCTTATCTTTCGAAAACATTATATCTCATTTAGCAAATAAAACACATACCAAAATATTTCTGGATACGAAAAAAGAGCAGTCCACGGGCTGCTCTTTTATTCTACTTAGCTTCTTCGACTTGTTCATCAAGTGAAGCAAAACTTTGTTTCATTGGTAAACCAAACTCCTTAGGTGTTGTTTGATTCTTGATCAAATCATCTGTCATAGTTACTTCAAAGACGGTTTGATTAGAGTATGGAATGTAATACATCTTCTTATTAGTTAAATCGAAAATAGCTTGATATTGTGTATAGCTAGGACCACGATCACCAATATTAACACCCTTAGGGACAACTACACTATCCAATATGTGCAAGACCGTTGTAACTGCTTCGTCAGCGTTTTTAGCTTTTTCAATATGAGTGCGATTGAAGGCAGTTCTAACAAAACGGTCAACAGCCGTGTAGCCACCAGGAAGTCTAAAGGTACCGTTCTGGCCTAATCGAGTGATCTCTTCATCACCGAATTGAGCTGAATTAAAGTTATTGACTGATGCTCCCAAATAATTAGCCAAATTAGTTCTGTGCCAATCAAAATCAGGTGTATTAGTCATAACACCGATCTTATCTTCTTCAAGAACCAGACCATCACCTTCTGGTTCGATAATATAAGTTGCTCCCGACAAATCGCTGAAGATCCAGTGCAATGGTTGGTTGGCACCCATAACACCTTTATCAGATTCGATTACTCGAACTTTTTTCAAGTTTTCACGTAACTCATCAATTGTCTTGTTGTTACCTAATGCCCAAAGAATAAATTCTTCTGAAACCAAGTTAATGGCGCCGTCAGTTGGTTCTGCGTCATAAACATATTGATGAGGGAAATATAATTCAGCGGCAGAAAGGCCATATTCATTGAAACCGTCAGCTACCATGTAGTTTTTGCCATACTTAGCTCCAGTACCCATAATTGCATAATTGGTTTGATAAGTTCTGTCGTCAAATGATGAAACCCAATCATAGTCTCTAGGCAGGAAGGTAGGTTGACCATTCAGCTCAAAGGCAAAGTCCATCGTTCTTGCTAAAAACTTTGATCCATCGAGCGCTTCATAACTAATACTTGTACACATATTTAATTGCTTCCCTTCAAATTCTATTACTTTATTTATTATCGCTCATTATTATGCAAATTGTTGACAAATTCAACAATTTTATTTTATGAAATTTAACTTTTCCACAAAAAAAGCCTGACAATCGTCAGACTTAATTGAATAATTACAATTTGGCTATTAGTTCAGCGTGATCAACCTTACCACTTGCGGCTAGTGAAACTTGCCAGTTATTTTCCGCTGAATTAGTTACAGCAACAATAATAGTTGTCTCTTTACCAGCAGCTTTGACTTCATCAAGATCCATTTCAGCAATCTTTTGTCCAGCTGAAATCGTATCTCCCTTAGCTACCAATATATTAAATGGTTTACCTTTCAACTCAACTGTATCAATCCCCATATGGAGCAACAACTCTTCACCATCACTAGTGGAGATGCCAATACCATGTTTGGTACCTGCAACCATCGTAACTGTACCAGAGACTGGACTGAAAATATCGTTCGATGTTGGTATCAAACCGAAGCCATCCCCCATTGCCTTTTGAGAGAAGACGGGGTCATTGATTTTTTCGATCTCGATCAACTCACCATCAGCTGGTGACAAGAAAGTTTTGGCATCCCAAGCTGGTAAATCCTTATGCTTTTTAAAAATATTAAACATTATTTTGTGCCCCTTTATGAAAAATTTCATCCACTAAGTTGTGTGACTCTTTGAGTTTTTGTACATTACTATCATAATCACGTTGTAAATAACAATAATAGATCAAATCAACTGCATACAGTTGACTCATCAACGATGTGGTTGCGGCCGAACGAATCTGATCACGCGGCATTGAATCACTCGTCGGTAATAATATGTCCGATATCTTTGCCAGACTACTCTCGACATTAGACGTGACGCCAACGATCGGTACTTTATTAGCGACAGCTAGATTTCCTATTTTGATGGTTTCTTTAGATTCACCAGAATCAGAGAACAAGATCAATATCTGGGAGGATGTTTGTGTCAATAAATTCACCGCAAATTGGTGCGTATCGTCAGTATTAATAACGGTCTTGCCAATTCGAGAGAATTTTTGTGTAAAATCTTGTGCTACTAATCCTGAAGCTCCTAAACCATAGGCTTGGATCACTGCGTATCTTTGTAATTCATCGACTGTTTGATTGACCAGATCGGTCTTCAAGCCCTTGTTAGTAACGTCTATCGCATGCTGGACTCTCAGAGACATTTTTTGCTTCAATTCATCCAATGTGTCCGTCGGTGAAATTTCACTCGATAAACTCGTACTATTGTTACTGGTGCCTCTCGCCAATTCGACTTTTAATTCTTTGAATCCATTTAATCCTAGGTTTTTAGCAAACCTCACAACCGTTGCTTGGCTAACACCACTCTTATCGGCCAACTCGGCCACGCTCAATTGCGGGATCACTTGAGCATTGTTCAAGATGTACTCACCCAAGATGTTCTCAGCTTTGCTATTGATATTTTGTTGCGCCCGAATCGACAATAAGATCGTGTTATCCATCTACTACACCTACTTTACTTGATAGCCTTGCGTACGAAGCCTGCTGCTTTTTTTAGATCTGCCGCTGCTTCAGTACTATCTTCTGCATTCATAATCATAACTATCGCCATTTTAACTGAGTAATTCGCTGCCTTCAAAGCATCCCCAGCCGTTTTTTCGTCAACTTTGGTAATATCCATAATTATATTCTTAGATCTTTGAATCAACTTGTCGTTGGTAGGTTTGACGTCAACCATTAAATTACCATACGTCTTACCAATACCAACCATAGAAGCTGTCGACAACATGTTCAAAATCATCTTCTGAGCCGTACCTGACTTCAAACGAGTTGATCCGGATAAGATCTCAGGACCGGGAACAACTTCAATGGCAATCGCAGCATGCTTACTGATTTCAGCATCATTGTTACATGACAGTGCTACTGTTCCTGCTCCGATTTCTTGAGCATAATCCAGTGCTCCGATCACATACGGCGTTCTGCCACTGGCAGCGATCCCTACAACAACGTCAGCATCAGTCAACTTCTTATCTACCAAATCTTGCTTGCCTAGTTCAACATTATCTTCGGCACCTTCAACGGCCAGAGTCATTGCGTCCATACCACCAGCGATCAATCCTTGAACCATCTCTGGTTCAGTCCCAAAAGTTGGTACACATTCAGCGGCATCTAAGACACCTAATCTACCGCTAGTACCAGCGCCTATATAGAATAATCGGCCACCTTTTTTGAAAGCTTTCGTGATCAATTCAACCGCTTGAGCAACTTGTGGCAGTGTCTTTTCAACTGCTTCAGAAACCTTCTTGTCTTCCGAATTCATAACCGTAACAATTTCTAACGGGCTCATCAAGTCCAGATTAGTTGTCATAGAGTTACGACTCTCAGTGGATAACTTATCAATATCCATACTAATTCACTCCATCCTCTATCTTACATAACTTAACAGCTTGATTTGCGCCACAATTGTCCAGTAGATCAATATCTTCCGCTACTATCTGACCGATCACGTTGACCGTTTTATCTGCTGGCAAGTCTCGCTTTAATAATTGCAATTCGCCTTGATAGCGACCAGCAATCGAATTATCCAGTGTAATCGCACCAGCTTCACGGACAACTTGATTCTTTGGTGGAATCATCACCGTATTCCAAGGACGACCTTCGCGTAATCTGACTACATCACGGGCCACATCGGCTCTTTGATGCATGATCTTGGTAATATAATCTGGTGCATTCTCTAGGATCTGTGCATGCAACAAGATAACTTGGTTACGGTAGTATTCTTCAAATTGCCGTAAAGTCCCATCTTTAATGATCGGATCACCTAGAAATACTTTGTCGACATCTAACTGAGCTAGTTTGATTGCTGAGGACAGTGGATTCTTGCCACGATCATCTTCTAGAGTCGGTAACCCAGCATGAACTGGTCCACGCAACTTAGTATCACCAGGAACAAATGCCATCACGGTGAAGCCATTTTCTTTCAGCCAATGATTCTTCTGATAGAACCAATCCACGCTTAAACCAGTATTAGTTCTCGGATAATAATTGTGCCAGGCTTCTAGATTATCAAAATCAGCTTGCGCAGCTTTCAATTCTTTCACATCCGCGTCTACGATCGTGCTAGCATTCAAAGCCAATTTCAGATTTTTAGAAGCTGCGGCTATTTGTTGGTTAGTAATCCCATCATCGATCCGTAACATTTCGACATTTAAGTCCGTCAATGTTTTGAATCCATCGGCATCTAACGCTAAGTTCAAACGTTCCATGGAGGCTGAAGAAATATCTAAGGTTAAATGTAAATTGTTTTTCAAACAAATTTGACCTAAGGTATTCAAATTTTTCAACAAATTATTAGGATCATCTTCAGGCAGATTTATGGAAGTAAATACTCCGGTAAATCCTGCTTGAGTGTATTTTTCAATTCTATTAAGTTCTTCTTTGGTTAATTCGTTATTTAGATAAACTGAAAATCCTAGCATCGCTTACTCCTTATTCTGGATAAATTTCGTTGATACGATCTTCATTGAATCCGAAGAACCAAGTAACGATGAATCCACCAAGATAGGCGATGAACAAAGCAATCAAGAATTGGATCTGTTGACCAGGTTGCATGATCAATAAGCCGAACAATCCTGAGACACCTTGTGAGACAGCACCTAAGTGGAATAATGATGCGGCGACACCACCGAAACCGGCACCGATACAGGCAGTAACGAAGGCACGTCCCAATGGTAGAGTAACAGCGTACATCAATGGTTCACCAACACCCAAGATAGCAACAGGAATTGAGCTCATTACCATTTTCTTAAAGCGTTTGTTCTTTGATTTGAAGTATAGTGCAAATCCAGCACCAACTTGACCACCACCGGCCATCATCAAAATAGGCAACAAGTAATTGATACCTTTTGTTGGACCTGTAGGATCATTCAAAAGAACATGGATCGGTGTCAAAGCTTGATGCAATCCAACTGAAACCAAAGCCAAGAAAGTTGATGACAGAATAAATCCACCAAAGACGCTTAGTTTGGTATATGTGAAGTCCATGACAACGTAAATGGCATTTGTTAGCCATGCGCCAACTGGTTGTAAGAAGACAACCGCTAGTAGTGAACCGATTATAACTGTCAATAGCGGTGTAAAGAATGTATCCAAAACACTAGGCATGAACTTTCTGATACTGCGTTCTAGCCAAGCAAAGAAAATACCCATGAATAAAGCTGTGATCAAACCACCGACACCAACGGTATATGGAGCGTTAGTGAACGGCATAGCAATCGCTTGAGAACTGAGTGGTGACCCTGTGATCGTAACACCTAGGCACAAAGTACCACCGATACCACCAAGAATGGCGCTACCTTTGAACTCACGAGCAGCATTCATACCAACAAAGATTGGTAAGAATGTAAATAGTCCCCAGCCTAGGGTCTTGATTGTCATGTACCACCAGTCAGTAACAAAAGCTTGTCCCGTCTGATAATCGATAACATTGGCTAACCCATTGATAAGTCCAGCAGCGATAATACCTGGAAGTAACGGAATGAAGACGTTAGCGATGTGTTGCAGACCACGTTGTAATGGTTTGTCGTGCTTAGCCTTGTTGGCTTTTTTATTTTCGCTAGCAATATTTTTAACATTATTTAATTCAGCAGCTTTGCTGTCAGATGCGACCGTAGCTTCATCATCTTCATCGCTACCTAGAGCAACGCCAGTCATTTCTGCGAATGGTTCCGCAATTTTGTTGACCTTACCTGGTCCCAGAACAACTTGTAGCGTATCAGCTTCAACGACTGCCAATACCCCATCGATTCTCTTCAAGCCATCTATATTGACCTTGTCATTATCCTTAATGCCTAATCTCAAACGTGTCATACAAGCGACGTTTGCTGTGACATTGTCCTTGCCACCAACATTTTTCAGGATCTCACTTGCGATATCTTTATTACTCATTTCAAGTTTCCCCCCTTATTAAAATTGGTTCATGACCCAGTTGTAGCCCTTTGGTGTTGCCTTAGTCCAGTAAGCCCAATTGTGGTTATCCCCAGTATCTTTAACATATTTAACAGACACTTTGTCTTTTTTCATTTCTTTAACAAACTTATTAACATCCTTGATCGGAACTGTTGTATCATCTGATGTTGATTCAACGTAGAACTTAACTGATCTTGATTTGTTATTTACGTAGTTAGTTGGGAACAACCCATCATAAACCTTATCTGACCAGTTAGTCTTACCGTCAGTGAAGGCGTGCATACCTTTTCTGATTGGATTGTCCTTTGGTAATTTATACCAAACAGATGGTGAGATCAGTACTGCCTTTGAGAAGTAATTAGGATACTTTAGAGCTAGTCTAGCTGCACCATATCCACCCATTGAAATACCACCAACAGCATGATCCTTCTTTGACTTAGATACTTTGTAAGTCTTATCGATCGTCGGTACTAGGTCTTTCATGATGGCACTCTCCATCTTGAGACCGCCTTTTTGATTAACGTAGAAACTGTTAAAACCATCGACAAAGACAACGATTGCCTTTTGATGCTCACGATTCATAGTTCCATCAAGCATTTGTTGTGAATTGAATCGCTCTAATAAATTACGATGATTGCCGTATAATCCGTGCATCATATACAAAACTGGATATCTTTTATTACCATTAGGGTTGTAACCTGCAGGTAAGTAGACATCATAATTCCAATCTAAGTGCATTTGTTTCGAGTAAACCGTTGTAGTTACGACTTTACTAATTGGTGACACTGCATCAGCAGCTTTTACTTCTGTTTCTGAATAACCGATCAGTAATGCCCATAATCCTACAAAGCTTGCCATAATCGCCAAAAACTTTGTAACACGTGACTTCATTTGAATCCCCTCCAAGCTTGTATTTAAAACATTGGTATCGTTTACAAAAAAATAATACTTCATGTGAAATTTTATTTCAATATATCTTTAAAATTACGTTAAAAATTAAAATAAAGTTTCAAAAACTACAAATTCTTATTGCTATATTTAATAACTTATTATGATAAGCTTAAACTGGATTCATTATTAAACCTCGGAGGTAATCATATGACCGTTGATATTAAACGCGCCCAAGATGTTTATAAGGACGCCGGAGAAAGTGTTATTTTTACTACCCTCATGCTCAAGCGTGAGAATCAAACCGAAGTGAAGGATGCCATTGCCGAATTCGCTGATATGTCGAACTCGATCATCAATAGTATGCGAGTTCGTGCACCAGAAGCTCAAGCACACATTGCCTGGGGCTTCGGCTCAGATGCTTGGGATTACTTATTCCCTGATGCACCGAAACCTAAGCAATTAGCTCCTTTTAAAGAAATCAAAGGACCAAAATACACCGCTGTTTCTACACCTGGTGATATTTTCATCCACGTTCGTGCCAGCAAAATGGCCGTCTGTTATGAACTGATGGATCAGTTCATGGGTATTCTTCGCCCTATCACTACCGTTGAAGATGAAACTCACGGCTTCCGCTACTTCGAAGGTCGCGCCATCATTGGCTTCATCGATGGAACAGAGAACCCTGCCGGTATCGAATCAATGGACTACACCTTGATCGATGAGAATGAAGATCCCGAATTTGTGAATGGTTCATATGCATTCGCACAAAAGTACACTCATAATATGGAAGCTTGGGATACTTTGAAGACTGAAGATCAAGAAAAATCGATCGGACGTCACAAGTTCAATGATCGTGAATTAGATGATGATCAAAAACTTCCTAATGCTCATAATGTGGCTTCAAAAGATGAAGAAGGCGGCGTTGAACACAAAATTGTTCGTATGAACGTACCTTATTCAGAACCAGCTAAAGATATTAAGGGAACTTACTTCATTGGTTATTCGAAGGACTTCTCAATTACAAATCGTATGCTAACAAACATGTTCACTAAGAGTGATCGTCTACTTGATTTCAGTACACCGATCACGGGCAATTTATTCTTCATCCCTTCCAAGGATACTTTAGAGAAAATTGCTGATGGGGATTATTGATTTATGCCGCTGAGGGTGGTCAACAATTCCATCTGCCGTGGACCGGCCTCAGCCTTCGTCTTCGGCCTCGCTTTGAAGCCTGTAGTCTTCAAAGTCGTCCAGTGTTCTAAGCGATAAATCGCTAAGAACACTTTTACGGCGGATTCCATTGTTGTCCATCCTCAACTAATCTTGTATTAATTTTAGATTAGTAGTTACACAACTGTAATATAGCTCGAATTATACATTCTACAAATTTAAAAAAGTCGCCACGACTAATGGGGAAAATACCCAAATTGTCGTGGCGACTTATTTATATAATTGATAAATTAGCTGGAGGTCAGCAGTAATGGAATCAGTGGCGAAAGTGGTGTTAATGCGGGCGGTTTTCCCACATTTACAGCACGGACGTCTTGGATGATTTGCGGTTTTTGCAAAGCATCCAAGCGAGATTTGAGACCACTTTTTGGCTAAAATCGGTCCCGCTACAGATGGAATTACTGCTGACCGGAAGCGGCATTGCCCCCTCGTTTATACCATTCAACAACCTCATCGATCTGATGTTGAGGCAAATATTTAATTTTCAAAATCCGCTCGCCGACTCCTGAACGACAGCTCAACAATATATGTGCAAATCTTTTTTTACTCAACCAGATACTCTGGCGACGCTCTAGTAACTGAATACTATTCTTTGGTACAAAATATGAATTCTTCGATGTAACTTGATTGTTTTGTAAGAACATATAGTTCTCACTAATCAAAGAAATTTGGGCCCTGCGGGCATTAAGATAAGCTTCTGGCAACCAAAACATTGCGGAAACAATGATTACTCCTACTACCCACCAAATCGACGCTTTAAATAACATCACGCCAAAAATCAGATCAGTTAACAAACTAAAAATAAGTGCATTGCGCAGATCATAATAATATGTCCGAGAATTAGCATTAGCAGTCTCTAAATCATCAATAGGAATATGTGGAAAAAACTTCTTAAAAAAATCATTCAAATTTCTAGTCTCAATTACTGGCATTATAATAATATCTTTTTCAGTCTCTTCTTTTTGGGAATTAGATATAATTACCAATTTGACTGAAGCAATGTGCATCATTCTGCGCAGCAAGGTTTGCTTAACGACCACCGCTTGAATTCTATTCTGAGAAATACTAGTCTTCTTAGTTTTGAAAAATCCATATTGCATCTGAAACTGACTGCCTTCTTTTTCCAATTGGAAATGATAGTACTTAGCAATCAAGACTACGACCGAAATAACATAAAATATCAATAGGACCAATAGTAAGCCGATTATGACCAACAGTAATCCCAAGTGGGTGAATTCCTGAGCAGCAACTTTGTAAAATTGCTTACTGATTGAATGTTGAATCTTTCCATAGAAAGCTAGAACGACCAACAATCCTGATAAAAAGGCTGGTGATGTTAAGGAAAATTTTAGCAACTCACCCCAAGTTATGACATATGATTGAATATTTCTTTGGTCAGATACTTGTTCTGTCAACGTTGATTCAGAAAAAGTTTCCTGTGAAACATTTTGCGTAACGTCTGCCGAATTGAATTTTTTACGATGACGATTTAGTTCGTTCTTAAGTTCCACGGATACGGCCGCTAAGGTAACTTCCGGTCCCTCTGAATGGCCCGCCGTTTCTATTTCTAGTTCTTCTAATTTAAATGGCTTTAAAAAGAACCATTGATTAGTGGTCACATTCTGAATTCGATCATACGGGATGTGATTAACTTTTTTGACCAAAATACCACTCTTAACCAGAATTTCATCATCAAAGAACTGATAACTAAATGTAAAATATTTCAATAGATCACTAGCAATTATTAAGACAATTACTGCAAATAAGCCCAACAATGACCAAACTTTGGATTGATTGTACGTACTAAAGACAAAGATTGCTACTGGTATTATCCAATTTTTTATATCTTTATACAGGAAAAATAATAAGGTCGCCGGATGCAATCTCTTCGGTTTAGATATCATTTTTAGCCTCCTGCGCCAATTTCATAATCGTTTCTTTCAACTGATCAGCTTGATTACTTTCGATCCCATCAATTTCACTCTTACCAGCAGCTGTGACAATTATGACTTTTTGCAAATTTTTCCAACGCAAAATCGGTCCCTGTTTCAAAGTAACGTTTTGTACTCTGGCAATTGGAATTATTATTTGTTTCCTAAAAAAATATCCACTATGAAGTTGTACTTGCCGATCATCGATATAATAAGTCCAAAAATTCCACAAATATACTACGTAAAAGAAACTAGCCAGCAAAACTATGATTCCTATCGCAATGACGCTCCATTCACCAATATTAAAGTAAAATTGAGCATCTTTAGGCAAAACCAGTTTAATTAAACCCACAGCTTGAACAATAACCAAAAAAACAACGAATTCAATAATTGCATGAATTCTCCAAATTGCCTTAATACTTTCAGGTAACCTCTCTACTTTATCCATACATCCCCCTCTGATATTTTCTTAAAGTATATCAAAGGTAAAAAGTACAACACAATTCAAAAAAAAATAAGCCTAACATTTACCGTGTAAATGTCAGACCCACTAAAATTCAAAAATTTAAAGTCCAAAGTCGATCAAGAAGTATCCTATCGTTCCAATGATTATCAACATAGTAAAATTAATACCACTGAAGACTGCTAGATACTTACCAGGATTTTCTTTGAAGAAGAACCGATATTGTTTAAAGGCTAATAAGTTAGCCAGTGAAGCCACTACTGAACCTAGTCCACCGATATTTGTACCTAAGAAAATAGCGTGAACATATTTAGAAAACTTGGAAACTAAGATGGTTGTAGGAACATTACTGATGAATTGACTGGTAATGATCGATGTTAAATATGTGCTACCTCTTGTTTGAATGAAGTCATGCAAGTGATTGACGATCGATGGTTCTCGATTAATATTTCCAACTGCAATGAAGAAGCACATGAATATTAATACAATCGAATAATCCACTGATTCCAAAATATGAGGATTAATGAAGATCACTAATAAAATTGCGGCAATCAGTGAACCCCACATTGGGATAACTGAGAAAATTCCTAAGAAGATCACGATCGTGACAAAAACTGTCAAACTCAAACTAGGAATGTTCAGCTCGACCGTTGGCAGAGCACTCAATTCAACTTTGTCTTTGGGAAAGAACCTAGTTAATAGGAAGATCGCCAAAAAGTTTATAATCGTTATTGGTGCTGACATGATGAAGAATTGTTTAATACCTAGATCAAAATGTGTCAGCAAGAACAAATTATGCGTATTACCAAACGGTGTAAAAATACTACCTAAATTCGCTGCCATTGCAATTATAATAACAGGAAAAATCGGATTTATTTTTAAGTGTTTCGAAAGCTGGTAATATAAAGGAACCAACGTCAGAATTGCTACATCATTCGTTAAGAACATAGCACCAAAAAATGCTATACTAGCTAACATCAGCATCATCTGTCGTGTGGTCTTTGCCTTATGTGTTAAGTATGCCGCATAATATTTCAAAAAATCTAGATAATCATATATTTGAATGATGATCATCATCGATGTTAGTGAAGCAATTGTTTTCCAATTGATATCCATTAACTGCGGTGGACTTATAAAAATGGAAGTGAGGATTGCTGCTGCCCCAGCAATCCACAGAACCTTATCTGAAAAAACTCGTTTTAATACAGCCATTTACGTTTCCCCTAAAAAAAGAAGTACCCCTACTAGTATAAGGATATTTCGTGTAATGAAAAAGATATTTATGGAAATTTGCTATTTTAATTTTGACTTCTTAATTTTTTAAAAATAATTTGTTACAAAAAGCCTTATACATTTTAACTTAGATATAATTAAAATGAAAGACTACCAAATCAAGGAGATGATAATATGCAAGTATTTTTTGCTATTTTAGTATTCATAATCGGTATTGCGATCGCAACTGTATCATTCAAGGCTAAGAAGGAGTCCGTATATTATCTTCTCCTATCTATTGGTACAGCAATTTTCTTTTTAGGGATATTTATAATTTTTCCTAAATAAACGATGATATTTTGCTTCCCTCTTTAAAATGTTTTCTGTTATAATTCTTTTACCAAAAAAGTTTAAGAGGGGGTCGACGTCTAATGATTTTAAAAAGAACATCTATCTTACTATTAGTATCGATAATACTCACTGCTTTGGAAATGACTGTGAATCCTGGATTTCATCTGGGCAGAATTTTCTTAGTTGTATCGGGTATTTTATTAGTCGCCGCTGCATTGTGGTTTGTTAAAGATAATTATCAATTCACACCAAAAGCAGAAAAAATCAAAAAATAACTATTTGTGGTTTTATTGCCGCTGATGGCGGCAAACTCATATTAATTTCTAAATTAATAAATATTTCGCAACAATTAATTTTATTAGTTTTGATACTGTTACAAATCAAATAGCACGTACGATAATTTGAATATATTATCGTACGTGCTATTTTTATATAACTCATAATATCTAGCTGGAGGTCAGCAGTAATAGAATCCGTGGCGATTGTGGTGTTAATGCGGTGGTTTTCCGTATTTACAGCACGGATATCTTTCTTGATTTGCGATTTATGCAAAGCAAGATTTTAGACCGCCTTTTGGCTAAAATCGGTCCCGCCACTGATGGAATTACTGCTGACCGGAAGCGGAAACGGAAGCAAAAACAAAATCCTTATTATTGATCAGCCAATTTAGCTTCAGTAACTTGTGCTCTTAGTTTTTTATTACCATAATGTAAGTCTACAACTGTCCATACCAACAAAGCCAGCACAGCAAAGATCAATACATATGCGATCACATTTGAAGCTGTTACATCAGCTGCACTTGGATTGTCACCATAGAATGCCAAGATTTGATCTGGCAAACTGATCAAGTTTAAGACCGTCAAGCCAATAACTGAGAACCATCCCAGTACTTTGACCCAAAGACTGTTCTTAAATCTATGACCCATTTCAACTTCACTGTCAGTCATCATCAATAATGGCAACATTGAGAATGGCAAGGCGAAAGCTAAGAAGACCTGCGAGTTATTCATTAAGTTATTCAAAGCTGTATGTTCGTCAACGGCACTCTTACCGCTAGTTAACATAACACAGATAAGAACTGGAATAACTGAGATCAAACGTGTAACTAATCTTCTCAACCAGAGAGGCATCTTCATATGAACGAAACCTTCCATGATAACTTGACCAGTTAAGGTACCAGTAATAGTTGAGTTTTGACCCGATGCCAACAAGGCAACGGCAAATAATGTTGAAAGAATTCCTGATTTAGCAACACCAATCAAAATACCATTACTTAAAGTAGAAGTATCTGACAAGGCTTCATATAAACCGAAGAATGATGGATCTTTTACGGCACCTGTCTTAAAGACCGCAACACCCATGATCAATAGCAATGCATTAACAAAGAATGCGGCTGTCAATTGGATATTTGAATCCCAAGCTGAGAACTTAACGTTTCTAGCAACTGATTCTTCATCGTTATGATCCACTTTACGTGTTTGAGAAATAGCTGAGTGCAAGTACAAATTATGTGGCATAACTGTCGCACCGATAATACCTAAAGCACCACTCAATGGTGTCATACCGGCGACCTTTTCACTAGTTGAAAAAGTTCTAGCATTTGGTACTAAACCACTGAAGACACCAGCCCAATCAGGGTTTGACAATGCTACTTGATAAACAAAGACGAATAAAATAACCAAAATCAAGCAAACAACGATTGCTTCGATTTTTCTGAAACCGATTTTTGTTAATAATAGCAATACTAAAACATCTAGAACGGTAATGAATACCGCAATGACTAATGGAATATGGAACAACAGATACAAGGCAATCGCGGCACCGATAACTTCGGCGATATCTGTTGCCATAATGGCGAACTCTGTTAAGATCCACAAAACAATTCCTAATGCCTTACTCGTTCTGGCTCTAATGGCTTGCGCCAAGTCCATACTGCTTACAATCCCTAGTTTAGCTGCCATATATTGTAATAACATGGCAATTAAACTAGAAATTAGAATAACTGACATTAGTAAGTACTGAAAATTTTGACCACCGGTAATTGATGTTGACCAGTTACCTGGATCCATATAACCAACCGCAACTAATGCACCTGGTCCTGAATAAGCTAATAATGTCTTAATAAATCCCTTATCCTTAGGAACTTCAACTGTTCCATTGATCTCTTCTAGTGAAGGACCATTCGCATATTGGATAAGTTTATGCTTGCGTGGAGTTTCATTTTCCTTTGCCATAAATAATCTCCCTATTTAAATTTTAACGAACAATCATTATAGATATCGGTGAATACTTTGCCATATAAGCTGCTTGTGAGCCAAAGTATTTGCGTATTCCTCGTTTTGATAATGAACCGATAACCAAGAGATCAGCTTCTGCACTAGGAATAACTTTTTTAACAATTGTTTCACCTGGATCCCCTTCAGCGACGATGGCTTCTACTTTCTTCACCCCAGCTTTCAAAGCTACATCGCGATATTCTAAGATGTGTTTCTCAAGTTCCTCTCGTTCACCATGGACATAGTCCTTAGTTAAAGCTTGATAAACATTCATTTCATCGTTTTCCAAAATCGAGGTAATGATCATCGTGGAATTATCTTTGATACAACGTCTCATTGCATAGCGGAACGCTAATTGTGCATCTTCGGAATCATCAACACCGACTAAAACTCTATCGAAAGTCTTTTTTTCTTCTGACATTCAAATCACTCCTTTCTACGAACTCAATTCTATAACAAATTAACAATCTGTAAAGATTTTTTTAGGAGTATCTAACAAAAAAGTACATATTTTTTAATTTTGTTATCACAATTGAAAGCGATAACTTACTTAATATAATAACATTTAAAATTCATCTTTGACTTGCTGAAAAAAATCATGAAAGCTCTATATATCAGGAATATAGTTGACGCTTTGACAAATAAAAAAGTTATTTTATACAAAATTATTTATTTTATTAAATATTTTAGTTAGTCTAACCTAATTTATATTTGACAACTAGGCTATTCAAAAATATGATTAAAGTATCAAAAAATATTCTGGTGATTAAAAATGAGCGATTTGAACTTTTTAAAATTAATATACGAACTAGGCGGCTATCTACACAATGTCAGTAATGGTGATATTGCCAAAAAGGCTCACCTTAGTAACGCCTCTGTTACTGAACGAACTAGGAACCTTTCAAAGAATACTGACTTGCTCTCATATACGCGCTACTATGGATCCAAGTTGACTGCAAATGGTATTACGATCTTGAATCCTTATATTCAGCAACAACGATTGATCGAAGTTTGGTTAGTGAATGACTTAGGGTTCTCCTTAGAAGCGGCTCACAAAGAGTCAGACATCTTAACTAATCAGATCAATCAGCATTTTATAGATCGATTGAACGATCGTCTCAATTATCCCAAGTTCTGTCCGCACGGCAACATCATTCCTAACAATTCACCAATGATAACAACTGATCAATTGACACTAACTGATGAATTGATCCCTGATCAAGAATACGTCGTTAAGAGTTTCGCTGAAGATAGCTATGTCTTCAGTATTTTAGAAACCATCGATATCAAACTTCAAGATACTGTTCGTCTATTGAGTTCAGCTGAAGACAATATCATTATTTTTAATCTCAGAACAGGTACCAAACAACTACTACCCAAAACATTAGCCGAATCTATTCGCATCCAAAAAAAGAGTCCAGTCGTCATTGACTGAACTCTTTATTTTATTTCCTGGATCAATTGATAAACTGCCCCAAGCATCTTGGCATCCCCGCAATCTAGTTCTGCAGCGACGAGATTAGGAATACTCATTGATGCAATACTGCTACGCGACTTCTGGATACGCAATACCTCTTGATTCAACTTATCCATAAACTTATTGTTCTTCGTAATATTTCCGGTCACAACGACTGCTTCGGGATCGAAGGCAACGTTGAGATTGATGATCTCTTTGGCCAGGCTGTGGCAGTAGCTATTCAACACTCTATTAGCTAATGGTTCCCCGCCAATAGCTCGGCTAAGGATCATTTCCGGACTGTCAGCACCATAATCAGTGAACTGATTATAACGGCGTAGAAGTCCCAAGACAGGCGCCCCACGATAATTCAGTGAGCCCATTTCGGTATCTATATCGTCCTCATCCGTCAGCATCCAGCCGAATTCACCGGCTCTAGCATGAGCGCCATGATAGATCTGATCGTTGATGATGATAGCACCGCCGGCACCAACGTCCAAGAGCAGACCGACATAGTTATGATAGTGCTTAGCCACTCCTAACCACTTCTCTGCTAGAGCGACTGCATTAGCGTTGTTCTCAATATAAACTGGCAATTCAGTCTTCTCTTCCAAGATATCCTTTAAGTTAACATCATAAAGTGGCTTCACGATCCCGGCAGTCGTTAATAGACCATTGTGCTGCACAATACCCGAGACACTGACACCAACGCCTTCAAAGATTCCTGCTTTTTCGTCCAGGTCAAACAAGGCATTCTGAAGGTTTACCAATACTTCTTCCTTGTCACCCGTTGCAGAAAGTTCACTGCGATTCGATATGTTCCCTGATTCATCAATACCGGCGTACTTGATTGATTTACCACCCAGATCGACTCCAATATACCTACTCATATTTTCTCCAATTTACTTTTAATTATCTATAATACATTTATAATTATTATACCAGTTATAGTTGTCCAAATTGTCCAGTTTAGTAAACACTAAGCCGATAATTACACAACCGAAAATTCATGCTAAATTACCAATTAGAGGAAACATCATGACAAATATACCAATCAACCGATCTACTATTGAGAATAAGATCGATCAACCAATAAAGATTCTGACTTTTAAAAAGATAAATTCTACTAATACATTTGCTAAAGAATACCTACTCGACCATCCCAACCAGACTGTCGCTATTATTGCCGACGCTCAAACTGCCGGATACGGTCGCTTCAAGCGTGATTTTTATTCTCCTCAACAAACTGGGATCTATCTCAGTATCATTATTCCCACCACTATCACTAATCCCGGATTATTAACGACTATGGCTGGCCTAGCTTCCATAACAGCTCTTAAAAAAAACTTTCCTGAAGAGAATCTCAAATTAAAATGGATCAACGACCTTCTATTAAATAATAAAAAAGTCGGTGGTATCCTTGCTGAGAATATTAACAACTCCAATGGTAATCATCTAGTGCTTGGCATTGGCATCAACTTGAATACGGCAGATTTTCCTAAAGAACTGCAGACTATCGCCACTTCTATTTCTAGTAATGATTCTATCGATCGAAATATTGTGATTGCGGACATACTCAATCAATTTTTCTCAAGATTTCCAACATACCAAACTGGTGATTTTTTACCAGAATATCGCAAGCTTTGCGATACATTAAACAAGACGGTCAGAATAGTTAATGGAAACACTGAGCTAACTGGTACTGCTGTGGATATAAATTCTAACGGTGCACTGATCCTAGAGGATACAAAAAAACTCCGCCATATCATCAATAGTGGCGAAGTTACGAAAGTTTTTCTAAAATAACTTAATTAAAGTTTCCACACTGGCAAAAGTCATGAACGCCACGACGATCCAACCAGTTACTGTCAAAATCATTGGGTGATGATAATTCCCAATGATTTTTTGTTTGTACGCTGCTAACAATAAGATTGCTAGTGAGATTGGCAGAATAAAGCCATTGATCGCTCCAACTACGACCAGCACCTTAGCCGGATTACCTACGAAGTAAAAGATTGCTGCAGAGATAATAATAAATGCCATGACAAAAACTCGATTGTACTTAGCTAATTTATTAGCTGCCTTTTCACTTCTCGTATAATTCAAGAACGAGATCGAAGTAAAGGTCGAACCTAGAGTCGAAGTCATCCCAGCCGCAAATAACAAGATACCGAAGAACTTATAACCGAATTCTCCGGCCGCATATTTAAAAATCGAAGCAGCAGGATTAGTTGGATCTAACTTATATCCGGTTGTCACAACTGCTAAACCGGCCAAGAAGAGCAAGATACGAATAAATGATGCCACACCGATACCAGTTATGGCTCCCTCATTAACATACTTCAATTCTTTTTCACCCTTTAATCCACCTTCGATCAATCGATGTCCGCCAGAGAATGAAATATATCCTCCAACAGTTCCACCAACGATCGTCACAATTGAATAGAAATCAATATGACTAGGCACAAAGGTGTGTATCACAGCGGTTTGATAAGGTACTGCCATGACAAAGATTATATAAATTAAAATAGCAATTTTTACAACTGCTAGCAATTGAACCGTTCGGTCCATCACCGTCATCGCATTATTTGCGACGAAGATGGCGATCGCAATACAGGCTGCAATCACGGCCCCATTTTCAGGAGAAATTCCAAATAAGACATTCAAGCCTAAACCTGCACCACCGATATTACCAATATTGAAGAGTAATCCTCCGGCGGCTACTAAAAACGATAAGACATATCCTAAACCAGGCAAAATTTCATTAGCGATAACTTGAGCTCTCTTACCACTAACCACAATAATTCGCCAAACATTCATCTGTACGATGAAGTCAACAATGATACACAATAGAATCGCAAAGCCAAAGTCTGCTCCCATTTGTCCTGTAAAAGTGGCAGTTTGTGTCAAAAATCCTGGTCCCACAGCTGCCATCGCCATCAAGAAGGCTGCCCCCATGGCAATACTTCTTGGGGAACGAGTGGTAGTTACTTTATCATCTATAATTTGATCTTTATCTTTCATAAGATCTTTCACCACACATATTATTTAATTTTTTTAAAATGTTTGAATATTAATTCCAGCCTCAGCTAAGCCAACATGTAGTTGCTTAACAATGTCCAAGGCAGCTTGATTATCGCCATGAACACAGATGGAGTCAGGTTGTAACGGAATCTTAGTTCCATCCAGCGCAACTATTTCTTGATCATTGATCATCTTAGCCACTCGCTTGGCAATGACTACTGGATCCTTGATCACAGCGTTGGGCAAACTACGACTCACTAATGTACCATCAGCGTTGTAATTACGATCGCCAAAAGCTTCTTGTGCATACGGTAAGCCGACTTCCCTAGCAGCAGAAATAAGTTCACTGTTAGCCAGTCCATAAATCGGCAAAGTTGGATCAACTCGATAGATGCCCTGGCAAATCGCAACTGCTAATTCATGATCTTTGGCAGCTGCATTGTATATTGCCCCGTGCGGTTTGACGTGATGAAGTTTCTTCGCCGAAGTGAATGCCTGTAAAGCACCGACTTGGTAGGTCACCATATTAGCAACTTGTTCTGGTTTCATATCCATCTTGCGACGGCCGAATCCTTGTAAGTCCGGAAAACCTGGATGAGCTCCAATGCCTACTCCGGACTGTTCCGCTAATTTAACAGTTTCTGACATCACATCAGGATCCCCAGCATGATAGCCGCAAGCCACATTGACTGAACTTACTAGTGGAATAACTTCAGAATCTCTGCCCAAACTGTATCTTCCAAATGATTCTCCTAAATCACTATTCAAATCTATTTTTTTCATCGATTATTACCTCTTATTTATTCTGTTAACTTGTCTAACCAGCCAATATCAGTGTGGTTGATCAAATAATCTGGTTCTTGCAAAACCTGTGTTAAGAAATCTAAATTAGTATCGATTCCACTGATGACTGTCTCGTCCAAAGCACCTTCCATTTGTTTAATAGCGGTTTCTCTGTCATGACCGAATGAAATTATCTTGGCGATCATTGAATCATAATTAGGCGGGATCAAATATCCTTGATATAACGCGCTGTCAGTTCTGATGCCGTGACCAGCCGGCAAATGTAAGGCTGTCACTTTTCCAGCAGTTCTAGCATTGATCCGACATTCCAAAGCAAAATTATGACGTGAGATCTCTGCAAAAGGAATCGGTTCTCCCTGAGCGATCTTTATTTGTAAGTCAACTAGATCAACATCGGTCGTCAATTCAGTTATTGGATGTTCTACTTGAACTCTGGTATTCATTTCCATGAAATAAAACTGCTCTGGACCATCAAACAAGAATTCCATCGTACCTAGACCCTCATAATGAATATCCTTGGCTGCCTTAACCGAAACATTAAACATCTGTTGTCGTGTAACTTCATCCAAAGTACTTGCTGGAGCTTCTTCGATCACTTTTTGGTGGCGTTGTTGCAAACTACAATCACGTTCACCGATGGCAATCGCATTGCCAAACTGGTCAGCAGCAATTTGCACTTCAATGTGTCGAGGATGCGCCAAATATTTTTCAAGGTACATGTGATCATCACCGAAGTCATTCTTCGATTCAGCTTGTGCTAAGTCGAACTGATTCTGAAAATCTTCAGCTGATTCAATCACACGCATCCCTTTACCGCCACCACCAGAACTAGCTTTCAACATGACCGGATAGCCGATCTCTTCAGCTGATTTCTTCGCTTCAGCAAAAGTCGTAAAGTCGGTCTTACTGCCGGGAATAACTGGTACCCCAGCTTTGATCATCGTCTTACGGGCAGCGGATTTTTCTCCCATGATCGAGATAACTTTGGAGCTGGGACCAATGAACTTGATACCTTGTTTTTCACAAAGCTTGGCAAAGTCAGCATTCTCTGATAAGAATCCGTAGCCGGGATGAATTGCATCCGCGTGCGTTATTTGTGCGGCAGCGATGATGCTCTGCTGATTCAAATAACTATCTTCAGGATTAGGACCACCGATACAAATTGCTTCATCAGCCATGGCAACATGCATTGCCGAAGCATCAGCGGTCGAATAAACTGCCACACTCCAAATATTCAGTAATTTGCATGCTCGAATAATACGAACAGCGATTTCCCCACGGTTCGCAATCAATATTTTTTTCAATGGTTACACCTTCAATCCTTCAGAGTAAATAGTGGTTGATCGTATTCAACTGTATCGCCATTTGAAACTAATATTTGATCGATCGTGCCGGCTGTTTCAGCCTTGACCTCATTCATCATTTTCATTGCTTCAATAATACCGATCAATTGACCAGCTTCTACTTTATCTCCAGCTTTAACTAAAGGTGCTTTACCAGGTTGCTCTGAGGCGTAGAAAGTTCCTACAAAAGGAGCATTGATTGAATTCTTCGGAGCATCTTTTTGGCCCTGTTCACTAGATGGCTGCTGTTCTACTACCTGTTCTGGAGCAACTGTTACGTTCTTATCCAAAACCACATGTCCCTGATCATCTTTCACTTCGAGATGACTTAGATTCGCATCCTGTAACATTTTTACCAACTTTTCAACTCTTTCTAAATCCATTTCAACATTCTCCTTTTACAAATTATTTTTGATCAATCTTTCGATCTTGATCGAATTTCTTCTTAACGGACCGATCGGTTCGCGGTACCTGCTTTGATACCATTTTTCATAAGTGTCATTTAAGATTTTTTGGTGAGCTACCAATGCATTCATCGCTGTATCCATAGTAACTTCCATAAAGTGAAAATCAGTATTAACTCGCATCTGTACCAACTTGCTCCAGTCAGCTTTGATGACTGTTCCAATAACCGGATAACCACCAGTCGTCTGACGGTCAGCTAACAGAACAATCGGGCTGCCATCACGAGTTATCTGGATATTGCCAAAGACTGTTCCTTCAGACAACAAATTCTTACTAGGAACTTCGAGCGGATCACCATTGAGGCGATAACCCATGCGATCCATCTGCTCCGAAACACGGTAACTCTGTTGAACAAATTGTTTCTGAGCTTTATCAGAAAACATCTGCCAATGTGGCCCTTTGACGAAGCGGATCACATTCGAAGTTTCCACATCCCAGTTTATCTTTCGTGACTGCAAACTAGGCATGATCACACTGTCACGAATCGGCAAATTATCTCCAGCTATCAATGCACGGCCTTGAATACCCCCCATCTGTGTTCTCAAGGTAGTTGATCGACTATCGAGTACCGGTTGAGTAACTACGCCACCATTTGAAAAAGCCAGATAACCGTAGTTTCCAGTTGCCATTGGTCCACATTCTAGAATCGATCCTGTATTCACTTGAATTGCCTGATTCTTAGGGATAGGTTTGCCGTCCAACAAAGCATGCAGCTGACCACCAGTTAGTGCGATAAATGAATCACACTCAAATTTCAAAGTTGGACCGGTCATTACGAATTCCAAGGAAGCATCATTCTTATGATTGTTGACTAATAGATTAGCCAATTGATATTCAAATCTATCCATAGCTCCAGATTCAGGGAAGCCTTCGATTTGATGACTAGTTCGACCTAGATCTTGAATCGTCGTGGACAGTCCTGGTTTAATAACTTTAACGATATTAGTCATTGTCAGCTCCACCTTCCGTAATGATATTCAGATCGTATTGACCAGCCTGATCTTGTTTTTGGATATCATAATATTCTGACTTAGTAATAGCCTTGAAGCGGACGTAGTCCCCTGACTTGTATTTCAAAACTGGATTATTGCGGTCATACAATTGTACTGGTGTCCGACCGATCAAGCGCCAACCTCCGGGAGACTCTACCGGATACATGCCTGTTTGAGCACCGGCGATACCAACACTTCCAGGAGCAATCGACTTACGTGGAACTTTTAATCTTGGCATTGCTATCTGTTCAGGAACTGACCCCATGTAAGCAAAACCTGGCAAAAAACCCATCATAAAAATAAAATAGTCTGTTCCGGTGTGCAATTTGATTAATTTCTCAACGCTAACAGAAGCAAATTCTGCGACATCTTCGAGATCCGGACCAAATTCCTCATCGTAACAGACTGGTAATTCAACAATTCTTTTGACTGACATAGATTCGCCGCTTGACGACGCAATCAGCGAATCTATCTGACCTTCTAGTAATTTAAAACTGGTCAAATCGTAATCAAAATTTACTGTCAAAGTATGATATGCGGGAATAACACCTGTGACCCCAGTTGTCTCTTCTTCGATTAACTTCTGAGATACCTGCTGGACTAACTTGTTCTCTTCAACATTGATCTGCTCTGGGAAGATAACTTCCAAAGCCTGTTCATTAATTTGAAAATAAGAGTAATCCATAAGTTTAACCTCCGCATTATTAGAAATAAATTAAATTAATTGTAATAGTATTTTGGGAATCATTCAATGATAATTTAAAAAATAATCGTCTTTCAAAGCTACAAATCAACTTAAACGGGCATTTTTGGTTGATAAAAAAATATTTATTTAAGGCGTTTTATTAATGTTTTTATAATAATTAGTGGGTATTCTATTAGATATTTTGATAATAAAACTAGGGTGTGGTGGGTGAGTGGATGGATGCCGCTGATGGTAGACAGCAATTCCATCTGCCGTGGACCGGCCTCAGTCTTCGTCTTCGGCCTCGCTTTGAAGCCTGTAGTCTTCAAAGTCGTCAAATGTTCTAAGCGATAAATCGCTAAGAACACTTTTACGGCGGATTCCATTGTTGTCCACCATCAGCTGATTTTGTTCTACTAATCGATTAACTCCTCTAAATAATAATGTGACTGTTTTTGTACTTCTTCATAAGAATCACTAGATAAGGAAACTTAATACTTCAGTGCTAGTCTTGAGTGACCGTCTTTCTTGATATTCATATCAAATAGATACCAAAAAAGAGTTTCATGACAAACTGTCATAAAACTCTTTTTCTTGTGATCATCTTATTTAGCTGGAGGTCAGCAGTAATGTAATCAGTTGCGAAAGTGGTGTAAATGTGGGCGGTTTTCCCGCATTTACACCACTGGATGTCTTTCTTGATTTGCGGTTTTGGCAAAGCAAGAAAGCAAGATTTGAGACCGCCTTTTGGCTCAAATCGGTCCCGCCACTGATGGAATTACTGCTGACCGGAAGCGGAATTCAATCGAGTCTTAAATATACTAAGCTCTCTGTCTCAAATTAAAGTTCTTCCACTTCTTGACCTGACGGCTGTAATTTGTAAATGGCGATATAGCATTGATCCTGATCCACTTGGACACTGGCCACATAGCCTTAGTTGTTGCCCACTTTCTTTCACCGGGCTTGAATAGTTCATCATGCGACATTTGATCGATCCAGTCGATCAATTCCTCAACTACTCGTTTTAATTCATCTTTTTCATTGTCCAAGCCTTGAGCACCATATTTGACATTAAAATCATCGTACAACTGTCGAATCTGATCCCACTTATAGCCTGGAGTTGGTGTGGTAATATCTTGGCCGCCCTCTTCTGCCTTTTCCCATGATAAGATCATGTGAATCCAACCAACTTGATATGAAAGCATCTCACGCGGTGTCTTCTCGACTTGCTCGATTCTCTCATCTGCGACATTATCCGTAATACCTTCATATTGATCAATGAATAAATGATAACTCTTTCTAATTTGGTCTACTAATTCTGACGAATTCTTATATACCTGCATACATTCGCTACCTTTCATTGATTTTTAAGATTCCACACGGGACCTCTCCAATATCTATTATAGACGCTTCCTTGTCACAATTGTTGTAAATGCCCTTATAATTAAATTTATTCTTATTATTAGTATTAATTCTGACTAATTATTTAGAAAATAACGTCAAAAAAGCATAATTATTTGTTAATATTTTTTATTCTTGATTATTGCCGCTGATGGTGGGCAACAATTCCATCATCAGCTAATTTTGTATTACTTCTAATTCCGTTTACAATTGTGACCCTGTAATTATCGAATACTTATCATTTATCAAAGCAAAAACAGCAAATCACATATCGTGACTCACTGTTTTTGTTAATACTATTCTAAATCAGCTGGAGGTCAGCAGTAATGGAATCCATGGCAATTGTGGTGTTAATGTGGGCGGTTTTCCCACATTTACACCACGGACGTCTTTCTTGATTTGCGGTTTGTGCAAAGCAAGAAAGCGAGATTTTAGACCGCCTTTTGGCTCAAATCGGTCCCGCCACAGATGGAGTTACTGCTGACCGGAAGCGAAAACCCTCTATTCATCACCAAAAATCTGATCTTTTAATTTCAAAGCAGTTGGAGTTGTGGCCAAACCACCTTCGGCTGTTTCTTTAAAGATCGATGGCATTTGTTGTCCGACACGATGCATTGCTTCGACTACTTCATCAACTGGAATAACATTTTTCACTCCAGCTAATGCCATGTCAGCTGAGATCATTGCTTGTGAAGATCCCATTGCATTACGTTTTACACATGGAACTTCAACTAATCCAGCAACAGGATCACAGATCAGGCCCATCAGATTCTGTAGTGTCATCGCAATGGCATAACCTGCTTGTTCAGCCGTTCCTCCTTTGGCAATTACTAGTGAAGCTGCTGCCATAGCACTAGCTGAACCTACTTCAGCTTGACAGCCACCTTCAGCACCAGCAATTGAAGAATTATTGGCAATCGCCAAGCCAAAGGCTCCGGCAGTGAATAAGAAATTAACTTGGTCTTCGTGAGACAAGTTTAATCTATCTCGCACTGCCATTAAGACACCGGCCAAAACACCGGCACTACCAGCTGTTGGTGTTGCACAGATCAAGCCCATTTTGGCATTCACTTCATTGACCGCCACGGCATTTCTGGCGGCTTCGAGGATCGGCTGACCACTCAAGAAGTCACCTTTTTTGATGTACTCGTCCATCTTCTTAGCATCACCACCAGTTAGGCCTGTGACTGACTTTACACCAGCGATACCTTGCTTGACAGAACCTTCCATAGCTTCTAGGTTACGTTCCATCAAGGCAAAAATCTGTTCACGAGTACGACCAGTATTTTCCATTTCAGTTGCAATCATTAATTCAGCAACTGATGGATAATCTTGACTTTGTTTTATTAAATCACTAACTGTATAGAACATAATCTTCTCCTATTCAAAGAACGTAACGTTGTCCATATATTGCAGCGAACGCAATTCTTTTAAAATTTCTTTTTGATCTTGTTTATCATCAACTTCGATGATCATAATGGCTTTTTCGCCCTTGGATTCACGTGTAACGGTCATTGTACCGATATTGATATTGCGCTTAGTGAAGGCTTGGGTAACCTTGGTGATCATCCCTGCAACATCTTGATGAACAGTAATATAAGTAGGTGTGCCCATACTCAAGGAGATCTTGAAACCATTGATCTCAGAAATTTGAATATTCCCTCCACCAATCGAGACACCGGTAACTGTCAATTTATGATCACCTTTGATCATGGTTATCTTAGTTGTATTAGGATGGTCGACCTTGTCACTCTTAGGAACAAAGGCAACCGTAATGCCATCTTCATAAGCAATCTTCAAAGAATCTGATAGACGTGGATCATCAGGTTTCATTCCCAATAAACCGGCCACAATTGCTACATCAGTTCCATGTCCACGATATGTCTTTGCGAAAGATTCATATAGATCAATAGTTATTTTTTCTGGTTTCTCACCAAAGATATCATGCACGACTTTACCGATTCTAGCAGCTCCCGCTGTATGCGAACTGCTGGGACCAACCATTACTGGTCCAATTATGTCAAAAACACTGTTAAAACGTAAATCTCCCATAATGTGTACCCCTCTTAATTATCTAATTTGAATACTACACGACTTTAGTAAACAAATCATTTAATTATCAAAAATAAATTCAAGAATAACAGCTCTCACCGATCAGTGAGAGCTGTTAATTTAGCTTTAATTGTTTAACAAGTCCAAAGTGGCTGCACCTACAGCTTTTGCTGTTAAACCTAAGGCTTTTTCGTTCGCAATAAACTTAGGACTGTGATGTGGATAGAAGACTCCATCATCTGGCATCTCTCCAACAAACATATAAGTCCCCGGAATCTTCTGCGTGAAGTAGGCAAAATCTTCGGATGCTGATTCTCGACCTTCAAAATCTAGATGTTTGATCTCTTTAATGCCGCCATTTTCCAAACTCTTTTGAACTTTTTCGGTTAATTCCTTATCGTTATTCAAGACTGGATAATCATTGTTATAGAAGAGATCGATTTTAACATCGAACATGATCTCCATACCTTTGACTAAGTTCTTGAAATTCTTCTCTACTACGGCACAAGTTTCGTCCTTCATGAAGCGAACATCACCTTCTAAGAAGACTGAATCCTTGATGACATTGAATGAACCACGTCCGTCAAAATTACCGATCGTTAAAGTAGCCATATCGAACGGATTGACGCGACGAGAAACAATTGTCTGCGCTGCCGTAACAAAGAAGGATGCAGCAACGTTCGCATCATTTGCCAAATGAGGAGCAGAGCCATGTCCACCCTTACCATGAATTGTCATCTTAAAACTGGAACGGCCCGCCATAACTGGTCCCGTTGTACATTCAACTGTTCCGTAAGGAATCGGGGCCCACATGTGAACACCCAAAATTGCATCGACACCATCAAGTACTCCAGCTTTGATCATCCCTTGAGCTCCACCAGGAGGAGTCTCCTCTGCTGGTTGGTGTACGATTTTGATCTTACCAGTTAAGTCTGAGCGCATCTCATACAAAGATTCCGCCAAGATCAACATGTAAGCTGTATGACCATCATGTCCACAAGCATGCATTGCACCCGGATTTACTGATGCATATGGCAAGCCAGTCTCTTCTTGAACTGGCAGAGCATCAAAATCAGCACGTAAAGCAATTGTCTTACCAGGATTACCTGAATCGATCGTAACGACCACTCCGTATCCATCGCCATAATTAGCTTCAACCTTTACATCCATATCTTTGTAGAAATCAGCAATATATTTGCCCGTTTCTTTTTCCTCAAAAGAAACCTCTGGATGTTGATGCAAGTAGTGTCTGATTTCAATCATTTTGTCATGTTTTTCATCGATCAATTTATAAAGCTTGTCTTTTAACGCCTGATCTTCTAATACGTAATCTGTCATAGATATCGCTCCTTTTAATCTTTAACTAATAAGGTTCCAAATCCACCAATCAAAATAGATACTGCTAGAAAAATAAATCCGATAGAAAAACTGCCACTGGCGGCTTCAACCAAGGCACCAATAATCATTGGTGCTAGAAATCCTCCCAAAGTACC
This sequence comes from Companilactobacillus sp. HBUAS59699, assembly GCF_036913575.1. NCBI lineage: Bacteria > Bacillati > Bacillota > Bacilli > Lactobacillales > Lactobacillaceae > Companilactobacillus > Companilactobacillus sp. HBUAS59699. The sequence goes on along the minus strand of NZ_JAYKTV010000003.1, from coordinate 62,032 downwards.
ACCGGTGTTGATGATACCGACTGATGAACCGATGATCTCCTTGGGGAAAATATACTGTGGCCAAGTAAAAGTTGCTGTAAAGGCTGAGATGGTGAACATCCCGATCAAGGCAACTAGTACTAACGAGATTGCCACACTATTTATGTGAACTAGAGTATAGATCGAAGTAGCTGAAACAATCGAACAAATAATAATAAAGGCCTTTTGTTTACCGACAAACCACTTCGACAAAATAACTCCCGTCAAAAAACTACCGATAACCTGTGATACTGAATTAACCGCCAAAATAGCTCCAGCGGCTCCCAAAGATAATGAGTACGTTCTTGTCAAATAACTGGGTAACCAAGACATCGATCCATAATAGGTGATGTTTAATAACAACATGATCACAAACAGCTTGAGAACATTGACGTTCTTAACAACTTCCATAAACGAGATCTTCTTAGGATCTTGTTTGACTGCCTTAGTATCCTTTGGTAACAAGAACAAAATACAAAAGAATGCTATTAAAAATAACGTTCCTAACATAAAATATCCATAGCGCCAATTCATCGCAATAACATTGGCACCTAAAGTAAAGGCCAAAATACCACCAATACCTGAAGTGGTTAAAATACCCGACTGGACCATAACCCGCTTCTTCTTATCAAAGTTCTCCGCAACCGCCTTAGAGCAAGATGAAGGATAACCACCATGCCCCAAGCCTGCACCGAACCTGATCATTACAAACAACATTAGACTGCTGACAAAACCAAACATATACGAAAAAAATGAAATAATTGCTAAAGAAATCAATAGAACCTTTTTGGCTCCGATCTTATCAGCCAACCAACCACCAGGAATCTGTAGACACGAGTATGCCAAGAAAAAAGCACTCATGATCAATCCAGTTTGCGAGGTCGAAAAATCAAACTGCTTTGCAATGGGAATAATTGCCGTGGATACCATGTTCTTGTCCATGTAAACCATGGAATAACCAGCCATTAGGGCAATTATTACCTTAAAGTCCTTTGCGGAAAAACTACTAGTTTTTTCCTCCATAACATCACCTACACTTATTTATTGAACCGCTTACAAAAATTATGCTACCACAAACGTTTTTAAAAAAATATATTTAGTTCATTTTTTCACAACAATCTAGTGAAATCCCTATATTTTTACGATACAAAGCTTGATATATAAAGGATCATAAGATTTTTTATATACAGTACTTGACAATATGTCTTTGCCAAAATAAATACCCTGTGATGTGTATTAAGCCCATGCATTATGGACAATTAATGCTAAAATAAATATATTAATAAATTAGAAAGTAAGTAGACGTATGGCAAATTTTATCAAAAATTATTTGACCACAACGGACCTGGTAGTGATACTGATTACTGTTGGTCTAATAACAGTAATTACTCTGGTCGCATATACACTGGAGAAAAAGGTCAGCAAGGCCTCGCCTTTCTTCATTAGATTAGGCGAGCACATTATTGAGAGTGGCTTATTGGTTATTAGTATCCTGCTACTACGACAAGTCTTTACAACAATTAATCATGGTTATTTCATGACCGATGCGTGGTTGTACGCCAATGCTCAAATTGCAGTCGCCTTCTTTGGAATACTGATCCTGAATAATCGACTGGTAGAATTACTCACACTGGCCTTTCCATTTTTGTATAATCCCGCTCTTAACGCGACACGCTTCAGCGGACCTCATATGATACTTTTCTTTGCGGTCTACGTTGTCATGTTGATAACTGTGGATTACGCATACAGTCACAAAGACGAAATGTTGATATCTAGTTATAAATACACCATTGCCCAATCGGTCTTTGCTTTATGCTGGTGGTCGATCTTGTGGATCGATTATCACTTTGATCCTTACAAAATCATCATTTCAATGGTCTTCTTCGAACTATTCATGATGATTATCAGAATAACTGAGAATCGATTACGACTTTCATTTGCCGACTTCAAGGATTTGGAGATCAAGGCCAACTATGATGCACTGACCGGTGTTAGAAACCGTTCTTCATTGAATACCGCAGCCAAAGAACTCTTCCAAAAATATTCAGGTGATTCTGAAAAAGACGAAACCATTACTATTGCAATGTTTGACATCGATCATTTCAAAAAGTTCAACGATACTTATGGACACGAGATTGGCGATGAAGTTCTTCGCCACGTTGCCCATTTGGCAGAAAGAGAACTGATGACTGATACTAGCGATGGTCAGACTGGCCAGTTGTTCCGTTACGGCGGTGAAGAGTTTATTATAATTTTTAAGGGTAAAAATGCTGATGAAGCCGCTAAGGTTGTTTACGACATTCGGAAGACTTTAAAAGACATTCCCTTGTTCATCAATGGTTCAAAACTCAACGTAACACTCTGTTTTGGTATAACAGCTGCTCAAAAAACTGATAAATCAACCAAAGAGATTCTTGAACGGGTCGACAGTTACCTTTATCAATCAAAGAATAATGGACGCAATCGTGTCACTATTGAGGGTGACACATACACTTACGACAATCTAAAAGTTGTCTTCAATGCACTAAAGAACGCTTGATCATAATTGATCAGGTGTTTTTTTGATGGGTGGATGTGTGATAGATGATAGATGCCGCTGAGGGTGGGCAACAATTCCATCTGCCGTGGACCGGTTTCAAACTTCGTTTTCAACCTCGCTTTGAAGCCTGTAGTCTTCAAAGTCGTCCAGTGTTCTAAGCGATAAATCGCTAAGAACACTTTTACGGCGGATTCCATTGTTGTCCACCCTCAGCTAAATTAATACTATTTCTATATTTGTTTCTATTTAACTGCAACAAAGTAACTGAATTTTATATTTAAAAAATAAAAACCGTATGTCACAACAAATGGATAAACATTATATCCAAATTGCCGCGATATACGGTTTCTTTAATAATTAATATATTTAGCTGGAGGCCAGCAGTAATGGAATCAGTAGTAAAAGTGGTGTAAATACGGGTGTTCTTCTCGCATTTACACCACTGGATGTCTTTCTTGATTTGCGGTTTATGCAAAGCAAGAAAGCAAGGTATGAGACCGCTTTTCGGCTCAGGCCGGTCCTGCTACAGATGGAATTACTGCTGACCGGAAGCGGCACAGAATCCCAAACCTACAAATTAGGATCCATCTTAAAAGTCAGCTTCGATAATTCGGCACCTTGAGTGACTAATTCAGCTAATAGTTTCTTAGTAGCATCATTGTAATGTGTGGCAATCTCGTGATTTTGAGTTGTTAAGTAATCTGTTAGTTCAGCTCCAGACATTGTCACAGCCTTCTTATCAACTGCTTCGACCTTTCTTCTAGCCCACTCTGACAAATCCTTTTGATAGTCAATATCAGCTTGGATGAAGTCAGCGTAATGTGACTCTACGATCATTGCCAGTGCTTCATACATCCAGTAAGCACTCTTTAGATCCATCTTATCTGGTAACTCACGGTACGATTCATCAGTATCGTTAGCGTTAGTAAAGAATGGAACGTGTGGACAAAATGTTGGAATACCAAAGCCGATCCATTGAACACCTGCAGCTCCATTCTTATCCGAATCACGCATTTGTAAAATATGCGAATTAGCAGTACGTGACAAAGAAATAGCACGGTAAGTCTTCTTATCATGTTCACTGCCGCTGCCTAGTGGATCATATTTAGTCTCATTGTAATGAGACTTCAAAATATATTGAATATCCTCAATAGCAATCTTACGCTCTGGTTTACGAATAAATGGTAATTCTGGAGACTCAGGGTCTTGTTCGGTACTTGGATTCAAGTACTTTTGAGCGAACCAAACACGTGGTGTGTTGTAATGGTGATCTTTTTCAGTATCTGTACCAAAGATATGTCTGAAATCCCAACGATCTTCATCAGGATTCAAACCGTGGCTTGTAACGAATTCTTGAATACCATCGGCCCACATGTAGTTATCAGGATCATTGAAATCTATATCTTCAATGGCAATTTGATTGGCAGCAACGGCATAGCAATCGTCTGGAATTCTAACGGCGACCCATTGATGTCCCGTAACGATTTCCATATACCAGACTTCATTATGATCGTTGAATTGGATTCCGTTACCTTCGGCTGAACCGTATTTTTTGACCAATTCACCCAAATAACGAACCCCGTCACGAGCTGACTTGATGAATGGCAAAACCAAAGTTGTCAAAGAATCTTCTGCCAAACCGTCCTTGATGTAAGGATCAAATGCTAGTACACGTTCATTAGCGTAAACACTCTCAGTGGCACTTTCACCGACATTCAATTCATTAAAGCCATCTTCCTCATTAGGTCCTTCACTTTGATCACCATTTGGTGTTGAAGTATAGCGATAGCCACTTTCAGGAAGTGGAACGGTCAACTTATTATATGCTGATACGTAGGTTTCCTTACGTCCAGAAACAGCTGGTTGTACGAAGAAACGCTTGGGATGAATAGCAATCATCCGGTCTTCATTTCTAGAAATATACGTTGCTCCATCCATCGATGCTTTTTTACCAACTAGAATTGAAGTACATGCTGATAGTTCGATACGATCTGTCATCTTTATCCCCCTAAATTATTATTAATATAATTATACTCTTTCAATACCTATAAATTAGGATCCATTTTGAAGGTCAGCTTCGATAATTCAGCACCTTCAGTTACTAATTTAGCCAGCATTTCTTTTGCTTTGTCATTATAATAGGTAGCAATTTTATGATTTTGATCAGTTAAATAACTTATCAGTTCCGCACCGGACAATGATTCTGACTCTTGCTCGACCGTTGCAATCTTTTCACGTGCCCACTGTGATAGTTCTTTTTGATAATCCAAATCTTCTTCGATGAATTCAGCGTAGTGTGTCTCTACGACCATCGACAAAGCTTCGTAGATCCAATAAGCATCTTTGAGATTCATCGAATCTGAAACTTCACGATAAGTTTCATCGGTATCATTAGCATTAGTAAAGAATGGTACGAACGGTGTGAAGCTTGGGATACCGAAGCACTTCCATTCCACACTCAACTTGTCTTTCTTCAATTGCAAAATATGTGAGTTAGCTGTTCTCGACAATGAAATCGAACGATAACGTTTCTTATCATCCTCACTGCCGCTACCTAACGGATCGAATTGTGTTTCGTTATAGTGTGACTTCAAAACATATTGAATATCCTCAACCGAGATTTTCTTCTCTGGCTTACACAAGAATGGCAGTTCTGGTGATTCAGGATCTTGTTCAGTACTTGGGTTCAAATACTTCTGGGCAAACCAAACACGTGGTGTGTTGTAATGATGATCCGTCTTAGTGTCCGTTCCAAAGATATGTCTGAAGTTAAACTTGCCTTCATCTGGATTCAAATTATGTTCAGCAACAAACTTTTGAATATCCGCCGACCACATGTAGTTGTCTGGATCATCGAAGTCGATCTCTTCAATGCCGATTTGATTGGCCGCAAAAGCGTAACAGTCATCAGGAATTCTAATAGCTACCCATTGATGTCCGGTAGCGATCTCCATGTACCAAATCTCATCGTGATCACTGAATTGTACCCCGTTACTTTCAGCTGATCCGTACTTAGCGATTAAATCGCCCAAGCGTCTAACACCGTCACGGGCTGAATCGATATATGGCAAAACCAAAGTAGTAATGGAATCTTCTGCCACTCCTTCTGGAATCAATGGATCATAGCCGAGGACTCTTTCATTGCCATAAACACTTTCAGTCGCACTCATCGCAACATCTTTTTCGTTAATACCGTCTTCTTCATACAATCCTTCGGTCGTATTAGCATCAGGAGAAGTCGTATACCGATAACCATTAGCTGGTAACTTTTCAGTTAAATCATTATAAAAAGACTTGTACGTCTTATCTTGATTGGAAACTGCTGGTTCAACGTAGAATTTCTTAGGATAAATAGCTACATAGTTATCCTCATTTCTAGCGATATAAGTACTGCCGTCCATGGCGGCCTTTTTACCGACCATAATTGATGAACAAGCTGAATGTTTTTGCATAATTCAATCCCTCCATATCAATCTCTTACTATCCTCAATATAGATGAATCGTAAACAAAAAGAAACCCCACAAATGCAAGGTTTCTAGTTAATTAGACAAAAGTCAAAAATCTCTTGTCCCAAATATTTTCATAAAACTCAATCGTGTTCTCAGCAGTCATGTAATTATTGTCATAAGTAGATGTCATGTCGTGTTTCATGATGACCTTATAACCTAATCCATGTGCCATTTTGATCGTCGCATCACAACAGATCTCTGTCTGAACACCACAGAATTCAATCGTACTCAAATTATTCTCTTGTAACAAATTATTCAAATTGGTTCTATAGAAGGCATTGGCATGAGTCTTTTCTACTACCATATCATCATCTCTGATATCCAATCCTTTAGAAAATTGCCATAAATCACTGCCTCTAACGACATCTTGGTCATTATGTTGAACAAATATAATTGGCAAATTGGCAAAACGATAAGTATCGATTCGTTTGTTAACAGCCTTTAAAAGTCCCGCATAATTATAACTATATTTCAGAGCATTTTGCATATCGATAACAACTAAAACTTGTGCTAGTTTTGGCATAATCTCATCCCCTTATTTATCTCTATCATAACAAAAAATCTCGCATTTACTATGTAAATACGAGATTCTTTTAGGAACTAAACGCTCATTTTCAGAGGCAAAAACTTGATAATGTACTTGTTAGGATCAACACGTGAATCTGACAAGGCTCTAACCAAGTCTCCCTCTTTATAATCGTTGAGATGTTTGGCATTTAATGTCAAAGTATTTTTGATCTTATCGTGAGTCCATTTACCCATTTGTTCCAATTGTGGATAGTCAATTGGATTGAAATTAGTCGGTTCAGAAAAGATCACCTTGACCTCCAACGCATCTACGTAGTCCCTTATACTTCTCATTACGTTTTTGTTTGTCAAAAGATCATCTCCCCATAAAATAATTTTTGCAAACGTTATCACATCTCACCTATATAATATCACTGATATGAAAAAGTAATAACCCCATTTGTGATAATAATGACAAAATTTCTTGAATTATTTGACTATATTATGAGGATTTTTACTGAAGCTTATAATTTTTTGTTCAATTTGATTGCGAACTACTCTAAAAGCATCCATGATCTCTTCATCAGTTCCTGTTGCTTGTGCTGGATCGGGAAAGCCCCAATGAAGATGCATTACATTTCTAGGAACCATTGGACATTTGTCTCTTGCATCTCCACACAAAGTAACCACAAAATCGCAATCGTTAAAATAATCAGTATCTATCAAATTCGAGGTGTTTTGCGAAATATCAATATTGATCTCCTGCATACTTTGAACAGCCCTTGGATTAAGGCCATGAACTTCAACTCCAGCACTGCGAACATCCCAATCCGGTAAATACTTTTTGGCAAGTCCTTCCGCCATTTGTGATCGGCATGAATTACCTGTACAAATAAAATAAATCTTCTTCATAGTTACTCTCCCTTGTAAAGCTTAAATCTAACACATATCGAATTTAGTGAATAGTATTTTATTGAGTCGATTCAGTATTACCAGTGGTTATTACTCATTAGTCATTATATTTGTATTTGTTAAAAAAAAATGAAATAATCCAGTCGATGATAATTTTCTTCACGATAATTACTTTACATTATTAAGTAATTATGATTAAAATAGATACATCGTAATTGCATCTTTGGGAGAAAAAAATGAAAATCTTTAAACGTATCATTATTGGATTAATTTCCATATTAGTTATAATTGGTGTCGCTTTAGGAATCTATGTCTATCAGAGTAAAAAAGCACTCGATTCAATCGATAACAACCAAAACAGCGTTTCAAATAAAATCCAAAACGGCAAGCCGATTTCGGTTCTGTTACTGGGAGCTGATACGGGAGCTGACGGCAGAGTCGATCGCGGTAATTCTGACACAATGATGATCATCACTCTCAATCCCAAAACCAATTCTTCCGTCATGTACTCAATTCCGCGTGACACCATGGCTGAAATTGTCGGTGCCGGTAAAACTAAGAAAAACGTTCAAAAGATCAACGCTGCCTACAACATTGGCAAAGCCAAAATGGCTAAGAATACCGTGGGTGCATTACTTGGGATCAACGTTGATTACAGTGTAGCTATCAACATGGCTGCCTTGGAAAAAACTGTAAATTTTGTTGACGGAGTTACTATTACCACCCCTATCAAAGTGAGCTTCGATGGGATAACTATTCCCAAAGGGACGCATCATCTAAACGGTAAGCAAGCTCTAACTTACGTCCGGATGCGTTATGAAGATCCCCGTGGTGATTACGGTCGCCAACTCAGACAGCAACAAGTCTTAAAAGCTGTTGTCAAAAAGTTACAACAGCCAAAATATTTAGTTCAACTACCTAGTCTCATTACCAAGTTAGGACCAGACGTGAATACTGACTTAACTGATCAGCAAATGGAAGCTTTCCCAGTCAAATATCATGGTGCTGGCAAACACATGACTTCCTTACAATTACAAGGACAAAACGCTTGGATCAACGGTAGTTCATATCAAATCCTATCAACTGATACTTTACAAAATGCTTCAGACAAATTAAGAACTAACTTAGAACAAAGTAAACAAACACTAAGCAATACTGAAACTAAATTAAATAAGTTAAATAGTAGTTACTTCAATGATCCTGACAATACCGATTACGATACCCACGGATTAGATACAACTTACTATACCGATAATACCTATTAAAAAAATACGCCATTCGCAAAAGCGAGTGGCGTATTTTGGTTACATATATTGTTCTAGTGCAGCACGGAACTTAGCTTCTGGTTGGTAACCAACCATACGACCAACAACATTACCGTCCTTCTTGATGATAAAAGTTGGAATTCCTTGAATACCAAAGTTATTTGGAGTCTCAGGATTGTGGTCAACATTCATCGATGTGAACTTGATCTTGTCACCTAATTCATCTTTAGATGATAACTTCTCAAGAATCGGATTCATCATCTTACATGGAGGACACCAGTCCGCATTGAAATCAGTAATTACTAATCCTGTATTTGTTTCATCATTATAAGTCTTATCAGAAATCTCTGTGATATTGCTCATATTAACTACCCCTTACGATTTACTTTTTAATTTCAATAATCAATATACCCCCTGGGGTAAAATATATCAACCAATTTGATTCTACTATCTTCAATATTATTCAGCATATCATTTGAAGTACGCTACCCGACTGGGTATAATATCTTTGATATTAATTAATTAGGAGGCTCTATATGTCTCAAACTGACGAAGAATTACTTGCTAGTAAAAAAATCACTAGCCAAATAAAAAGATCTCGTGGGCAGCTCGATGGTATTTTAAATATGATGGAAGAAGGACGTCCTTGTGATGATGTTCTAGTGCAGTTATCCGCCGTTAAGTCTGGTGTGGACAAGGCTATGAAGTTAGTTATCGCCCAAAATATTCGCAAGAGTGCTAATTGTGTTAATGAACAACAATTGAAGGATTTACAAGACTCTTTGGATTTGATGTTAAAAACTAAGTAGTTGGTTGTTCTATTGTCGCCTCCGGGCTCAAATGATGAAATCGCTGTGCGGAACAGTGCCAGCCAAGGTCTGGAACTTCAATTTTGAACTTCACCAAGACCGTGAATTTCAAAATATGTCCGTGCTGTAAGAACGAGAAGTTCCCTCGTTCTAACACCACCAGCACTGCTGGTTTCATCATTTGTTCCCTCCGACTGTTTGGCGTGGTAATTTAAACCACACACAAAAGTTATATCAATAGTTATGGCAACTTTGTCCTTTCAGGACTGGTTGCCTTTTTTTGATTCCTTGAAAAGGTGAACCATATATCCAGGTACAAAAAAAGTTCCAACTAGAGAAAAAAGCCTCTAATCAGAACTAAATCAAAATACTATCTCAATTAAAATGAGCTGGAGGTCACAAGGATCGAGTTCCGCAATGAAAGTTCTGTTGAACGAGTGCTTTACTCGTTCTTACAGAGCTGGACACATTCTGAAATTCACGATTTGTGTGAAGTTCAAAATTGAGGGTCAAGACGAAGACTTGAGCCGGTCCCATAGCGAACTCAATCCTTGTGTCCGGAAGCGGAAACCCCTGAATCATCTTCCAACTCAGCCTCCTCGGAAGCCTCTGAATGTTCCATTGTCTTAGTAGGCAAAGCCTGCAAGAAAGTAGTCGATAAAATCAAAACCCCACCAATAAGTTGTACCAAAGTAATTGGCGTGCTCAGCAGAGTTACCGACAATACCGTAGCTGTCAACGGTTCAAACGAACTCAACATACTAGTCGTACTTGGCGACAGATCACGCAAACTACTCAAGTAGAATAAGTAGGCGAACATTGTACCAAAAATAATTATAAAGAGAATACATAAGATTCCCATCAAATTCAACTTCGGTAATGGTTTCGTAGTTACTTCACCGACAAAGGAAAAACTACTGATCAGCATCGCCCAACCAACAACTGACCGTGCATCATACTTAGTTAACAATCCTCGTGGTAACAATGTGTAAGTCGCTGAGGCTACTCCTGACATTACTCCCCAAAATAGTGCTAACGGTGATAGTACCAAGCCATTCAAATTACCGTTAGTTACTAATAGAAAGGTCCCTATCAATGCTAAGATTACTGATATAACATCTGTTCTTCGTGGTAACTCTCGATTTGCGACCGTTAAATAAACAATAATGAATAGTGGCCCTAAGAACTGCAGGACAGTTGCTGTCGGTGCATTACCATAGTTGATAGCTAAGAAGTACGTCCATTGTGATGGCAGTACTCCTAAGAATGCGAACAATATCAACATAATCCACGAAGTTTTTTTCTTCCAAATATCAAATACCGACTTGCCAGCCGTCATTCCATACCAAATCAACAATAATAATCCAGCACTGAACAGTCTGATTCCAACGAGCCAATTCGGCGAAACATGTAATCCTGAGAATAAATATTCCGCACTAGTTCCTGAGGATCCCCACAATATGCCTCCAGTAATGACAAAGAAGAGTCCTCGTTTTTTATTTTTCATCCCTAATCCCTCACTAACAACATTAACTATTATGAACCCAATTGATCATAACATACAATGTTGTTACGACTTACCGATTAAAATCCTGGAATCAACAGTAATATTGCCGACATCGCTCCAATCGATCCGTTCAGTATCAACGTTGAACAATAGCGGCGTCATTTGAATAAAGGCATTACGAACATCTGCGGATACCGGATACGTCTTCGTTACAGCAATTTCATCCACAGTTTCAAAGTGTTCTTCAAAATAATCTTTTACTTTTTTATTGGAATAGCTGTCACTACGCAAAAATTGACTGGCTTTTTGTCGCAATTCGATCACATGATTTTCACCAGGAATTACTTTGATCAAATAACCATTCTTCGTCAGTATTCGATGAAATTCACTGTAATTAGCTGGTGAAAAAATGTCCAGAATACAATCCATACTATTATCTTGGATCGGTAATTGAGCCAGATCACCTACAAACCATTTCACGGCATTATCTAAGTCGTGACGTGCTGCCTGTTGAATGGAATCTTTCGAAATATCAAAGGCGAGCAATTGTTTTTGAAGGACCTTGTGAATCTCACGGGAATAATAGCCTTCACCGCAGCCGACATCCAAAATATTATCCACTGGCAAATTCTTAATGATCTCGATCAACTTATTCAAAATATGATCATACAAACCATCTTTGAGGATCAAGCCTCGATTTTCAAAATTTTCTTTGTCATAATTTTTTTGCTGCTTCATATTTAATAGGAAGTTAACATATCCGTACTTGGAAATATCGAAGTTATGATTGTTGGTACAAACCAAACTGGTCCCTTGCATTGAGAGCTTTTCTTTACAAATAGGACAGCTGAAAAAATCTGCACTATTTTCAAAACGTTTTATTTTTTCTTTATTCATTTTTACTTACCATTTCTAATCAGTCTTATTTCAGTCTATCACACGATGACAACAAAAAATGAGAGCATAACAAAACACGGTTAATTTCCGTATAAAGCAAAATAGACCTAGCATCTACTGAGTAAATGCTAAGTCTATTTTTATTAGAATTCTACAACATTAAACCAACTGAATAGTGAATAATCATAGTTATAATACCAACAATAACGTTTCTAATAATAGCCGTCTTAACCAATCCGTCACCTAACTTGGCACTCAAGAAACCAGTTAGAGCAACTGATAAGGTAACTGCTAGAATTGTTCCTGGCCACTGCCATGATACGGGTAGAAAAGTCATAGCGACCAATGGGAAGATACCACCTGAAGACGCAGCAACTAATGAAGAAAAAGCTGCATCCCAAGGATTCATATAATGACCTAAATCTAGATCATACTTAACTTTAACGACAGTACCCAAAGCGTCTTTTTTCATTAATTCTTCGGCGATCTCTGTGGCAGTCTCTGCTGTGACACCACGTTCAACATAGAAATTAGCAACTGCTTGAACTTCATCTTGATAATTCGTCTTGATCAATTCACGTTCTTTTTCAATAGCTGCTTTTTCGGTATCCTTTTGGGAGCTAACTGAAGCATATTCGCCAGAAGCCATTGAAAAAGCACATGCTAGAAGATCTGACAAACCTGCAATAAAAATCGTAAAGTGGTTGGTCGTTGCAACGGCAACTGAGAATAAAACACCAACAACTGTTAGGATCCCATCATTGGAACCTAGAACACCGGCACGAAGAGTATTAGAACGCTCTGCCATCGTTCTCTTTTGCTTTTTTGGTTTTGGAACATTAATAGCTTTCATCAAATTTGTCACATCCTTAATGTGCGAATAGTGAACCTATAAAGTAGGTCACGATCATTGTTAAAATTCCTGAGATAACATTTCTAAATACTGCCTTAGCCCTGTTAGCATTTCCTAAAGCAGCAGCTGTGTAACCAGTAATACTTAAGGCAATCACCACAGCAATGACTGTTGCAATAATTCTAATATTCTGTGGGAAAAGAGTAATTGATACTAATGGTAAGATTGAACCCGTTGGAAATGAGATCATCGATGCCATAGCAGCAGCGATCGCACTCGTATGTTCCTTGGGATTGAATCCATAACGCTCACGAACCGCGACGTCCAGTGGATCATCACTCATCATTTCTTTAGTCGCCTTTGATGCCAGATTCTCCGAGATACCTGTTGACTGATACTTATTCTTGATAAAATCAAATTCTTGATCATAGTGTCCATCTAAAATTGCTGATTCCTTCTCAATAGCACTGCGTTCACTGTCACGCTGCGTACTTACTGATACCCATTCACCCATCGCCATAGAGATAGTACCTGCAAGCATACCAGCAATACCAGCTAAGAAAATCGCATAACTATTACTCTTAGCACCAGCAACACCAATAACGATTCCGGCAACGGAAAGAATTCCGTCATTAGCACCCATTACACTGGCACGCATAACATTGATCTTCTCGGCCAGACTCTTGTTCTTCTTCACTTTTTGTGCTTTTTGCATTCTTCTCGCCCCTTATTCTGATTACGTTAAGTTGTAATCATTTCTAGTTTGGAATGATTCTCATTTACTAACGAGTACATAATAAACCTTTTTTTCTGAAAAGTAAACTCAAAGCTCACATCTATACAATGTATCCAAGTGGAAAATAATTGATATTTTTATAACAACAGGTTTATAATTACCTTGTAATGATTCCAACATAGGAATCTATCACAGAAAGGAAGATTGCTTATGGCTAATAGTACTGTCATGGAGGACACACTCAAAGTTTTGAAAGATCATAAACTACGCGTCACTCCCCAACGTCACATTATCTTGGCATACCTGGCTAGTCATCATAACCACCCTACAGTTGAAACGATTCGTGATGGTTTAAGCAAAGAACTTCCAAATATGGGTTCTTCCACCATCTACAACACATTGAACACCTTTGTTGAACATCGTTTGGTCGTTGAATTGCAAAATGGTGATGGCAGTACCCACTACGATTATTTTGGAATTCCGCACTATCATGCAATATGTACCAATTGTGGTAAGATCGTAGATGTTACTTATCCTGGATTTAGTGAAGATGAAAAAACATTAGAAGAAAAGACCGCTGATATTTCTGGCTACATGATTTCTGGTAATCACATGGAAGTTTATGGTTTATGTCCTGAGTGTCAGGTTAAATTAGGCATTAAAAAATAAAGATTCCTCGATTAATGAGGAATCTTTATTTTTTTGCTTTTGAATTGGTATTTCAATCCCAAAATTATCTATTATAATAAATACAACAATTACCTTTTAGGAGGTCCAAATGAAAAATACCATTTTAATAGTGGAAGATGAACTCAGTCTTTCCAGTTATTTAACTAAAGAACTACAATTTGAGGACTTCAATGTTGTTGTCGCTAATGACGGATTGGATGCGATGGACAAATACGAAGCAAACCAAAATGAATTATTACTTATCTTACTAGACTGGATGTTACCAAAACTCGATGGCATGGAAGTCCTGCGTCGTATTCGCAAACACGATCAAGTGCCGGTCATCATTATGACTGCTCGCGATTACGTTGGTGACAAAGTTGCCGGGTTGGATAACGGTGCTGACGACTACATCACTAAGCCTTTCGAAATCGAAGAATTATTAGCACGTGTCCGTGTTATCCAAAGACGAATGGAACAAATGACCGAACCTGATCAAACTTATCAATTAGCAGATCTAACTTTGAATACCAAATCACATCAAGTTGTTCGAAATAACGAAAACATTCAATTGACTAGACGTGAATACGATCTGTTGCTATTCTTCCTTCAACACATCGGACAAGTCTTCACCCGTGATGAATTACTTGATAACGTTTGGGGCGAGGATTTTCTCGGTCAACAAAACGTCGTCGACGTCTACGTGGGTTACTTGAGGAACAAAATCGATGGTAAAAATAATCAACCACTGATCCAAACTATTCGTGGAGTTGGCTATTCAATTGAGGATACCGCCGATGAACACTAAAAAAACACTCAGTTATGAAAAACTCATCAATCAAGGAATCAACCGCTTGGTAGTTATTATTACTCTCTCTATCAGTCTCCTGATCCTACTCTTCGTGGGGATTCAGCAATCAGCCATGACCTCTCGAGATGCTCAAGGATTAATGATCAGTCTCAATCGTTCAAATATCGAAAGCATTCCTAGCTTCATCGAATGGAACAACGAGAATGAACGTCATACTAAACAAAATTCTTTTATCAGAGTCAAAACTAAAGACAAATCACTGACCGCCGCATCTTTAAAACGAGAGCGGATAATAATGACTTCTCCATCTTCTAAGAAGTTCCTTTCACAACGTCAATATCACGTATTCTTCTCAAAGAATATCGTCTATATTCCTCAATACGGATTGTTCCTCTACTACACACAGAAGAATAATTCCACCACTTATCAATTGTGGGTCAGCTTAAATAACTTATTAAGAAGCCTCTTGTTGCTATTGATAATCATTGTCTTCATCATGTTCGTGACCTTAGGATTCGGTACCTGGTGGTCCCGTCGACTTGCCCAAAGATTAAGCGCTCCAACGCTTGAATTAGTTGGGGAAACTAAAAAAACCACTAAAGATTTGGATATCAAACAACCAACTTTGAATGTACCGGATAGTCCCGTCGAAATAAACGAATTAGGTAACTCATTCAACGAGCTGTTGAAAGTTCAAAATGACCGATTAGCACGTGAAAAACAATTTGTCTCTGATTCCTCGCACGAATTAAGGACACCGATCGCTGCTATTCGAGGCAATATCAGTTTGATCAAACGTCGTGGCGATAAGCATCCCGAAGTGATCCCTGAATCACTTGATTTCATTGATGAAGAGTCACTGCGAATGCAAAATTTAATTGAGAATCTGTTGCACTTATCCCGTGCTGACAAGGCTGAAGTCAACTTAACCGAATTGAATCTATCCAATTTAATACAACAATTACAAGCTCATTATCAAGATACGATCCCACAAAAAGTAAATACCGAAATAGAGCCGGACTTAAAGATCAATGGTAACGAGGATATGATTCACCAGATGACTCTTGCTCTGCTGGATAATGCCAGCAAGTATTCACCCAAGGATACTCCGATAACCTTAGGTGTTCATAAAACTGAAAATGGCATTGAATTAAGTGTCGCTGATTTGGGTATTGGAATTCCTAATGACAAGAAAGCCAAAATTTTCCAGCGTTTTTATCGTGTGGAAGAATCGCATTCGAATGAGGTTAAAGGTAGTGGCCTCGGCTTGGCAATTGTTTCTAAATTAGTTGTTTTGAACAATGCTCGTATTGAGGTCAACGACAATGAACCTCAGGGTAGTGTCTTTACAGTTATCTTTAACGAATTGGACTGATTCTATGCCGCTGAGGATGGGCAACAATTCCATCTGCCGTGGACCGGTTTCAAACTTCGTTTTCATCCTCGCTTTGAAGCCTGTAGTCTTCAAAGTCGTCCAGTGTACTAAGCGATAAATCGTTAAGTACACTTTTACGGCAGATTCCATTGTTGCCCATCCTCAGTTAGATTTGTGATAGTACTAGAATGCCCTCTATTACTAAGTAACAATCCTATTATCTAATTTTAAATAAGAAAAATAGCACGTAACGTCTATTGGATAGATTTAAATCCAAATAATCGTTACGTGCTATTATTTTTTAGTAATCGACCAATTTAGCTTCTGATCAGCAGTAATGGAATCAGTAGCGACAGTGGTGTTAATGCGGTGGTTTTCCGCATTTACAGCACGGACGTCTTGACTGATTTGCGGTTTTTGCAAAGCAGTCAAGCGAGATTTGAGACCGCTTTGTGGCTCAAATCGGTCCCGCATCTGATGGAATTACTGCTGACCAGAAGCGGAATCCCCCCACAACCTAAATATTATTCAAATGAAATACAAAATCCAACTTAAATATTTTTTATAAGTATTTTAATAAGAAAATCTTATTTAATGCTTAACAAAAACCAGTAGTTAGAACTCCATCAAGTTTGTAAACTAGGTTTATTCAATCAGAGAAAAACAAACTTAATAAAAACCACGTACTCGAAAGGACTTGGTGATACATATGTCTAAACTAACTACTCAATTAAAACAACAATTAACTAATAATCCTACCAGACCAATTATGCAAGATGCTGAAAAGCACTGGTACAATGGTTCCGAATTAAATGAAGAACGTGAAACTTGGTTACAATATTTCCAAAATCAAGGTATCGGCTACAATGATGTCGTTCTAGTTGCCTTAAATAACTCGGTCACTTATTCATTAGTCGTTCAAACTTTGTGGGAAATCGGTGCGATCGTACACCCGATCAATCCAGCTGTTACTGATATCCAATTGAACGAATTCGAAGAACAATACAACTACTCTGCTATGATCCTCAATTCAGATATCGAAGAACCAGATACTCTGGCAACCACCTTCGAAAAACGCCCTAAATTGACGACCCTGCATGAACCCGAAGTAGAACTCTACATTAGAAGAATTCATGAAGCACACGTTGCCAAAGTTCCCTTTGACAATCAATTTGCCATTATCATGCATACCTCAGGAACAACTGGCAAGCCCAAACGAGTCGGTTTAACTCACGAACAATTATTTGCGAATTCCAATAATATCATTGAAAGTGAAGACCTAACTGATTTCGATCGTACTATGATCGTCATGCCACTCTTCCACGTCAACGCTATGGTAATTTCCAATCTTGCTACTAGACTTTCCGATGGACAATTGATCTTCAGACCGAAGTTCAGTGCCCACTTATTCTGGAAAGAAGTCTTCGATGAACAATTAACCTGGGTCTCACTAACTCCAGCTATCATTGAGATCCTATTACAACGTGATGAACAGCCTAAGAGCAACAAGTTACGATTCTTAAGAACTGCTTCAGCCCCACTCTTACCAAGTACTCATGAGGAATTCAGATACCGCTTCGACATCCCTTTGATAGAAAGTTACGGAATGACTGAAGCCGCCAGCCAAATTGCTCAAAATCCTCTCCATGCACCCAAGCAAAACAGTGTCGGAATCCCCTTCGGCACTGATGTAAGAATTCTGAACAATGATCTAAAAGAACTAGGGCCTGATCAAGTCGGCGAAATCGCCCTCAAAGGTCCATCAGTGATCGACCATTATCTTGATCCACAACCAGAAACCTTCTCCGACGGTTATTTATTAACAGGTGACTTAGGTAAGATCGACGATGATGGCTATTTGTTCATCGTTGGCCGTCGTAAAGAAATGATCATTCGTGGTGGTGAAAATGTTAATCCCCTTGCCGTTGAAGATTGCCTAAAGGTCCTACCGTTCATCAAAGAGATTGCCGTGGTCGGTACTAGTGACAAAATCTACGGTGAGGCTGTGACTGCAGTCATCATTACTAACGACGATCAGACTGACCATCGTTATCAATTGGCACTCCTTAAAAATCAAGCCAATAACCAACTAATGCCCGCCGAACGCCCTACAGAATATATCTTCGGTCAATCACTACCAAAGAACGCTACCGGTAAAGTCCAACGTACCTTACTAGCCAAAGAAATCGAAGAAAAACAATACATCAAGGAGGCTTAATGTATGCAAAAACCAATTGATATCGATACTCCCACTAAGCCGTTAATAAAAAAATTCAACATCCCATATGAAAAGACTCTGCCTTTTCTGATTCCTGTGATCTTGGTCTTAGTTTGGCAACTAGCCAGTTCAGTCGGCTGGTTATCCAGTTCCGTATTACCATCACCTCTCGCCGTTCTTCAAGATGGTATAAAACTAACTGCCAGCGGAGAACTACCCAAGAATTTAAGCATTAGTCTATACCGTGCAACTATCGGTCTATTGATCGGTGGTGGTGTTGGATTCATTCTCGGTTTCGTTAACGGAATGTCCAAGACCTTCAGCCTATTATTCGATTCATCGATTCAAATGTTTCGAAACATTCCCCATTTAGCACTCATTCCCTTGATCATCTTGTGGTTAGGAATCAACGAATCCGCCAAGATCTCCTTGGTAGCGATTGGAACAATGTTTCCCGTATATATCAACACATATGCTGGTATTCGTTCCGTCGACAAAGACTTGATCGAAATGGGTCAATCTTATGAATTATCAAAATTCGATATGTTCAAAAAAGTAATCTTCCCCGCTGCCTTACCACAAATATTAGTAGGTATTCGCTATGCTCTCGGTGTTATGTGGACGACCTTGATTGTGGCTGAAACGATCTCCGCTAGTTCAGGTATCGGATACATGGCTAATAACGCCGAAGACTTTGTCGATATGGAAACCGTCGTCTTGTGTATCGTCGTATACGCAATTTTGGGTAAAGTATCAGATTTAATCGCCAAAAGTTTTGAAAGTCTATTACTAGAATGGCAAACCACTGGAAGGAGCAATGCCTAATGAATACAAATACAATGATCAAAATAAATAATATTGGTAAAATGTATGACAATTTAACTGCCTTACGAGATGTTAACTTAGACATCCATCAAGGAGAATTCCTCGCCCTAGTTGGTATGAGTGGTGGTGGTAAAAGTACCTTGATGCGGCTGATTGCTGGATTAGAAAAACCCACTACTGGTTCGATCGACATCGCCAAGAACAACAAGTCAACGACTAGAATGATGTTCCAAGAAGATCGTCTCTTACCATGGATGACAGTAATTGAAAACTTATCTTTCAAATCAAAGGATCCCGAAGAAATTGCGCACGCTAAAGAATTGTTAGACTTAGTAGAATTAAGTGAATACGCCGATCAATATCCAAATCAATTGTCCGGTGGTCAAAAGCAACGTGTCGCTCTAGCTCGTGCCTTGATGACTGATCCTGAAATACTCTTACTCGATGAACCACTTGGTGCTTTGGATGCCTTGACACGTCGTAAGATGCAAGATTTGATCTTAGATATCTGCAAAAAGCAAAATCTAACTACGATCCTCGTTACCCACGACGTTGAAGAAGCTGCACGAATGGCCGATCACATCGTTGTCATGAAAAATTCAACTAACTATTACGAAACTGATGGGTCTAAGGATAAACATAATCCTGGTCAAGTTGGTTTGATCTCTGAACGAGTACTCGATGCAATCCTAGAAGAAGAAACTCGTATTATGAAGACAGCTTAAAAGGAGCTCGGCAATTTTGCCAAGCTCCTTTTTGTGAATTCTAACGATGATTACAACCATCCAAAAAACCTGCCACAATATCGTAGATATTAGGTATCATCATCAAAGTTATCCAGATGATTGCTAAAGCCACTGTCCATTTTGAAATTATTTTATCAATATTGCTCCACTTGATACTCAAAACCAGACCAATAAACGAAACAATAATCGGTATTGTAATCCAATTATATAAATTGTTTTCAGATAAATGAAAGACAGCTGTTAAAAATATATACGCAACGATTGCTAATGAAATTCCCGTTACCACCACGAAACCTGCTTTATTCATTTTTGGACCATTCTCTAATTCTTTCATCAGATTCTCGTCTCCTTTGATTAATTCATCTAGAGAGATATCAAACAATTCACTGATTGCAACAACATTAGCGAAGCTAGGCAACGATGTACCATTTTCCCACTTAGAAACCGATTGTCGCGAAATATGTAGCTGTTCTGCCAAATCTTCTTGAGACATATTGTGCTTCTTACGATGTTGTTGTAACTGTTTAGCTATTTGCATTGTTCTCTCCTCGATTCATTCTCAGTATATATCCACGCCGAGAAAACTGACTAGCACCTTTTAGTTGCATCGTGGTAGCATCTTGAGTGCACCGTTATAACGGTGACGAAACAAAAGCATCCTCACTTAATAGTTTGGATGCTTAATTTTTAATTCCACTTATACCATGATTCATCATACTTAGAAGAATATAATTCTGTTCCATCAAAGCTGTAAGACTCTGTAACTGAGCCTCCACCACTTTGATTGTATTTGATTTGAATGTGATTACCATTTCTATTTACGACTTGATAAGTTCCTGACTTATCGCCTAATTGATAACTGCCATCTGAATATAACGATAGATCAGGATCACCTGTATAATCACCGACTAACGAATCACTTGAACTGGATTCATCATTGTCATTAGAATCCTCAGTGTCGTCCGAGTCGTTCGTATCAAGATCATCAGAATCATTATCATCTTCTCGATCGTTGTCTTCGTCGTCATTGTCCTTAGTTGTCGTCTGTTTGATCTTTTCAACATTCATAGTAACTTCATTGTCGTCATCACCGATGTGTATCGTCACTTGCTTAGACTTATCTTGATCAGACTTATTCCGACTCTTCACTGTGATGTCATACACTCCTGGTGTCAGATCAGAGAGTTTGTACTCGTCACCATCCACTCTGGCAGCTACACTCTTATCATCAACGGTAAAAGTAGGATTGTCGATGTTAGTATCGATCGATAATTCTTGATTACGTACTCGGACCTTATATTTCTTAAAGATACCGAGCATCTTGCCTGACTCCTGAACTGAAAAGCTGTTATCTTCATCATTACTATTGATTTGATTTCTAACTTTTTGAATAGCTGAACTATCTTTAATGTACAATCTCTTCAAAGCTCCGATTTTTTTAGTCGATAAGGTGTTGCCATTCTCATCAACTAATGCCAGTTTCATCTCACCAGTTTTACCGCTCGTAACTTCATCTTGTAAAGATTGGACTTGGCGATTTTTTCCATAGTACCAGTTACCTAACAAATATCCACCCAACAAGACGATTATTATTCCTACGATCCACCACAGTGCTTTATTGTGTTTCTTTGGTGGTTGATTGCTGGATTGATCAGGTTGACTGTCAGTCTGTTGAGCTGGTCTTGGTTCAGTAGCCTGATTATCAGGAGTAGGTTCTGGACTTGATTCAACCGATTTTTCTTCAGCACTCTCTTCTTTATTCTCTTCAATGAATTTTTTGATGTCAAAACCACAATTGGGACAGAAATCATTATCTGGCTCGATTTTATGACCACAATTAGGGCAGTACTCTAATTTTCCCATAATTTATCCCCCTATTTCATTTCTTGATTCTTAATGGTTTCATACAGTAATTTAGCAATCTCATCGTGACCCTTTTGATTGGGATGGAAAGTATCCTTTTGGATGTTATAGACTTGGCTATAACCCAGATCATTCTTGGTAACGTCCGGATTATTCTTCCAGATAGTCGCTAGATCAACCACTGGCACACCATACTTATTTCCGATCCGCTTGATTTCACGATCATAAATCGCATCGTTAGCAATATACTTGCCATCACTAGGCGACCACGTCGTCATCAATAATATCTTAGCACTAGTCTGATTCTTAACTTGATCAACGAGACTATCTAGATTTGTTACAAAATCACCGAGATTTTTTTGATCTACTCCATAAGCCGAATCATTGGTTCCAAATTCAATCGTTACAATATCAGGATCAGCTGCAATCACAGTTTGAACGTTTGGTAAGCCAAAGTTAGTCACGGTCTTACCGACTGATGAAGTATTGTCTTCAGTGACCGATTTGCCAGTTCCCTTGCGCAATTCATCCGCAAATAAACTAGTAAATCGTGTTTGCGTAGAATTGGAAAATAACCCGACTGACAACGAATCACCGAGTGCAAAATACTTCAGAGATTTTTTCTTAGAATTCTTCAAGTCTGAAAGAATTGTCTTATTCTTAGATTCACTTTTAGTTTTAGAAGTTTTCTTACTCTGCTTATGTTCAACCTTAACATTATCGCCACTAGATTTAGTCTTTTGTTGCGAACAAGCTGCAACCGACAATACCAAGATTATCAACAAAGCCGAGCAGAATAGCTTCTTTATATTACTCAACTCAATACTCCTATCAAACTAGTCCCAAGGCTAGAATAGTTGGCGGCAACTGAACTGTACACACCTTTGAATATAATGAATAAGACAATACCTACGACTATTTCAGCAATGATTGCTACATAAATTTTATCCATCTTAGCTTTATTAGCTGAGATCAGAATCGAGCCGATGAACGCAATTGACCACATCAGCGATAAGAGTGACAAGGCGAATATAAAGACATAGATGAAGCCGTGATTAGTTTCGATCGTTGAAAAATCTGCCGGGATCGTTACCCATAAGAGAACGATACTTATTACATCAGCAATCAACATAGCATTGCTATAACTACCGAGTTGATTCAAATAATTAGACAAGCTGATATTTTCACCGATTAAATACTTACGTGATAGAAAACCTATCAAAGCAAAAATAGCATTATAAATCAGAACTATCATTAATAAACGAACGTATAATGAAAATCCTGTTGGAATTGCTGCAGTTGAACTAGTATCCTGATTGAAGGCATTCAAAAATCCATTGGCCGCATCAACAATAGTAACTAATATTCTGTTCCCCAAAACATGAAATATATATTCAATAGTAGCGTTACTAGACCGAAGTATTTATTATCATTAGAGACTACCGATGGGCTCTTAATCGAATTAACAAACCACTCGAAGTAATTCATTGAGTGCTTCTTTAATGTCTGAATACGTTCACTAGTCTGCGTTGAACTTGCCTTTGAATTATTGCTAGTATCTTCCCCAGAGAGTCTTGTTCCACACTTCGGACAGAACTTGACTCCCTTCTTATTTGCCACACCACAGTTTGGACAAGTAATCATAAAAATCCCCCCTATTTATATTGTTAGTATAACAAAGTTTAATTTGTATCATGGTTTTCTAACCGACTATTTTTATTAATAGGAGCATTGTTGCATTGAAAAAAGTCACACTTCACTAGAAAATTGAAGTGTGACTTTTACTATGGCAACAAATTAAACTTATCAAGTTCAAAACTATTATCAGTCAATTCAGTAGTAGTGATACTTCCATTATCTGGAAATGCATTAGACAAATTATACTTATCACTAAAATATTTGAGGACCAATGTTTCAAGATAGGCGCCGTGAGAAACAACTAAGATCGTAGATTCCGGGTTATTCTCATGACGCAACTGATCTAACCCTCTATCGATTCGAACACTAACATCAGATGCATCTTCAGCAATCCCTAACGGATCGGCCTTTTTCAGTTCTCCACGAGCAATGAATTCTGAAAACTTACTTGCCAGCTCTTCTTGAGTCGAGCAATTGTATTTCGCGGCAATTTGCTTCCACACTACCGCCACATTATCTCCCTCAAATGATCCGAAGCACATTTCACGAAAATTAAAACTCTGTTGAACGTCAGCGTCACTGACTAAGTTTTCATCCCTAATAATGTTGGCAGTATCGACCGCACGCTTAAGGTCTGAACTGTAAATTGCATCAAAGTGGGTATTCTTGAGGTAATCACCGGTCCTCTTCAAAACTGATATCCCCTCGTCAGTCAAAGGAGTGTCGGACCAACCTTGCATTTTGTCCATCTTATTAAACATTGTTAGACCGTGTCTTACGAAATATACTTTCATGAATTACCTCTTTCTTAAACAGAATACTTTCTACTAATAGTTTACTATTAAAAAAGCAAAAAGTATTGACGCTATCCAACATCAATACTTTTTCATGAAATATTATATTTCTAAGATTCTTTTATGTTATTTTCTTTATCAAACTTATGCTCGCCTAAGAAGTATAAGAATACAATTGCCATTTCAATTGTTGGTAGTAAGAATGAAAATTGCATATTAGTGAAGTCTGAAAGCAATCCTTGGAACATTGGAAGAATAGCACCACCTACAATTGCCATAACAATAAAAGCACTTGCAGTTTCCGTATGACGCTTATCGTCAACAATTTCCAGAGTTCTAGCAAAGATTGTTGGCCAACATGGGCCGAATACTAAACTTACTCCAACAGCAGCATATATTGCCGTAATGTTTGGAACAAACGTAATATACAAAATCATCAACGTACCTATTAATGAATAAATAGAAAGAACTGTTGTCTCGGAATAACGAGATAATAAATAACTTGCTACGAAACGACCAATAAAGAAACAAATATAACTGTACAACATAAAGTTGGCTACAAATCGTTCATTGAAGTGTGGAAACATATCCAAGGCCAAACGCATTGTAAAGGACCAAACTCCTGTTTGAACACCCATGTAAAGAAATTGTGCTCCAACACCTTTCCAATAACGATCTCGATGAAGAAGATACTTGATTGTTTCTCCAAAAGTAGCACCTTTTTCATTTTCCTTTATTTGAGGCTTTCCAGAAGGAAATTTAGTTATTGCAAACAAAATTATCATAATCACAAGAACGATTAATACATACTTATAAGGTGCCAATGTTCTAGACAATGCTTGTTGTCCATATTGTTCAGCAGCTTGTCTACTCATATGAGCCATTTCTTCTTTTAAATTTCCATCAGTAAAAATCAAATATTTACCAAGTAAAATACCAATAATATCACCAACAGCATTCATAGTTTGACTAATATTTAATCTAACCGTTGCCGATTTTCTAGGACCTAACAATGAACTATATGCATTGGCAGAAGTTTCCAAAAAACTTAATCCAATTGCTTCAACAAAGATAGCAAACAAGAAAACTTGATATGTAACTAGCCTTGAAGCTGGAAAGAATAGGAAGCATCCTAATGAAAATGCTGCTAACCCTGCTATGATACCTAGCTTATAACTGTTTTTCTTAATAAATATTGATGCTGGAATTGCAATTATAAAGTATCCGCCATAAAAAGCACTCTGTACAAACGCCGTAGCAAAATCACTCAATGAAAAAACAGCCTTAAATTGTGTGATCAAGATATCATTCAAACTTGCGGCAATTGCCCAAAGGGCAAATAAGATGGTAACTAGAATGAATTGAATAATTGGGGTTTTATCCAAATATCCATCCGGTTGCTCTACCCATTTTGCCTTATTCATTGTTCCACCTCCTATTCGTTGACCGTTGCTTTAGATGTCAAGAAATCATCAACTTCTTTTTTAGATGGTAACGAAGGTTGGGCACCCATTTTAGTGACTGCAATAGCTGATACAGCCGATGCATAAGACAATGATTCTTCAACATCTTTATCATTAGCTAATCCATATGCAAATGCACCAATGAATGAATCACCAGCAGCAGTGGTATCAACCGCCGCAACCTTGTATGATGAAATATTTAGTTCAGTATTATTATTCTTAAAGTAACTTCCCTTATCTCCTAATGTTATCAGAACATTTTGATATCCTTGATCTAACAAGGCTTGAGCTGCCTTCTTAATTCCGGCTTCGGTACTGGTATCAACACCTGTAAGTAATTCAGCTTCATGTTCATTAGGGGTCATATACGAAACCATTGAAGCATATTTTAAGTCTAATTCAGCTGCTGGAGCTGGATTTAAAATAACAATTTTATTATATTTATTACCTAATTCTATGGCCTTATAAACCGTCTCCAAAGGTATTTCTAATTGAAGTACTATAATATCTGAACTTTGAATTACATCATCTAAGTTTTCCAAATCAGATGGCTTTAATTCCATATTTGCTCCAGGAATAACAACTATTCTATTTTTTCCTGACGAATCCAATTGTGGATTACCAATTCCTGACTTTGCTTTATCAGTAAACAAAACATTTTCATGTTTAACATTGTTATTCTCTAGAGAATCAATTTGATCACTGCCAAATGAATCTTTCCCTAGTTCACCAATCATCTCAACATTCCCGCCTAATCTTGCTGCAGCAACAGCTTGATTGGCTCCTTTACCACCGGTAAATTGATTGAATGATTTTCCAATTATTGTTTCTCCTTCTTCACAGAACCGTTCAGACTGGACTACCAAATCAGTCATGAAACTACCAATAACTAATATTTTTTTCAATGTTACTCACCTCATATTGCCCCTTCTTCTAAGAGTCTTTTACCTAATGCACCACCAGGATGGAACATCCCAAAGTTTTTTTCCGAGAATCCTTTCAATTCTGAAACGGTTATCGCCAAAGCGTCTCCAGTAACAAGAACCGCTGTAGAGCTATTAGTTGGGGCTAAATTAAATTTATCAGCTTCACCATCTACATGAACTTCCAACAAATAATCAGATTTTTTTGCAAGAGTTGAATCCTTATTTCCAGTTAATGCAATAATTTTTGCACCAATTCTATGAATAGGGTCTATTGGTGCAATAGATTCTTTCGTTTCGCCTGAATTAGAAATATCAATTACTAAATCGTTTTTCGTAATCATTCCTAAATCACCATGCATTGCCTCAGTTGCATGTACAAAAAATGATGGTGTCCCAGTACTGGCAAAAGTGGCAGCAAGTTTTTCACCGATATGACCTGATTTACCAACACCAGTGAAAATCAAACGACCTTTCAAATTAACAATGCTATCAATTATATTAGAATAATCCTTTGAATTATCATCTACTCGTTTTAACACACCTTCAACAGCCGTTAATTCATCAGTCATAACTTGTTTGAATATAGATAATTTTTCCATGTTTACTCCTTTAGAAACAGACTATCTAACGCCTACTGTAAGTAAAATATTAGCAAATACTCTTGTCTCACCAGTATTTATTCCTAGTTTTAGATTTGTTGATTTCTTACATGCGTCGTAAAATTCTTGACGTCCTAATTTTGATAGATCCTTCATATCCAAAATTTCTTTAAAATCATCGTAAATGGCTGGCTGTTCACCTTCACCTGGAGTCATAACTTCAGCTTTTTCAAAATTAATTTGTGTATTTAATGTTTCCAATACATCTGTAACTGTTGGCAAATCAGGTTTTAAAGCCAAATAAATTTTTTCTGTAGATTCGTTAACATCCGAGTCCAATGGATAATTTCCATCTGTAATAAGAATTTTGTCCCCATGTCCACAATTTGCGATAGCACGTAGAATAGCTGGGTGTAATAATTTTGATGTAAGCATTTTTAGATCTCCTTTATTTTTATATAGAAAACGTTTTCTGTTACAACAAAACTATATATCGTTTTGTAAACGCTGTCAATATTATTTTTATACTTTTCCTGTTTAAATCATCTAATTAAGATCGTATTTAGGCATATTACGCAAGAATAACTATATAATTACCTAAAATTATCATAGAAAAGGTTTTCTGTTAAACTAAATAAAGTTGCTAGACTTTATATTTTTAGTTGTGATAACATTTTATATATCAATAATATTTACATAAAAGAGAATAAATATGAAAAAAGCGACCATAAAAGACGTTTCTGAATTATCTGGTTTTTCCATAACTACCATTTCAAGGGTTCTAAATGGGAACTATCCAGTAAAAAGTGAAACTCGTAATAAAATAATGCAAGCTATCGAGGAATTAGATTTCAGTAGAAACTCAACTGCGAGAAATTTGAGAACAAAAAAATCTAACCTAGTAGGATTAGTTGTAGCTGATATAAACAATCCTTATTACTCACGAATAGCAAAAAAAATTGACGATGGATTATTTGAAAAAGGGTATAACCTTCTTGTCTGTAATACTGACGAATCTGAAAAAAAAGAAAAAAGAATTTTAAGTACATTACAGGATAAAGATGTTGATGCGATTGTTATATCTCCAGCCGCTAAAAATATCGAAATACTACGTAAACTTAATAACTCTGGAACAAAAGTAGTATTAATAGACCGAAATATGGGAATACTAGATATTCCATTTGTCGGAAGTGATAATTTCTCAGAATCAAAAATCCTAACTGAATATCTAATACAAAATGGTCATAAAAAAATAATGTTTGTCTCTGGTACTGATACTGCAGTAACCGCTCAGGATCGACTTTTTGGTTATAAAGCTGCCTTGCAAGAAAACAACATACCATTTGAAGAATCTAGTATCGTTAAAGGATACTATAAGCAAGAAAACGCTTACGAAAACACACTAGAGTTCTTAAAAGAAAATTTAAGCCGTTCTGATCCCTATACAGCAATTTTTAGTTCCAATAACTTAATGACCATCGGAATTATACAAGCAATACATAAAATGAATTTAAAAATACCCGAGGATATATCCTTAGTCTCATTTGGACAATTGGATTCACAAGAAATAATAGATCCAAAGGTTACATGTATAAAACAAAATATTGATCAACTTGCTACAGATACTTTAGAAAAAGCCATAGAATCTCTTAATGACAACAACGGTAATATAGACAGTAATATAATTAGAGACTCTCTGGAAATTGGTAATTCTGTAAAAAAAATAGAATAAAAAAGTCCTAAAAATTTGAATTTAAACATGATTTTTAGGACTTTTTTATTCTATAATTTAATTAATTTTTTAGCTGTACTCTCATCAATAATTAAAATATTCGCATATTTACCTAATAAAGCAGCATGGATAGAATTCAATTTTCTTTCCCCTCCAGCAACTAAAATAGAATATTCCTTATCTTTTAAGCTTTCCAAGTCTATACCAATTGTACGACTGTTTAATTCTGGATCAGCAATTCTACCATTAGAATCTATAAATCTAGAACTTATGTCACCAACAGCTTCTTTTTTTAATTTAGAAATTTCTTTATCATTTAAATACCCCAAATTAAATAGTAATGCATCATCTCTTACAGTACCTACTGTAAATAAAGCTATGCTGGATCTCTTCCCTTGCTGAATTATATAGTCAATATGGCGATCCTCTTGAACTAATCTACACGTTTCAGAATTATCAAAAATAACGGGCAGAGGTAAGCTCTCGGAACTTGCGTGAAAAGCATTTGTAAAATCATTAATAACTTCATTAGCAAAGTTATTTGTCATTGAATGTGTCACACTGCCTTTTAACTGTACAACTTGAACTCCTTGTTGATTATTATTTTCGGGTGTTAAATTATTAGCAATTTCCCTCATTGTTTTTCCCCAAGTAACACCAACAATATCGTTATCCTTCACAATACTCTCAAGATATTCAGCACCAGCTTTTCCAATACTCTCAATAATTGTTCTATAATCATTAGATGGTGCATATGCTACTATCACTTTTGATAGTGCATATTTATTCTCTAATGCTTTTTCTATATTAGTAGTATCTGCAAATGGATCTTTAATATTTATCTCCACATATCCATTATCTCGTGCGTATTGAAGTAAACGTGAGACTGTAGGCCTTGACAATCCCAATTCTTTAGCAATTTTACTTTGATCCAAATTATTTTGATAATAATATCTAGCAACTCTAAGTGATTGCTTTATTCTTTTTGTATCCGTACTATCCATTGTAGTGCTCCTTAAATGCTTATAAATTAACATTACCACATATAGCAAAAAAAATGACATGTTGAAAATCAACATGCCGTTTTTTTTAAGCTTCAACTTTTAAAATTTCTTCTAATTCATCTTTGGTTGGATATGATTTTTGTGTACCCTTTCTTGTAACTGTAACAGCTGCATACTCATTAGCATGTTTTAGAGCTTCAGGAACACTTTCACCCTCCGTGAAATAATGTGCAAATGAACCAATAAATGAATCTCCTGCACCAGTTGTATCTATCGCTGCTACTTTCTTACCAGGTACAATTTCGCTATGTTCTTTGTTTACCCACAAAGCTCCCTTTGAACCTAGTGTAACAATTATATTTCCAACACCTTTTTCAATAAGAGCATTAGCGGCAATTTTAATTTCATCCAAATTATCAGTTGGTAAGCCCGTCAATGTAGCTAATTCAGTTTCATTTGGAGAGAAAAATTCCACTTTAGAAACATATTTCAAATTCAAATCTTTATTAGCCGGAGCTGGGTTCAATAGGACAGGAACATCATTTTTAACAGCCAGATCAATGGCATGATAATTAGTTTCCAACGGAATTTCTTGTTGTAACACGATCAGCTTAGAATTCTTAATCTTATCTTCATATTGATCTAAGACTTCTGGAGTTAATTCATTATTAGCACCTTTAATAACAATAATTCTATTGTCTGAAGATGGATCAACAAAAATAGGAGCAACACCACTATTGCAATCACCAACACCAATACCAGTTGTATCAATACCTGATTTTCTAAAATTTTCTAGTTGCTCTTTACCAAAATTGTCATGACCTACCATAGAAATGAAACTTACATCTGATCCTAATCTTGAAGCCGCTACAGCTTGATTAGCACCTTTTCCACCAAAACCCATTTCAAACTCTGGTGCAGATACAGTCTCACCCTCAACAGGCATTCTATCTAAATAAGTCATTAAATCTATCATATTTGATCCGATTACAGTAATATCACTCATATTTCTGTTTACCTCCTAATGTTCTAACCCAGTAGTTACACTGAATTTACGTTCCTCTAATGGATTTAAGAAAATTAATGTTCCGGCTTTTTCAGCTGCATGATATCCTTCTGGACGACTTGTGCCTGGAAGTGCGAACGCTGCTACTTGTTGATCTTTATTGTATAAAATCCAACGAGTTACGATGGGGAATTCCGAAGTAGTAATCTTAGTTACAAAGTTCTTTCCATTTTCCAAATTCATTCTAAATTCAGCCTTATCAGCAAACTTTGTTAAATCACTTGTGAAAAATACAATTTCTGGATCATAACGACTAGAGTCATCTAACTTATTAATAATTTTTCCACTTGCCTTAAGTTCGTCGTTATATGCCAACCATTCTTTTGTTGGATGAACGTGGCTTGGAACACTCTCACGTAACTTGAAAGCATCATCAGGGACTGATTGTGTCATTGTTGCATTTTCTGGATATGCATAATTCATATGACACATGTATTGTAGTGGCATCTTTTGATCCTTTAATAAATTAGTTACACTCATCTTGATATCAAATAGACCACTATCCTTGTGCATAGTAACACTAGGTTTTGCTAAATAATGATATCCAAATCCTTTAACGTATTCATGGCTGCTACCAACCTTCAATGAATCACCATCCAGTTCAATATAGGCATCCACCATCTTTGAAGTTGGAAATTCACCATGTAATTGATAATTATCTTCAGGTCCAGGAGTACCATTAGCTAATAAACCTGATGAGAATTGGAAACAACCATATGTATCAGCAATTCCCTTACCAGGAAGCGGTTGTGAAAACATATCTTTCATTTTCAATGATTGACCATCAAATATTGCGTCCCAGATAATCATTCCCATGTATGGTAACAATGTTAAATGTCCTCGAGAATTACTTACCTTCAATCCTTCGACACCTGAAGGATAAATAAATGATTCAACGGAAAAACTATCATTTTCTAAAACCTTAAATGGTTTTTCATTAAATAAACTATGTGTTAAATGAATTGTACTTGTCATCTTAAAGTCTCCTAATTAAATTTAATCTATACCAAATTAACTACTTGTCTTGTTTGACTTGACCCAATGAATAGAACAAAACAATGACGAAACATACTAATGAAACAACAAATGAATATGACATTGATTTAGTCATATCAGCAGCTAGTCCTTGAATCAAAGGAATAAATGCACCACCAATAATCGACATAACAATAATGGCTCCGGCTGTTTCAGTATGGCGCTTATCTTTAACAGTACTCAATGTCTTAGCGTATATAGTTGCCCAACATGGACCAAATAAACCACTTACTAATATTGCGGAATAAACAGCCGTCATATTATGAACAAAAATAATATATATTAAAGCAATAGATCCGATGATACTAAACCAAACAAGTACTCGTGAAGAACCAAACTTATTCATTAAGAAATTGGCTACAACTTTTCCCACGAAAAATGCAATATAACTAAAGATCATGAATGTTGAAGCATCACGCTCATTAATACTTGTATTTAAACTCATTGCTAACCGAATTGTGAATGACCATACAGCCGTCTGCATTCCGATATACATGAATTGTGTGAAAATGCCCTTTTTAAATGGCTTGTTATGAAGTAAGTACTTCAATGTCTCTGTGATTTTGGCACCCTTAGCAGAAACATCACTCTTTACTTTACTTGCGGGAAATTCTGTTAGTGCAAAAATTATAATTGCGGCAATTAATACAACAATAATGTATTTGTAAGGAAGCAATGTTTTTTGCAATGCTTGCTCACCAAAAGCAATTCTAGCTGTTCCTGATAAACCACTCATTTGCTTTTCAAGACTAGCACCAGATCCAAAGATTAAATACTTACCAAGCAAAATACCTGTAACGGCACCAACAGGATAGAATGTTTGTGAAATATTCAATCTCAATGTTGATGATTTTTCAGGCCCAAGTAAAGAACTGTATGTATTTGCCGACGTTTCCAAAAAACTAAGTCCAATAGCAATTGCGAATAAGGCTACTAAGAAAACACTATATGTCGCCATGGTAGATGCTGGGAAGAATAGCATACAACCAGCCGTATAGAATAACAGACCAATTAAAATTGCAATCTTATAAGATGTCTTCTTGATTACGATTGATGCTGGAATAGCAATTACAAAGTATCCACCATAAAATGCACTTTGAACAAAGGCACTTGCGAAATTACTTAATGTAAAAATAGTTTTAAACTGTGTAATTAAAATATCATTTAAACTTGCTGCGGCAGCCCACATTGGAAATAGACATGAAAGCAAAATAAATTGAAAAATTGGTATCTTATTTAAATATCCATCATCCATTTGTTTTGCATGAAGTTTAAAAAGATGAAATCCATGGCTGCTTGTCTTACTTGCTGATGTATTTTCCATTATTTATCCTTTCCTACTTAGCTTTTTCTAGCCATTGACAATTTTCATACTTGCACTAGTTCCCAATCTTGTAGCACCTGCATCTATCATTGCTTGGGCTTCCTCTTTAGAATGAATACCACCTGAAGCCTTAACCTGAATATTATCTCCAACTGTATCCTTTAGTAATTTGACATCTTCTACTTTTGCGCCACTAGTTGAAAATCCTGTTGATGTTTTAACAAAGTCTGCTCCAGCTTCCATAATTAATTTAGCAGCTTTAACTTTTTCATCATCAGTTAGAAGTGCTGTTTCAATAATTACTTTGACGATTTTCTTATTTGAATGTCCTTCTTCAACAACGGCTTTAATATCTTTTTCAACGTTGTCATAGTTTTTACCCTTTAATTCACCAATGTTAATTACCATATCTAGCTCATCAACACCATCGGCTATTGCTTGCTTTGATTCAGCAACTTTAATAGCTGTTGTATTAGCTCCTAGAGGAAAACCAATTACTGTGGCAGTATTTACATCACTACCCTCAAGTGATTCATGAACATGCTTTACCCAATATGGATTTACCATAACTGACGCAAAATCATATTCTTTAGCTTCTGCGATTACCTTATCTATTTGTTCTTCTGTAGCTTCTGGTTTTAATAATGTATGATCAATGTATTTTGATAGTTTCATTTTTGAAACCCCTTTCATATCTGATACCAATACAATAGCATCATTTTTTACATATGTAAACGGTATCAATGAAATTATGTTCACATTTTTTGCTTCAGATTTTACAAAAATAACAACAAAAAAAAGGAGCAACCTTTCGATTGCCCCCTAAGTACGCTAATGAATCCTACTGGGAATTATATTAAACTTATTCAATTCAACATTATTATTAGTCAATTTTATAATTGAAATACTTCCGTTTTCAGGGAATGCTCTAGAATCTCCAAAAAAAGATTTAAAATATTTTAACAATAAAGTCTCTATATATGCTCCATGAGTTACGACCAAGACTCGAGAATCATCATCGTTCTCTTTTAACAATTGTTTAAACGCACGATCTATTCTAACTCCCAAATCTTCACAATTCTCTGCCCAATGTTTTGGATCTGCATCTTTTAAAATATTTCGTGCAAATTCAATAGAATATTTTTGTGCCACTTCATTTTGGGTATTACATCCATATGGTTTCCCCAACATATTCCAAGTCTTAGCAGCTTCTGAACCTTCAAAAAAGCCAAAAAAGATTTCTCTAAAGTTATCACTAACCCTTATCTCAGGGGGATCTTCCCTATTTTCCTTTTTTATTATTTCCGCGGTATCTACTGCTCTCTTTAAATCTGAACTATAAATTGCATCAAACTTTGTATTCTCAAGATATTTTCCAGTTACCTTCAGATCGTCAATTCCTTGCTCAGTAAGTGGTGTATCCGACCATCCTTGCATTCTAGATATTACATTAAATATAGTTTGACCATGTCTGACAAAGTATACTTCCATCAATTTTCTCCATAGTTTCCAAATATTTTTAAACTAGTCATTTAATTGTTTGTAAATAAAGTTCATTACATCGTCAATTGTCGTCTCAGAATCATCCAACAAATTTAAGAAGCTTTTCATATTCAATAAGAACATTAAATCTTGAAGTGCGCTTAAGTGATCTGTAGAATTAATTGCACTTAAAATAAATATATATTTGATTTTTTTGTTACTACCCAGAATTATGGGCTTTTCTAAAGTTGCAAGACCAACACCTATTTTTTTAGCCCCATATTGTGGATTTGTATGGGGCAAAGCAATACCAGGAGCAATAATAAAATTGGACTCATGATCATCAATCTGCTTAGTTATTTCATCGACATAACTCTGATCGATAATTTTTTCATTTAATAACGGTTCAGCAGCCATATTAACGGCTGAAGAAAAATCAGTAACTTTTAATTTTAATCTTACAAACTCCGGTTTCAAAACATCCAATAATGAAATTTTATGTTTATTAAATACCGCTTTTGGTTTAAATACATTATCAGATAATTCTTTACGTATTCGATTCAATGTATCAGAATCACTAATATTATTACTAATAATCCTCATGACAGAGTCTAACGTTGGCACAACAAAATCAGTAGTAGAAAATTCACTATTAACTTTTTGCATTATAGAATATTTGTCATTTGTGGTCATAATGGGATTAATAACAAAGCATGGTTTACCTTTTGCAAATAACTCACTACGATAAAAAGTAGAAAAAATCATATCAATTTCTTCTATATGTTTATTTAAGTCAGCATAAGGAAATGGCATTAGAAATTTTATATTTGGGAAAAGACTCGTTAGTTGAAGATAAGCTAAAGCTGAGCTTCCAATTCCATTTGGACAAACAATAGCTGCTGAAAGAAAATGTTTCTTCTGACTATTAGAGTTATAAATAAAACCAATTAAGTGAATTGTCAAAAACGCTATTTCTTCATCAGGAATCTTACCCAATTCTTCTCTGAATGGAACAACCGCCTGAGTAACAAGGGTAAATATCTCACCATACTCATGAATAACTTGTTTTGTTAACGGATTTGTAATTGGAAACTTAAATTGAAGCCTAAAATACATTGATCTAAAGTGCGTAAACAATTGATGTACTACTTTGTCATTATCAACAAAACTAATTCCTGATATATCTGAAAACTTTTTTACAATTGAACTAGTAATATCATAAATATGCTTATCTTCAATTAAGTTGTCATAACCACCTATACTCAAACATAAAACAATTGTTGTAATATATTTAACGGTATTCACATTAGTTATACCCAACTTCTCTAAAACTTCTTTTGAAAAAGCAAATTCATTCGTTTTACTAATTTCATAGTACTTAGCTTTAGAAGGAATATAATTAGGTTTCATAGTTAACCTATTTAAAATTATAACTAAAATATAACAAAATTCTCTCAATCTATTCTCTACAAAATCAATACTATATTTATTAGAAGAAGTGGAAACTAAATCAAATATGTCTTTAATTTTATAATCACTATTAATTTTTATAAAATCGTTTAATAAATCAGCCCTATTCTCAACTAATTCATTAGCAACTGATTTTATTAAATAACTTCTTATAGCATTTTCATTTCCAATTATTTTATAACCGTTTTTCCGATCATAACTAATTTTCAATTGATCATCTAAAAGACTTGCTTCTAATTGTTTCAAATCTTTTGAAACCGTTGATTGACTCACTTGAAGTAGCTCTTGTAAATGTACTAACGATAAATAATCATTATTCGTTGATAATAATAAAATTAAAAATAGTCTACGTTCTTCCGTACTCAAAATATAGCCCTTTAAGGACGTTAAATTATCGGAAACTCTTATACTCAATAGAAACTTATACGTGGCACTTGGTATTGTTATATAAACACCTTCAGAATCAATATTTTTTTTACCTTGACTAGATAAATATTGGTTTAACTTTTCAATAGAATACTCAATTTGACGATCAGTTAGTGAAAGGCTCTTGGTTAATTCATCTTTTGTCAAAACTGGATTCTGAATTAGTTTATCAATAATTTGTAACTGCTTTTTATCTAACATTAAAGCTCCCCCTCTTAGATTCGCAAAAAGCTGACAGTCTTATTATAAAATATAAGACTGACAGCTTTAAAAACTATTTTTGACGGAACTCGTCAATTTTCTTTCTAAATATCGAAGCAGCTTTAGCAATATCATCAACAGAGCCTTTAGACAAAGCTCCACCAATTCCTACAACATCAACTCCGGATTCAAACCATTCTGTTACATTATCCACATTTACACCGCCCGACTCGATAAGTGGCAAGTATGGAATCGGAGTTTTCATAGTTTTAATAAGGTCTGGACCTACGATACCACCATAAGGGAATATCTTTACAAATGTTGCTCCTGCTCGTAATGCCTCAATGGCCTCTGTAACTGAGGTACATCCGGGGGCATACGGTATTTGATATTGATTGCATAATACTGCAACATCCTTATCAAAGATAGGTGAATAGATAAAGTCTGCACCATTAGCAATTGCATCTTTAGCAGTAGGACCATCTAAAATGGTTCCAGCACCAACTAGTAATTTATCACCAAATTTCTTTTGCAGTGTTCTAATCGATTCTGGAGCGCTAGCTATTGTATAGCTAACTTCCATAACATCTACACCGCCCTTTACAATTCCTTCAGCAATTTCAACCACTCTATCCGTTTCAGCACGAACAACTGCAAGAGCACCAGAATTAATAATTCTATTCATTCGATCTAATTTCTTCATAAAATACACCTCTAAATAATCTTGTTGTCCCTATAGTACTTAACCATTTCTTTGATCTTATCCTCCTGATCAGCAGTAGGCATACTTGCAGGATAACGTGCAGGTCCAACATCAACACCTGAAGCGGTAACCGATGCCTTTAATGCTGTTGGAGTAGTACGCATGTGTAATATTTCTCTCAATGGTTCAATTTGTTTTTGACATCTTTCTGCATTATCCAAATCTCCATCTTTGAAATATTGATAAATATCAACATCATTCTGTGTTAATAAGTTCGCTGTGGCAGCGATGGCACCATCCCCACCAGCTTCTAATAGAGCCAATATTTTAGAATCAGAACCTGATAGAACTGCAAAGCTATCATCATTACGCAGTTTCAAATAGCCTTTCATATTATCAATTTTTCCAGAGCTATCCTTTACACCAACAATATTTTTATTCTTGGATAAAACAGCAATCGTTTCTGGATCAACGTTAACACCTGTTTTACCAGGCATATTATAAATAATAATGGGTACTGATACTGCATCTGCAAGTTTCTCAAAGTGAGTAATCAATTCCTCTTGTGTAGGTGCAACAAAATATGGAGTAACAACAGATAAAGCATCAGGATTCAATGTAGCAATTCTTTTACTGAATTCAATTGTCTCTCTAGTACTGTTTAATCCAGTACCTACATAAACATTTGTTCTGCCATCAACATAATTAATTACATATTTAGCAAAATCATATTTTTCATCTTGAGTTAAAGCATAAGCTTCTCCATTTGTACCTAATATGAAAATTCCGTTGATTTTATGCTCTAATAAGTGATCCAACAGTTTAGCTGTCTTTTCATAACTAATATCTTGGTTATCATCAAGAGGTGTAACCATTGCAACGATGATTCCTGAAACATCAACCATAAATTAAAATTCCTCCTAAAATTTGAATTAGTGAATTAAACCTAAGAACCAGTTTAATAATGATCCAACTACGTTGTAATCAACGTTAGGGAATGTTGATCCTGTAATACCCATTCCAGAAAATGTTGGATATAGAAGTAATGGTAAGAAAGCTAATAATAGTCCAACTACGAATGAACCTAATACAGCACCTCTCCAACCACCAGTTGAATTACCGAACACACCGGCTGTACCACCGGAGAAGAAACAAATATGAGCGGCTGGAATAATAACGATAGGGAACTTCATAAACACCATTACAACAATTGCTAACAAGCCAGCAACATATGAACTCAAGAAACCAACCAAAACAGCTGTTGGTGCGAATGGGAAAATTGTTGGAACATCCAAAGCAGGACGTGATCCAGGAATGAACTTTTCTGAAATGGCAACGAAAGCTGCAGTAATTTCAGCCAAGAACATACGAACACCAGTCATCAAGATAGAAATTCCGGCTGTAAATGTTAGAGCCTGAATCATTGGGAATACTAGCCAATCTGTTGTACCAGATAGTTTTGTAACAACCGTCTTACCTGCAGCAAGAGCAGCCACGTAGAAAATAATAATCATAACAACCGCAACACCCATTAAGAAATCTTTGAAGAATGATAGCCATTGTGGGAAATTAATATTTTCTGTTGTTTGATCTTTATGCTTTTTGAAAACTCCACCAAGTAAACCAGATAGAGCATATCCAATCATATTAAAGTGACCGATAGCTTGAAAGTCTCCACCAGTGATTTTTCTCATAAATGGTTGACACAATTGTGGTAATGCAGCAGAAACGAATCCTAACAATGTACCACCAATAATAATAGCGATCGTATTACTATATCCGTATGATTTAAGAATTAATGCTAGAACACAGGCGAAGAATAAACTATGACCACCTGTAAAGAATACGTTCTTAAATGGTGTAATTCTGGCAAATACCAAGTTCATGATAAATCCCATAATTAATGTAACTGAAACTACAAATCCGTATTTACCTTGAGCCAATGCGGTTGCAGCTTCTGGTGAGGCGATAACACCAGTTAAATGAAAGCCTTTTTGAAACATAACGTTAAAATTTTGTAGTGTTCCCGTCATTGTAGTGGCACCAACACCGAAAATTAAGAATCCAATAGCAGTTCTAAAAGTACCAGTTAAAACCTCGGTACCTTTTTTGTGTTGTGCAACTAAACCAATACAAGAAACAATAGCTAATAGAATTGCCGGATTAGATAGTAAACTTACTAAGAAATTCATACATCCGTCCCCCTCGGAATTTTATTTAATATTATTCTTCACCAATATTTTTTAGTGCTGCTGACAGTTTTGTATAAATTTCATCTTTATCAAGAATATTCTTAATTCCTACTACTTCTTTTTTTATTCCCTGTTCTTTTAATTCTTCTGCAACATCACTTAATGAAACAATGATGGGACCATCGAAACTTGGCAACCCATCCAATGATGAGTGTTCCACTTGAACTGGTAATTTATGTTCACTAATAACCTCATTCAATTTAATCTTCAACATTAAACTTGATCCAACTCCTGCACGACATGCTACTAATGCTTTAACCATAATATGTACTTCCTTCCACTATCCTATTAGGATATTTTTTTATTTAATACTGAATCTTTGATAAATTGTAAAATCTCTTCTGGACTCTGTGCCTCATCCAAAACCTTATAAAATTCATCTCCAGATAATAAACCAACTAATTCCTGCATTGCCTTAAGGTGTGAATCACTATCTGGTGCACTTAAAGTAAACACATAAGAAACAGGATCATTATCAGCATTATTGAATTTTATTGCTGGTCGTAAAGTAGAGATACCCATTGCTAATGACTCAGCTCCGGCTTCACTTGGTGCATGTGCCAATGCTACATGAGGAGCAATGACAAAATAAGGTCCATATTCATTAACAGAATTAATTATTTCAGAAACATAATTATCTGTAATGTAGTTATCATCAACTAGAGGTTGTGCAGATTTTTTAACTGCATCTTTCCAATCACTAGCCTCAATATTCAGTTTTATCAAATCCTCTTGTATAATTCTCTCAATCATTAACAACACCGCCCAATTTCTTTTACGAGTTCATTATAATTTCGTATTAAGACCCAAAACAACTGTAATCGCTTTCATATTTTGGCAAGCAGTCTACATAAATTACAATCATGACAAATATTAATTTGCTTAAATTGTTGATATATAGGCGTTCACTAAGGATAGTGAAGTATGTAACATTGTACCTGGTAACCGATTACAAACACAATGTGGAAACAATCACAATTGACCGTTTATGAATATTTGATTGAGAATGAAGGTAGAAAATCATTATGGAGGTAATATAAATGTCCAAAAATTATTCAGAGTTAGTTCATGGCTTTAT
The DNA here is from genome assembly GCF_036913575.1 of Companilactobacillus sp. HBUAS59699. Classification (NCBI taxonomy): domain Bacteria; kingdom Bacillati; phylum Bacillota; class Bacilli; order Lactobacillales; family Lactobacillaceae; genus Companilactobacillus; species Companilactobacillus sp. HBUAS59699. The sequence continues at coordinate 20,779 of NZ_JAYKTV010000003.1, read as the reverse complement.
TCAAAGTGAAATTGACGCTATAGAAGAAATCAATAATAATGTAAATGAAAATTATGATTCAGTTATAAATACATTATTAAATATAAAGGGAAAACTGATTTTTATGGGTGTCGGTAAATCAGGCTTAATTGGTAGAAAACTGGCTGCCACATTTTCAAGTACTGGTACACCATCATTCTTTGTCCATGCAACAGAAAGTGTTCATGGTGATTTAGGAATGATACAAGAAAATGATACAGTTATTCTTATTTCAAATAGTGGTGAAACAAAAGAAATATTAGCTCCTATTCCTTCTCTTAAAAGAATCGGTACAAAATTAATTGCATTTACAGGAAATGAAAATTCATCTTTAGCCCAACAATGTGATCAAGTGCTAGTCATACCTATTGATCATGAAGCTGACAAGCTAAATTTAGCTCCAACAAATAGCTCGACTGGAGTTTTAGTTGTGGGAGATGCTATCGCATGCACATTATCTGAACTTAAGGGATTCACAAAAGAAAATTTTGCAACATTCCATCCAGGTGGTGCTCTTGGCAAAAAGCTTCTAAAATCACAGTCAGTATAAAAAGGAATAATTTAAAGTCGATGTCAAAACTAATTGACATCGACTTTTTTCATCCAAAAAAGGCCGATCCAACGGATCGACCAAAAAATTCACTATTCACTACTCAAATCAACATCATCACTAACATCGATCTTCTTCTCAATAAATCCTTCCGAGTAGAATAAGTCAGCAATCTCCTGTTGCTCTTTAACATATTTACTACTCATCGCTGATATACCATAAGTCCGGCGTTCAACCATTTTCTTAACGACTGACTTGGAAACTCCCAGCGACTTACTCATCATGGAGATCAACTCGCTATGATTATTATTAGCCCAGGTCATATCATCCTGCAGGTATTCGATCAAGTACTTAGTAATCGTCTTGTTATTCTTCGCAAAGCTAGTTGTCGATAGAATGTAATCTCGATTATTGGTGATTCCAGATCCGTTGATCAGCACTTTAGCATTTTGATTGATCTCGGCTTGAGAGGTATATGGATCCCAGGTTGCCCATGCATCTACTTTGCCTTTTGAAAAGGCAACACTAGCAGCTGATTGATCCATATTGACCCAAGTTACGTCATCGGCACTAAGTCCGGCCTTCTTCAAGGCTTTCAGCAACATATACTGTGAACTGGTTCCTTTGGTATAAGCGACTTTTTTACCTTTCAGGTCAGCCACTGACGAAATACTTGAGCTCTTATTAACGAGAATTGCGGATCCTTTAGCTTTGGAATATCCGGCAGCAACATAGGTCAGCTTAGTTCCAGCTGCTTGTGCAGAAACAGGTGGTGTATCACCGGTTCTGGCGTAGTCAACTGAACCGGAATTAAGAGCTTGCATTAAGGAACTGCCATCAGAGAACTCTTTCCAGACGACTTTATAACCTTTGGCTTTCATTTTCTTGGCGAATTCACCACGTTGCTTTGCGATATCGAAGGGATCACCCTTTTGATATCCAATCGTAACGGTGGTCAAGCCTGAGGTACTAGCTCCGGCATCAGTTTGCTTGAAGCCATAAAAGGCGATACAAGCCCAAAATATCAATACAACACTGATCAGTATTTTCTTTAAACGTCTTTTATTCTTTTTCATTAAGCACCGATACCTTTCGCTTCTTCTAAGATTTGGTCACGTAATTTAACTCGTAAGACTTTTCCAGTAGGATTACGAGGATAATCTCTTACAAAAACTACCTTGGTTGGTCGTTCGAAGACTGCCAAGGTTTTTTTGGCGTGTTCTAATATGGCCTTTCGAGCAATATTCTGATTCTGAATATCTTGTCCAATGACAACTGCTGTCACAGCTTCACCGTACAATTCATCAGGTGTTCCAATCACTGCTACTTCTTTGACACAATCCAGCTGACTCAGGGAATTCTCAACATGTGCCGGTGCGACTTTTTCGCCGCCACGACTGATGATGTCTTTTTTACGTCCTTTGACGAATAAGTAACCATCACGATCCAGATAACCCAAGTCTCCGGTCAAGAACCATCCATCCCTAAACGAATCCGGATGTGGCTCTAGATAATCACTGATAACGTGATCTCCACGAACTGCGATCTCACCAACTTGATCTGCTTCAGCTTGGAATTTTCCATCGATCAAAATTGCCAATTCAGTCTTAAATGGTTTACCAGCTGAACCAACCTTGGGTGCATCGAAGGGATTGAGCGTACACTGACTGGCAGTCTCAGTCATCCCATACCCTTCCAAGATTATGGTGTGAAATCGATTTTGAAATGCTGTCAACTTGTCTAATGGCAATGAAAATGACGAGCAGCGAACAAATCGTAATCTAATATCATCGCTGTAAGCTTGATTAGCCTTTTCGTTCAGCAACAAGATATTAACGATCGTTGGTACCACTGACACCCAAGTCACACCATTATCTCGAATTTGATTCCAGAATCTCGAAGCACTGAACTTCTGTGCAATAACTACCTTCCCACCCGACAATCTGGTCGATAATAACGACACTGCCTGAGCGTTGATGTGAAACATGGGCATAACGATCATCGTTGTATCAGCTGCAGTCATCTTGTGACTTTCGATATCATGATCAACAGCATTCTTCAACAATTTATGTGTGATACCAACACCCTTAGGCTTACCGGTCGTTCCTGACGTATTCATGATCAACGCTAGATCATCTTCCATCGGTACTTGATCAATGTGACCCAAGACATTTTGGTCACGAATAATCGTTAGATGCAGTGCCGTTGCTAGATTTACTTCATCGATAATTGTGACAGAGCGATTATAACTGGCAGCATCGATCAAGTCGTTCTTTACGATCATCGCCGCATAGGGATGTTCATTCAATTCCTGTTGTAATTCAGCTGCCGGTGTCGTATCTGAAATCGGGTGTACAACTGCTCCCACTTCCCAGATTGCTTGAACAACGATGGGATAAACTCCATTATTCTCCATACATACTAGAACGACATCACCGTGACCGACTTTCAAATCGATCAGGTCATTTTTAACTGTTTCGACGTCCTCTTTTATTTCTGATCCTGTGAACCACAAGTTACGAGTTTCATCTTTAATAAGATTATTTTCACGATTGTTTTTCAATTGCTGGTTTAATTGATTGGTTATTTTTGACATTTAATGTACTCCTTTTGAGTTTTTGAGGTCTTCCAATGAGAATTCCAAACGGTGGTACTTTGTAGCAGAACCAGGAGATCAAGAAGGCTCCGCCTAAAACGAAAGCATATCCAACTGGCAACATCACTAGCATTACCCATGATGGAACACTGAATAATGACAGAATTCCGTACAGTGTCAAGACTGGTAAGCTTTGTACTAAGTACAATCCAAATGACACTTTGGAAAGATTCTTGATTATTCTATCGAGCCAATTTGGTAGGCCATTACCTCTGGCATGTGCGTATTGACGTCCGATCCAGAAGACAAAGGCAATCATGGCAACATCATAAATAAAAATAAATGGCTGGTGGATTGATAAAGTTCCACTCATACTGAGCTTGAGAACTTTCTGATCGAAGTAAAACAGTCCAACTGTTCCTAGTGCTAAGGCAGCTGTTGTGTAGCCAATAGCCTTATGATATTTTTCGATGAACGCATCAACGGCGTCATAGTGAATCGCTACGAAGGCTCCGGCTATGAAATAAAATTGATAAGTGAAGACATTCAATCCGTAAGCACTTAGCAAGTATGGCCATCCGCTGCGATCAACACCCGGTAACCAGTACTTGATACCGAAGGTGATCACTAATTGTAAAATGGCGCTGATTCCTAAGATAGTCAGATGATGATTTTCAAATTTCTTAAACATTTTAATGATAAGTGGAAAGATCAAGTACAACTGGAAGGTTACGACGATGTAGTACATGTAATATTCATTACCGTGCAACCAGGCATCGAGTAGATGATTCCAATAATCACTCCAAATTATCGTGCCGCCGGCAAAAACGGTGGCGAACAACATGATAATGGCATTCCAACTTAGATAAGGGATTCCAACGCTGGTATAACGTTTCTTCCAAAATCTGAACCAGTGGTTATCACGATTGTAGTAATTGAGGACTAGCACTAAGCCGGTCATAAACATAAAACCCATACGGGTGAAATGCAGCGACAAATGTGTCGCTTCCAAAAACAACTTACTGAACGAACTATCTGCCATGCTGGACTTAAAGGCGGTCGTCGTATGGTTGAGTAATACTCCACCGATAAAAATAACTCGCATCAAGTCGACTTCATGTAAATAGCGTTTCTTTTTCTTTTCGGCCAAGAGCTCACCTCTGTATCTTTTCTGTATTTCTCGTTTCGTTTAAAGCATATATAAGTTATAGCATCCCTATTAGACCAGGGTCTTGATGATTCACTAAGGTTAAAATATGAATTTCTTATATTTAATTTATAATTAGTTATTTGTAAATGATAATAATTACTATTTACATTTAATTCTGATTCGTATATTCTTAATTAGTAATAATTACTATTTAAGGGAGAATTATCGATGCATTTTAAGAGATTCAAAGCTCTAATACTAACTCTAGGGATTGCTTTTTTCGGTATCGTTCTGACTGCTTGTGGAAACTCTACTGATTCAGCTTCAAAATCAAATAAGCTCAAAATCGTTGCTACAACCGACTTCTATGGTGAGGTTGCCAAAGCTGTTGTCGGCAATAAAGGTTCGGTTGAATCGATTATCGATCGACCGGGCGTTGATCCCCACGACTACGAACCCACAACTGCCATTGCCAAAGATGTCAGTAACGCTGATCTGACTATCGCCAATGGCTTGGGGTACGATTCATGGATGAACAAGTTAGATAAGAAACAAGACAGTATTTTCATCAAAGTAGGTAAAAATATTTTCGACAAAAAAACTGGTGCTAATCCCCACCTCTGGTATGATCCAAAGACGATGCCGGCACTGGCTAACAAGGTAGCTCAAGAATTAAGTAAGCAACAACCAGCCAACAAGAAGTACTTCAAAGCAAATGCCAAAAAATACATTGCCTCATTAAAGCCGGTCCAAAAAGAACTGACTGAATTAACGAATAAGGCTAAAACAACAACTAATAAAGAGGTCTATGTCAGTGAACCGGTCTTTGACTATTCTATTAAGGCTATGGGTTTTACCGTTGGTAACAAGGATTTTGAAAAAGCGGTCGAAAATGGAACTGACCCCTCACCTACTGTTGTTAAGAACATGCGCCGAGGCATAATCGAAGGTAAAATTGCCTTTTTAGTGTATAATTCACAGTCCGACAGTAAGACTGTCGACAACATGATTGCCTTAGCGAAGGAACACAATCTTCCAATTCTCAAAGTAACGGAGACCTTACCGGCTCATAAGAACTACAAAGAATGGATGTTGTCGCAATATCAGCAATTAAATAAAATATTAGAAAAAGAGGACAAATAATGGCAGAAAAGCTTGATCGGTCTAGTGCAATACGACGTCTTAATTCTAAAAATAAAAAAACTCAACGTCGTGCTAAAAAAATCTTAAATCAGCTCAAACGTACGAAAGCCTAGCGATTAACGCTAGGCTTTTTTAATTGGTATAGGTGAAATTTTAGAAACCGCTTGCAATTATTTAAGACATCATATATATTCTAATTATTATTTAGTACGTCATATTAATAATTAAGGAGTTATATATATTATGAAACAAATTTATTTCTTTTCCGAAGGTAACAAAGATATGCGCGATCTCTTAGGAGGTAAAGGTGCTAATTTAGCTGAAATGACTCGTTTGAATCTTCCTGTACCTCATGGTTTCACGATCACTACTGAAGCTTGCCACGCTTATCAACAGAACAGTCATCAATTAAGTGAAGCTCTGATGTTAGAGATCGACCACGCCTTAGACAGATTGAGTGCTTCAACTGGAAAAAAATTCAATGATGAATCAAATCCACTACTTATATCTGTTCGTTCTGGTGCAGCTATTTCAATGCCTGGAATGATGGACACTATTTTGAATATCGGTTTGAACGACAAGTCAGTCATCGCTCTAGCAAATATCACCGGCAACGAGCGATTTGCCTATGACAGTTATCGTCGCTTACTGGCAATGTTTGGTAACGTCGTCTACGGTATCGATGAAGGGACCTTTGACAATGTGCTGACTGAAACTAAACAAGCCCATAATTATCAATCCGACTTAGAATTAACAACTACCGACTTAAAGAACATCGTGACTCGCTTCAAAGAGATCTATCAAAATAATGCCAACAAAGTTTTCCCACAAAATCCTAAAGATCAATTGCTCGCTGCTGTAGATTCAGTCTTCGCTTCCTGGGATAACAATCGTGCTCGTGTTTATCGTCGACAAAACAACATCCCTGAAACACTCGGAACAGCTGTCAACGTACAAACGATGGTCTTTGGCAATTCCGGTGAAGATTCAGGTACTGGTGTAGCCTTCACTCGTAATCCCGCTACTGGTGAAAAAAATCTCTTCGGTGAATATTTATTGAATGCCCAAGGTGAAGATGTGGTCTCCGGCGTCCGTACCCCTGCACCGATCTCAACTCTGCGTGAATCGATGCCTGAAATATACAATCAATTCGCCAAAATTGCCGAAAAATTAGAAACTCATTATCGTGATATGCAAGATCTAGAATTCACCATTGAGCATGGCAAACTCTACTTATTACAAGCTCGCGCTGGCAAAAGAACACCAGCTGCAGCTGTTAAAGTGGCCGTTGACTTAGTTAATGAAGGCTTGATCGATAAAGAGACAGCCATCAAACGTATCAAACCGGAATCGATCTCAGCTATGTTGCACTCCGAATTTGCTCACAAGGCGTTGGAACGTCAACACATTCTAGCGACTGGATTACCAGCTTCACCAGGTGCTGCCAGTGGCCAAGTCTATTTCACCGCCGCTTCAGCTAAAAAAGCTCACGATGAAAAGCATCAAAAAGTCGTCTTATTGAGACAAGATACTTCTCCTGAAGACATTGAAGGAATGGTCGTCAGCGAAGCTATCGTCACTTCGCGTGGTGGTATGACTTCTCATGCAGCCGTTGTAGCTCGTGGCATGGGTTCAACCGGGGTCGTTGGTGCTCACGCTTTGCAAGTTAGCTATCCTAACAAGACCGCCACAGTTGATGAAACTGTAATCCATGAAGGTGACTGGGTCTCAGTCGATGGAACTAATGGCAATCTCTACCTCGGACAATTAGAAACAACTGACGCCAACATCAATGATGATCTAGCAACTCTACTAGAATGGGCCAAAGAGATCAGTCACTTGGGTGTCTACACCAACGCTGACACACCAGCCGACTTCCAGCGTGCTTTGGAATTTGACGCTGACGGGATTGGCTTAACTAGAACAGAGCACATGTTCTTCAAACCTGAACGTCTTCTTCAAATGCGCCGCTTGATCTTAGCCAAAGACGCACAAGGTCGTAAAGATCCATTGGCCAAGATTCTCGCCCTACAAGAAAATGACTTCTATCAAATCTACAAACTATCTGCTGGCAAATCAGTTACCGTCAGATTGCTTGATCCACCATTACACGAATTCTTGCCACACGATGAAAAAGAAATTAAATTAGTAGCCAAAGAAATCAATACCACAGTCGACGCCTTAAAGAGCCGTATCGACTCACTCAAAGAACTCAATCCAATGCTTGGCCATCGTGGTGATCGTCTAGCCGTAACCTATCCTGATATTTATCAAATGCAAGTCACAGCTATCACCAACGCCGCTATTCGCTTGAATCAAGAAGGATACGACATCAAACCACACATAATGATTCCTTTGACTAATTCAAGATCCGAAATGAAATGGGTCCGTGATGTTGTTGAAGAAACTATTCAAAAAATCCTCATCGCTAATGACACCACTCTTGAATACCAGATCGGTAATATGATGGAAATGCCTCGTGCCTGTGTCACTGCTGATAAGATTGCCGAAGTTTCTGATTTCTTCAGCTTCGGTACCAACGACTTAACACAATTGACCTTCGGTTACTCACGTGATGATGTCGGGTCATTCATGCCTGAGTACATTGCCCAAGGCATTCTTCCTAACGATCCTTTCCAAACTGTTGATACTGAAGGTGTTGGAGAACTAATGCGCATGGCAGTCAACCGTGGTCGCGGAACTAATGCCGAATTGCCAATCGGTGTCTGTGGTGAAGTCGGTGGCGATCCTAAGTCGATCCAATTCTTCGAAAAAATCGGTATTTCTTACGTTTCTTGCTCACCATTTAGAATCCCCGTAGCAAGAATTGCGGCAGCACAGGCAGCATTATCTAATAATTAGGCTTCCAAAAAATACTACGTGATATTATAATTAATATAACAACATATATTCTAGGGAGATATCATGTACTTAACTGACCGCCAAAAACAAATTATCGATATGACCAGACAAACAAGTCCAATGACAAGTGAACAGATTGCTGAAAAACTACAACTAAGTGTGCCTACGATCCGTGGGGACTTACGTTTACTGACTGCAACGGAGATTTTAAAATCACGTCCTAAAGTCGGATATGAATTCTCACAATTACCCAAGTCCAGTTTGGACTTCGAAGAATTGTATGGAGAATCAATCGCCCATATCCTGATCCAACCAATCTTCGTGCAACCTAATACAACTTTGCCAGAATGTGTCAACAAGCTCTTCATTAATGATGTCGGGTCATTATATGTCACGGATAATGACAACAAACTACTAGGTTTGATCTCACGAAAAGACTTACTAGCCGTGACCGTCAATAACGCCGATGCTGATTCAATGATTGCCTCGATGGTTATGACTCGTATGCCTAATCTAGTAACTGTTAATGCTGACATGTCGATAATCAATGTCGGAAAATTACTCTACAAACATCAAGTTGACTCACTTCCAGTCACAAAAAAAGACGACCCTACTCAGGTCGTCGGTAAAATTACTAAGAATCGGATTTTTCAATATTTTATTGAAGTTGGTTTGAAATATACTGATTAATAAATAATTCAATTAATATCTAACATATCTTTAACGTATGGTAATAAATCATCATACTGTTTTGAAGTTATTTTATTCACAATTTTCCCATTACGAGATTTGAAATCAAAATTTTGTAATTGCCATAATGCAACAAAACCTTTCACTCCGTTGCTATTTCCACCAATGATTAGGATTGGATAATATCCCGGTTGATTCCTATGTCTTTCAGAAGTCGTAATTGGCATAGCTAATACCATACCCGTGGCTCGATTATACGCATCAGAACTCATCACAATCATATGCCTTCTAACATTTCCAGAAGACTCATTATGACCACCAAATTCTTTTCCTGAATGTGGTTCAGCGTTCAATACGATTACATCGCCTTTTACTGGAAAATTAATCATCCAATTTCTCCTTGCCAACTGGTTTCAATTCTGATAGTTCCGGATCATTGTGTAAATCTGCTTGAAAGTCATGATTTTTGAATTCTGAACTATCAAAAACATTATGATGCTTCACAGGAGTATACAAAACACTACCATCACTCCTTTTGGTAACCGTAAATTCTTTACCTAAGCTATCCTTTAGGTCTGATGGTACCGTGAAAATCATACTATTTCCTGATTTTCTTAAAATCACCTTTTTACTCATAATGTAATTACCTCCATCACTATTGTAATAGATATTATACATTATTCCAGACAAATAGCTATACATATGTATATACGTATTCTTATAACAAAAAAATCCAATCAATCGATTGGATTTTTTATTGCTTTATTTTTTAGCTGCACACTCTGGACAAAGTCCATAAATCTCAATTGCGTGAGACTCCACGGTGCATCCCGGTAACTGATCAGTAAAGAAGCTTAATGGGCAAGCTTTCAACTCGATTACTTTGCCGCAATTAGAACAAATAAAATGATGATGATGCATCTGATCGAAGTCACATTGGAACTTGATCATCGTCTTATTCTTCTCTTGATATTCAACTAACCCAATATCCGAAAACTCTTTTAAATTGCGATAAACAGTATTATTACTGATTCCCGGATAGATCGACTTCATATATTCATCAACATCACTGATCTGAATATATTTATTTGTATAATCACTTAAGAACTCGATCAGATCCATTCGTTGCTTAGTCACCTTATAGTGGTTATCTCTTAAAATCTTAATTGCTTCTTCCAAAGACCCTCACCTATGCTTTTTATTTCTTCGACTAGTGTAACATATTTAAACAAGATTCAATTGCGGACGGTTTGGAACTAGAGATACTTCATCATCTTATTAACGGCAAACTTATAAGCGCCGGGCATGGTTCTAGCAAACATAACCATTGCGTGATCAGTCCAAGCATTGAAGTAACGGCGCTTTGGATGGATATCAGTTGCGGCTTTATAAAATACTTCTGCCAAATTGTCAGACGTTGCGCTAAATAATACACTCGACATCATATTATCGATTTTGCCAACCAATGGTTCATATGGTGAATTTTCTGCTAGGTTCTTTCTAGCATTATCAATCGCTACATGACTCCACTCTGATTTAGTACCGCCCGGTTGAACTACCACTGAACGAATTCCAAACTGACGAACTTCTTCATCCAAAACATCACTCCACATGTCAAGTCCTGCCTTGGTTGCATAATACCAACCGCCAAGTGGTGAATAAACATCCCCACCGATCGATGAAATATTAACGATACGACCATGACCTTGACGACGCATCACTGGTAATACTAATTGGGTGATTCGATCGATACCGAATAGATTTACGTCGAATTGCTTCTGTGCATTTTCCACTGGAATTTCTTCCAATGGACCATATTCACCATAACCAGCGTTGTTGACCAAAACATCGATCTTTCCTTGTTCCTTAACAGTTCTATCAACTAATTCACGCAATGATAATTTATCCGTCACATCCAACTTTTGTGTATGGATACCAGCGTTCTTTAAATCTTCTAATTTCTCTACACGACGTGCTCCACCATAAACTTCAAATCCATGTTCATGGAAGTAAAGTGCTGCGGCATGTCCCATTCCTGATGAAATTCCTGTAATAATCGCTACTTTTGTCATATTGATCTCTTCTTTCGTTTTTTGTTTAAAGAACAATCGTTTAGTTAAAATTTAAATAAAAAGTCGAACTTAATCGACTAAGTTATTCTTAACTAAAAGATCTAATAATTCTGTCAGTGTATCATCCGGTACTGGCTGATTCTTATTATAATAGTATTCAATAATTTGGATCAACGGCGATAATAGAATAGCAAACAAGATAACTGGATCGTTGCTGACCCAGAGATGTTTCTCAATACCTTCATTAAACAGATCCATTACCGGTTTCGCTATCGTCTCAGAAGTTTTTAGTATTTCTGGATCAACTAGATTAGGATTTGCTTGAATTGATCGCATGAAATCTGACTCGATTGGATGTGATATAAAGAATTTTGCAAAATGTCCTAAAGCCATCCGCACTCGTTTTGGATAAGAATCTGAGGTATTGATCTGTTCAAACAGCCCATCGTCCATTCTCCGCTTGATATCCAAATAAATCTTACCTAGCATATCAGTCTTATTATCAAAGTACACATAAACGGTTGCTTTACTGACGCCGGCTTTTTTAGCAATTTTGCCGATCGACAAGTTAGTTATACCTTCTTCACATGTAACATCAAAGACTGCTTGCACTACTAATTTTCTCTTTGTTTCATCTATCTTTCGCATGTCACTATACTAAACGGTCGTTCACTTATTGTCAAGAACTTATTAAAAATATTATGCTATGATAGCTTTAATAACATTTTTGGAAAGGATTACAAGACTATGACTAAAGGACTTTTACTAGTTAATCTAGGATCACCCACAGCTCCCACACCGGAAGCCGTCAAACCATTTTTGCACGACTTTCTAGGTGATCAAAATGTCGTCGAAATGCCAAAATTACTCTGGAAGCCGATTCTACACGGCATGATCCTACCATTTCGTTCCAAGTATTCAGCTGGGTTATATCAACACATTTGGACGGAAACAGGTTCACCACAAATCTATTACACTGACAAGATTCAAAAAGAAGTTCAGCGATTACTGCCTGACTGGCAAGTAAAAACTGCAATGACCTATGGCAAACCTGACATCGTTGACACATTACAACAAATGCACACTGATGGTTGCGAGAATACCATCGTGTTACCACTATTTCCGCAATACACTAAGAGTACCCACGATACTATTATCGCTAAGGCCAAATCCGCCAATGTTCCTATCACGATCATCAAAAAATTCTTCAATGAACCTGAATACATCAATATTTTGGCAAGGAAAATTCAAGAAGAATGGGACAGAGCTGACTATGACCAATTGATCTTCAGTTATCACGGCATCCCACAATCAATGGTCAAACATGGCGATCCCTATCAAGCAGAATGCATTACCACAACTGCTGCCACATCAGCCAAATTGAATATTCCTGAGGATCAGATCATGACCGTTTATCAATCAAGATTCGGCCCCATGCCGTGGCTGCAACCATACCTCAAAGAGACACTCCCTAAATTAGTTGCTGAAGGAAAAAAGAACGTCTTAATAGTTACCCCATCATTTGTAGCAGATTGCCTAGAGACTCTTGAGGAAGATGGCATCAGGAATTATCAAACCTTCAAAGCCAGCGGTGGCAACAAATACAAACTAGTTCCACCAATGAATGATGATGTAGATTTCAGTGCCTTTATCGCTGAATTGGCTGTTGAATATTCTCTGAAGTAGCCTTTGTGGTTGGATGCCGCTGTCAGAGGTCAACAATTCCATTTGACGCGGGACCGGTCTCCGTCTTCATCTTCGACCTCGCTTGGAAGCCTGTAGTCTTCCACCAAGTCGTCCAGTGTACTAAGCGATAAATCGCTTAGTACACGTGCACAGCGGATTCCATTGTTGACCTCTGCCAGCTGATTTTTGCTTACTGATTAATATCTCTTAGCTACCGTTAGTAATTCTAATAGTAATAATCTCTTTGTAATTATTAAATGAATAAATATAAATTCATTTGATAAATTACAAAGAGATTTTTTTGTACCTAAATTTTAGAATAAAAAAATAACTATATCTCAGAATCCCAAAATATAGCTATTTAAAAAGTATACCAATTTTTATATGTAATTAATAAAACTAGCTGGAGGTCAGCAGTAATGGAATCCGTGGCAAAAGTGGTGTTAATGTGGTGATTTTCCACATTTACAGCACTGGATGTCTTTCTTGATTTGCGTTTTTAGCAAAGCAAGAAAGCAAGATTTGAGACCGCTTTGTGGCTCAAATCGGTCCCACCACAGATGGAATTACTACTGACCGGAAGCGGCATATTATCTCCAAATACCCAATATATAACAACAACTAGTCGGAGATAAAAAACGCAAAGTTCAGAATTGAGGGTCAAGACCTTGGCTTGAGCCGGTCCCAGTGCGGATTTTGCGCTTTTTAACGGAGACGGAATCGGCAGTATTACTTACTATCAACATGTTCAGCAACACTAATATCAGTCTTATCAGCATCAATCTCATCATCATCAAAAATAATCTCGCCAATTGACTCTGCAGAAATCTTACCATTGATTGGATTCTTAACACTAACAATACTTGAAGTGATTTCAGCATCAATATCTGAACAATACTCAAATGCCAAATCAGTTTCCAATAACTTACAATTTTTCATAACCAAATGATCAACGTAACAAAGACCTTGGTCACTTTCAATCGTACAATTGATCAAAGTTAGATTCTTAGTATTCCAGCCCAAATATTCACCGTTGATAGTTGAATTATAAACCGTAACATTCTCACAATTCCAAAAAGCATCTTTTGATACAAAAGTAGAATTATGTACTTCTACATTTTTGGCACCATCAAAAATATAATTACCGATAAAACTAGAATCATCAACTCGAATATTTTCACTGTTCATACCAAAGTAATCACCAGTAGCCTGAACATGATCTAATTTGATATTTTGACAACTCCAAAGAGTTTCTTCAGCATCAGAAAAATGAACGTTAGTTAATTCAATATCCTTGCCTCGACGGAATAACTTAGGAGCTTGTAAAGCACTATTAGTTATCTTGATGTCGTCAGTATACCAAATACCTGAACGAGACATCGTCTCAAAAATCGAATGGTCCACATCGATATGCTTACTGTACCAAAGTGGATACTTCCACTTAAAGATCGTATTATCAATTTCAATATTGCGACTCTCTTTAAGTGGAGATTCTCCTTCACCAAAAGTTGTATTAGAAATTACAGCGTTATGTTCACCAAACAATGAACGTTCACCTGTAAATAATTTGTTTTCATAATTAGTCATCTACGTACCTCCATTTGTATCACAATTATCATTTAACACCTTAAAGCTGACTTCAAGGCAAGACTTTTTGTATCTTTACTTTATGTTTTTGTCGTCGTTTGATACAGGTGCAGCCTTTTAGGATTTTCCCACCGTCATAAACAAAGATTATCGTAATACAAAAATGAAGACATATATAATACTTATTATTTATCGAAATATATAATCATAAGTTATATCAATTCAACTAATATAATTTTTCAAACGAAAACTACAATACAACTTGAATCTCGTATTAGCATCCCGCAAATCTAAGCCAGTCAATTCTTCCATCCGTTCAATTCGATTGTGCAGCGTGTTACGGTGAATGAATAGATCACTAGCTGTCTGGGATAAATTACCGTCGCACTGCAAATAATTCAATAATGTTGGCACCAACTCAGTTTCGTTTTCATGATCGTATTTTTCCAACTCTTGCAAAGCAGGATTGACGAAAAATGGCAAAATAGCATCATGATTGATTCTTGCTAGCATCAATTCAAAATACTGATCTTCACAAAATGTCACTGGATCAGCGGCTTGACTAAGCTTGATCGTGCGCTTGCAGACGGTATAGGCAGCCTTAGTGTCAGTCGGTTTGGTATAAAAATTAGACACAAAAATATTACAGTGTGCTCTTTGAGACACTTCCAATAAGAGATTTTTAAATTTCTCACTATGGTAGTCACTGAGTGAGATCGGTAATAACGCCAAACAGTGATGTTGATAAATAGTCGATAAAACACGTGGGAAATAGGCATTCAAGCCGTGTTTTAATTGTTGTTGAATGCCAGTCAAAGACTGTTGAGTCAGTGGCTCACACGCTAATAGAACCATCGCATCAGGTAGTTCAACTTGCTGACTAGCAAACATATTCTCTACATTGATAGATTGCTGTTCAGTCAACAATACGTTCAACAACCTATCACGATTAGATTCTGTTGGTGCACTCAAATGATTACGAATGATTTGACTAGTTAGGACCTTCCCTACCTTTGGCAACAAGTCTTTCGATTGATCATCAAAAGGTGATTGATCGTCAAACATGACCAAGAAGCCAACCAGATTATTCTTATTATATAAATTAGTAACCTGCCGATGATACGGGGACTTCGGACAAGGAACATCATAGACAGCCTGCTTATAATCCGACTCAGTACGGACAATCTCCTTGACGGCAGTAATGAAGTCATAATCGCAATACCCCTGTTTCAAGATCTTGCTCCACAATGGATCCGGAAAACCATACAGATCAGAGTACAGCAACACTTGATAACGCGGATCGATGATCATCAAAGTATTATGTAACATTTCAGCGACTCGATTGATGCTAGTCTTCGGATCATCGGTCACAGCTTCCATTGCCAAATTAGTAATCGCATTATTTTGATTTTGAACTTGTTCCAAAATCGTATTAGCTTGATTGAAGACTTGAATCAGCGGTTCATTACTCAAGACATTATCAACTTGATTAACTTGGCAGGGACACAAAACTACCGCTGAATTTTTTGAATTATCGTTAAAATTCAATAATTCCAACGGTCCATTTTTTTCATCCTTACCTATGTAAAGAATATCAGGATTTTTTTGTTGGATCTTTTGTGGCTTAATTTGAATTCTTTTGATGTCAGTTTCACCAGCAACATTGATGTGACCAATTACAAAATATTGCGACAAATTGTTAATAAGTTCACTAAATTGCATTTTTTTCACACTTTCTTGAGTTGATCAAATTTACCAATTTAATATTCTAAATAAATAGTCTACTTACAAGCCAATAATATCAAGTACTTTGTGCAAGATGCACAACTAAACCAATTCAATTATATTCACTAAGTATCTTTATCATAGCAACGCCCTAGTTTATTGTAAAGACGGTAATGAAAACGTTTCTACGATAAGGAGGCACTTTAAATGACCCAATTTAAGAAAATGTTCACAAATGGTCATATTGGAAAACTAGAATTAAAGAACCGTGTTGTTTTCCCAGCCATGGGCGTATCATTAGCCGAATTAAATGGTGAGGCAAGTGATGATATCATCCGTCACTACGAAGAACGTGCACGTGGCGGTGTTGGTTTGATCATCACAGAAGTAACACGTGTTGACGATGAAACTGGTGTTGCTACCTACAAACAATTATCAGTCACAGATCCAAAGGTCATCCCTCAGCTACAAAGATTAGCTGACTCAGTCCACAAATACGATTGTAAGATTTTCGTCCAACTGCATCATCCCGGCCGTGAGACTAACGAAAGTCTGATCGGTGGTAAGAAGATGATTTCTGCATCCGCTATTGCTGACAAATTTGTTAAACAAGTACCTCGTGAGATGACCACTGATGAAGTCACAGCAATGGTCAAAAAATTCATCAAGGGTGCTGTGATCGCCAAAGCCGGCGGTATCGACGGTGTTGAACTACACTGTGCACACGGCTACCTACTAAATCAATTTATTTCTCCATATTCAAATCACAGAACTGATCGTTACGGCGGCAGCTTCCACAACCGTCTCAGAATCGTGCAAGAAATAATTTCTGGAATCAAATTCATGTGTGGCCAAGATTTCCCTATCAGTGTTCGTATCTCAGCTGACGAATTCGTTGACGGCGGTATGAAGATCGATGATTCCGTCAAAGTTGCTAAGACACTAGAGAGTTACGGTGCTGACGCAATTAATGTTTCCAGTGGTATCTATGAAAGTGCACCAACGATCATTGAACCAGGTTCATATCCACAAGGCTGGAAGAAGAATCTTTCAACTACTATCAAGAAAAACGTCAAAGTCCCTGTTATTGCCGTTGATAACATCAAGACACCAGAATTCGCTGAACAATTACTAGAAGAAGATGCATCTGACTTCATCGGTATCGCTCGTGCCAGTTTGGCAGATCCTGCTTGGACATACAAAGCACGTACCGGACAATCAGATCAAATCACAACTTGTATCGGTTGCTTACTCTGCTTCCAAGCCCTGAGCGAAGGCAAACATGCCATTTGTGCTGTTAACCCTAGAGCTGGCCGTGAAAGAGAATTTTCAGCATTGCCAAAAGATGGTAACGGACAAACAGTCGTTGTCATCGGTGGTGGACCTGGCGGTATGGAAGCTGCTAAGACATTGGCAGACCGTGGCTTCAAGGTTGAATTATTCGATAAACATGAACATCTTGGCGGAACATTGAATCTTGCTATCGTTCCTCCATTAAAAGACAAGATCGAATTATTCAGAGATCATATCATTAACCAAGTCAACAAGAGAGAAAATATCGAGTTACACCTCAATGAAGAAGCTACAGTTGCTGGTATCAAAGCTCTAAATCCTGTCGGTGTCTTCTTAGCATCAGGTGCTAAACCAATTATTCCAATGCTTCCAGGTATGGACGGCAAGAATGTTGTTACTGCCGAAGACTATCTAGCGGGCAAAGCCAAAGTCAGCGGTAAAGTCGTTGTTGTCGGTTCAGGTATGACTGGACTAGAAACTTCTGAAAAACTCCTTGAAGAAGGACATGAAGTAACGATCGTTGAAAAACAAAAAGCCGTTGGACCAGGTATGAATCCAACTCTATTAATGGATGAAATGACACGTCTCAAGAAATTGAATCCAACTATCTTAGTTAACAAACAAATGATCGGAGCTGGAGATACCGGTATCAAAGTCATGGATAGTATCGACCACGGTATGATGGGAATCCCTGCTGATACAGTCGTACTAGCATTAGGAGTTACTCCAGATACAACTGACACCGATCCATTCGTAGCTGTCTTCGACCAAGCCAAGTTGATCGGTGACGCAAGTGCAAGTGGACAAATAGCCGATGCAATGAAAGATGGCTATACTAAAGCTTATGTTTTCGAACCAGAAATGTGCTAGGAAGGAGAAGTAATAATGAAGGATTTCAAAGATAAAGTAATGTTTCTAACAGGTGCCGCTCATGGATTTGGTACTGAAATTGCCAAAGAAGGCGCACGCCGTGGCATGAAACTAGTCCTATTAGATATCGATGAACCCGCACTCAAACGTGTCTATAAAGAAGTCGCCGACATGGGTGCTCAAGTGGAAATGATTCCTGCCGACGTAACCAAAGAAGAAGATATCGACAAAGCTGTTAAACAAGCTATGAAGAGATTTAATCAAATCGACCTACTGATCAATGATGCCGGAATTGCTTTGCCAGGAAGAGTCTGGGAACTTCCTAGCCGTGATTGGGAGTGGATCATGCATGTCAATCTGATGAGTCAAGTCTATGCAATGCAACGCATCATTCCTATCATGCTCAAACAAAAAACACACTGTGCAATTTTAAACGTTGCTTCAATTGCTGGATTGATCGATACACCAGGAATGCCTGCGTATCATGCAAGTAAGTTTGCTAGTGTCGGTATGACAGAAGCAACAGCTTATGATCTACAAAGAATGAATGCTGATATTGAAATGCACGTCATGTGCCCAGGATTCGTGCAAACTGACTTATATCACACTGAAAAACACAGACCAGCTCAATACACTGACACAACCGATCCATATTACACAAGTGATACCTTCAAAGGTGGCCAAAAAATTGCTGAATTTGTTATTAAGAACGGTATGCCGATCGATTCGATTGCTACGACCGTCTTCCAAGCATTAGAAGATGACGAATTCTATATCCTGACTCACCCAGTATTCAATACTATGATCGGTGATCGTGTAAAGAGAATCGTAAACGGAGACAAACCAGACGTACATGTTATGGATGGATTAATGTAGGAGGTCAAAAATATGGCAAGCTTCTTAGTATCAGATGATGACGTAAAGAATTTTTTAACATTACCACGAATGGATGATCAAGAAGGACTCTTATTCTCATATGCAGCACCCGAAAAGGTTTTGAAAAAATTATTACCAAAACCATTAAAACTAGTTGCTCCAGTAGTCTGCGGCTATGTAGTTCAAATGGGAAAACCTAGTTTTGGACCTACATATATGGAAGCAGTTCTCTATGTACTAGCGAACTTCAACGACAAAATGATCGGTGCCTATCCGTTCACCTTGATGCTGGATGGACCAGGCGCTGAAGCAGCTGTAATCGCTGGACGTGAAGGTGCTGGTATTCCTAAGAAAATCGCCGACAGTGTTCAAATCAGAAGAAATGACAATTCCGCAACTGCTAAAGTAGTTCGTCACGGTGAGACCCTATTAGATCTTCATTGGGAAAAGGGCGAATACAATGATGAAAAATTAGGCCATCAAGTATTTGATCCACAATCAGTTCTAAACTCACAAGCCGAAACAGCTAGCATGTTCTATACTTGGGACATGGATCAAGTAGAAGATGGAAGTAACGTCTTCTCAAATGTTAAACTCGTTGCTACTCAAAGCACGACCGTAACCGACAGCTTTGAAGCTGGTAAGTTAGACATCAAATTGGGTTCAACTGATGATGATCCATTTGGAGAACTAGCAGTTTTGAAGCCATTAGGTGCAGCTTGGGTACACATCGACACATCAGTCATGCACAACACTATCAAGTTAGCTGATGTCGATGCCAAGGAAACAATGCCTTACATGATAACTGGTCGTTATGATCGTGGCATGATCAATCCAAAAGCTAATACATTCATCATTTAAATAAAAAGATTGCTATTCTCATTAGAGAGTAGCAATCTTTTACTTTGTGCTAATACTATTTCTTAATTCTGTCAGTGATCCATTATTGGATAGCGTCTTATATTGCTTATAGGCTGAATACCAATTACCACTATTCACTGCTTGTCGCAAACCATCATATTTACTATCAGAGAAGATCTTTTTAGCTGCTGCATTCGCCTGAGACGTTGTTAAAGAAGAATTCTGTTGCAACATAGTAGCGGCTTTCTTCTGATCATTCGCTGCCGCAATAATATCAGCCATCTTAGTTTTTTTCAAAGTAGCTGCAGCCTTATCGACCCGTTTATCATGGGCCAGATCACCATTTTTAGTTGAATCAACTTTTTTGATCAATTCATTTTTGACCATATTATCAGAAGCAGTATCATTTCCACCACTAATATTTCTAATAGTATTGTTTAAAGGGAAGAAAAAGATTATGCCTAAGATTATTAGAACTAATACCGTAATTAACGTTATCCAAATAGTTTTTTTGTGTGACTTTTTATGATATCGTTGATATCTTTCTTGACGCAATCGTCTCACCTCATAGGTTTGTTTATTAGAA
The DNA here is from genome assembly GCF_036913575.1 of Companilactobacillus sp. HBUAS59699. Taxonomy (NCBI): domain Bacteria; kingdom Bacillati; phylum Bacillota; class Bacilli; order Lactobacillales; family Lactobacillaceae; genus Companilactobacillus; species Companilactobacillus sp. HBUAS59699. Next base: position 214 of record NZ_JAYKTV010000003.1, on the reverse strand, counting down.
TCAATACGCCAATGGTAACACGTTTGGACAAAAAAGTTCCATATAAAGTTCGTATAGAAAATAGAAATAGATTAATAGACGACAAAAAAAAGGAGGACTGAATTAACAGTCCTCCAACGAATTGCGTGGCAGCTTCCTATCCTCGCGGGTAGTTTCCCACCAACTACTTTCGGCGTGAAGAAGCTTAACTTCTGTGTTCGGCATGGGAACAGGT